>NZ_JBSOQX010000001.1:0-331525 GCF_053819265.1 Lacticaseibacillus sp. 30
TATTAAAGTCGAAACAAATACGAAATACGAAAAAACACGCCCAAGATGGACGTGTTCGACAATTGTTTGACCTATTGAACTGAGTGCACGAAACTGCACGAGATAGATCGCTACAAACGTTGTTGTAACGGTATTTGTGCCCAAAAGTATTAAAGCTTCTGGTTATAGTATTCAACAACCAGTGATTCGTCAACTTCTGGTTCGAGTTCGCCACGTTCTGGTAAACGAACGAGGGAACCGGTCTTCTTAGTGTCGTCAAAGGTAACGTAGGCCGGACGGGAAACGGTGTTCTCGATGGCTTCATTGACGATAGCAAGGTTTTGTGAACGTTCGCGAAGAGCGATCACTTGGCCCGGCTCTACTTCATAAGAAGGGATATCGACGCGCTTGCCATCAACGGTGATGTGACCGTGGTTAACAAGTTGACGTGCTTGCGGACGGCTGGAAGCCAGACCCAAGCGGAAAACCAGATTGTCCAAACGGGTTTCGAGCAGGATCATGAAGTTATCACCATGGGTACCTTCTTTGATCTTGCCGGCGCGCAGGAACAAGTTCTGGAATTGGCGTTCGTTTAAGCCGTACATCCAACGTAACTTTTGCTTTTCACGCAATTGTTGGCCGTATTCAGAGATCTTACGACGGTTGTTGGCACCATGATCACCAGGTGCATAAGGACGACGAGCTAATTCTTTACCAGTGCCGGAAAGGGAGAGGCCAAGACGACGGCTCTGCTTCCAGCGAGGACCAGTATAACGAGACATATAGATATTCCTCCAAGATTTTATTTGGAGTAAAATAACGAATTGCGGCTTTAGCACACGGGCAGTCCTGCAAAGGTTCACCTTTGCAGCCGCGGTTACTACTGTCACCGGCTTAACGCCGAGGCAGGACTGGAGCCGACCATGCCGGCCGCTGCTGCATTATTTTACACGCGTGCTAGTATACCGTGTTTAGCGCAGCAGTGTCAAGGTGCGCCGCCAACGTCTCACCAAACTTAGTGAGGATGGCTTCGTCATTTTCACTAAACCGATCCAGTGTTGGCGAGTCGATGTCCATGATGGCGACCACCCGATTGTCAACTGTGATGGGAACAACGATCTCAGCGTTGCTGGCAGAGTCGCAAGCGATGTGGCCAGCAAATTCGTGAACGTTTGGCACGCGCAGCACAGCGTTTTGGGCGTAGCTGGTGCCAACGACACCGTTGCCTGGCTGAATGTGCATGCAGGCGACTTTACCTTGGAATGGCCCGAGGTCAAGCTGGCCAGTTTTATCATTATAAAGGTAGAAACCTGCCCAGTTGAGGTCAGTCATCAAGTCGTTTAGCAAAGCGCTGGCATTGGCAAGTACCGTAATTGGGTTAGTTTCGCCGGTTAGCAAGCCGTCTAATTGGTCAACAATGATGGGATCAAGGGTCGTCATTTAATCAGTCCTTTTAGAGAATTTATGAAAAGCGATGTGTAGGCCTTTTAACTGAAGCCTTTTTTTGCGATACTTGTACTTAGGATATTCTCACATTTTGATGCTTAACGGCATTTTAGCCGTGAAGCTGTCAAAATGCAATTGAAATGATAATAGGTAAAGCAGAGGGTGTAGGGATGATCTGGTTCTTTGTTATCGTAGTGATCATAGTTGTTGCTGCCGGCGGTGTCTGGTGGCTGCAGCATTATTTTCAGACTCGAATCAAGAACTTGGACGCGCAAGTCGAAGCGATTGACGTTGGTGCGCTGTCGAGTCAGATTCGCAGCATCGAGCAGTTAAAGTTAACTGGCGATAGTCTGGCAACGTTCAGCAAGTGGGAACGGGCCTTTGATCAGTTGAATGATGACGACTTGGCTGACCTACAGAAGATTCTGCTTGATCTGGAGGACCAGGCCAAGCGTTTTCGCTTTGATCATGCCCAGAAAATTGCTAAGGTGCTGGAAGCAAAAATTGACACAGCCCGCCAACAATATGACTTGATCAGCCAAGCCTTACAAGACATTCGGCATGACGAGGCGGATAATCGCAGCAAGATGTTGCAGTTACGTGATGATTATCAAGTGTCGCGTAAAACGATCCTCGCCAAAAGTTTTGTCTTTGGGGATGCCCAGCCGGCTTTGGAACAGCAGTTGCAACAACTTGCTGAACTTTTTCAAAAAATTGACCAGATTAATAATGATGGCGATCATCAAGCTGCCAAGAGCGAGATTAAGCAGTTAAGTGATGAGATGGCGGCATTGCGGCGTCAAGTTAAAGAATTGCCACCGCTTGTCAATGAACAGGTGAACGAATTCCCGGCGCAGATTAATGAAATCGAGCATGGCTATCGGCAGTTGACAACGGCTCATTATGTTTTCACTGATGATATTCCGGGCATGGTCGAGGATGTTAACGAAAAGATGGCTGACGCTAACACCGCGCTTAAGTCGCTTGATGTGGACGCCACAGAAGCGGCTAACAGCGAAATTGAAGCTGAGATTGATAAGATGTACGCGATTATGGAAAAGGAAATGCAGGCTAGAAAGCGCGTCGATGCTGCTGCGCCAGACCTGCGCCAATTTATTGATCACGCCTTGCGTCAAAATCGCGAGTTGCAGACAGAACTGGATCATTTGAATCAGAGCTACACGTTGAATCACAATGAAATCAAAATTGCCAAGGATTTAAAGACGCAGCTTGATTCGATTGATGCCAACTATATCAAGGATACGGATGCGATTGAAGCTGGTAAGGCCGTGTATTCTGATGTGATTGAGCGGTTTGATGCCACCAAAGATGAGTTGACAGCGATTGAGAAGCAGCAGGTTCAAATTAATCAAGCGGTCGCAGGCTTAAAGAAAGGCGAGATTGTCGCCAACAAGCAGGCAGAGAATTTTGAACTGGATATGCGTAACATCAAACATGAAATTTTACGGCATCACCTACCTGGTCTGCCACAAGATTATGTGAGCCAGGTCAAGCACGTCACTGCCGAGATCGAGCAATTAAACCATGATCTTGATCAAGTGAAAATTAACATGGACGCGATTGCGAAGTTTCTGGTTAAAATTGCCAGCGATATTGATGCGTTGAAAAAAGCTACCAGCGCTTTGATTGACGCTGCGGGTTTGACAGAAGAATTGATGCAGTATGCCAACCGCTATAAAACAACAGTGAAACCAGTCGCCGAAGCAGTGCATCAGGCTACTGAGTCGTATATGCAATTTGATTATAAGCAAGCCGCGGATACCTTAGCGACGGCATTGGAGCAAACCGAAGCCGGAAGCTATAAGAAGGTTGAGGATGCGTACCTTGCGCGGAAGAAAGCTTCATTATATTAGTGATTCGGATTTGGGAAAACCAGCCGGTGGTGGCTGGTTTTTGTTTGGGGTCAGATTCTGTGGGTAAATTTTGCAGAACTTGTTGTACGAACTTGCTGATGCTATCTAGGTTCCGATAAAGGTGCTCGTGGATCACCGTTTGTTTCTTCATAGATAGCTTCTTATCGGGATTTAAAGACATCAGTGCCAAGGCGGAGCAGATGGGGCTCGAAGCGCCGTCTCCGCTCTAGCTTCGCGTCGCAAGCCCCAGCTGGCCGGAGATTGCGGAGTTTGGCACGGCAAGAGACTTTTGGCTTGATCTAGTGAAGGGAGCTGGTTTAACCGCTCCTGCTTCTAATCTCAGAAACGCGCTCGCCAGTCCAGAAACCTGCGTGTAAGGACCTTGGTCGCAATGGTCAAAGTGCGACCATCACGCCCAAGGCCACTTACACTCCGGTTTCTCCCGGACTGGCTCGCGCTCTTGAAACTTACTAACTTTTTGTCTATAATTCAACGCAGTCACAATAACGGAAGGGGCCGGCAGATGATTTATTTTGATAATAGTGCGACGACGAAGATTTCGCCGGAAGCATTGGCTACTTATAATAAAGTCAGCACGGATTTTTTTGGTAATCCGAGTAGCTTGCATGCCTTGGGGACACGGGCAAATGAGGTTCTGCAAAGTTCACGGGCGCAGATTGCTCAGCTGATCGGTGCGAAACCAAACGAAATTTACTTCACCAGTGGTGGTACCGAAAGCGATAATTGGGTGATCAAGGGAACGGCGATGGCGAAACGTGAATTCGGCCGGCACCTGATTACAACCAGCATTGAGCATCCTGCGGTCATTAATACGATGAAGCAACTAGAAAAATTGGGCTTTGACGTGACCTATCTGCCGGTCGATCATCGCGGGTTTATCAACATCGATGATCTCAAAGCAGCGATTCGCAAAGATACGATTTTGGTCTCGATCATGGCAGTCAACAATGAAATTGGCAGTATGCAGCCGATTGTTGAAGCTGCACGCGTGCTAGATGCCTATCCCAACATTCATTTTCATGTTGATGCTGTGCAGGCAGTCGGCAAGGGGCTGGATGCTGCCTTGCAAGATCCACGGATTGATTTTATGAGCTTTTCGGGGCATAAGTTCCATGCTCCGCGTGGCACAGGGTTCATCTATGCCAAAGAAGGCCGGATGATCGCGCCATTGCTGACAGGCGGTGGCCAGGAAAATGACTGGCGCTCAGGCACGGAAAATGTGCCAGCGATTGCCGCAATGGCGAAGTCACTACGGCTCCTTTTGGCCAATGAAGCGGATAACGTGGCTCGTCAGCAAGCTGTTCGCAAACGAATTTACGATCATGTTAGTCAAAAGCCAAAGGTGACGATGTTCAGCCAATTGACCCCTGATTTTGCCCCGCATGTGTTGTGTTTCGCGATTGCCGGTGTCCGTGGCGAAACCATTGTCCATGCCTTCGAGGCAAAAGACATTTACATTTCGACAACTAGTGCCTGCTCCAGTAAAAAAGGTACGGAAAGCAGTACACTCGCGGCAATGCATACCGATTCCCGGATTGCAACGTCAGCGATTCGTGTTAGCTTAGATGAAGCGAATACTTTGGCCGAGGCAGATGCTTTTAACAAGGCATTTGATACGATTTATGCAAAGTTTGCTAAACTTGATAAGGCGACCGTTTAACTGAAAGGATTATAGTATGCAATATTCAGAAATTATGGTTCGTTATGGCGAACTTTCGACAAAAGGCAAGAACCGTCAAGCCTTTATCGGCCGGTTAAACGGCAATGTCACCCGTGCCTTGCACGAGTTCCCCAAACTCACGATTCGCCCTAAGCGTGATCGGATGCATATCGAATTGCATGGGGAGCCGAGTGATCAGGTGATGGCTCGGTTATCACAAGTTTTTGGCATTCAAAATTTTTCACCAAGTATTGCGGTTGAAAAAGATATGGATAAGGTACATGCAGTTGCCTTGCAATTAATGAACGAAACCGCGCCAAAGGGCATTAGCTACAAGGTTAACACGCGCCGCAGTGACCACGATTTTGCCTTAGATACAAACGCCATGAATTTGGATCTGGGTGACTATCTGACAGATAAGCGGCCTGATTTGGTTGTTAAAATGCATCAGCCTGACATGATTTTGCGGATTGAAGTCCGGCGCGAGGCGATTTATTTGTCCACGAAGACCATTCAAGGGGCAGGTGGGTTGCCAGTCGGGACTGCCGGCAAAGCAGCTTTGATGCTAAGTGGCGGCATTGATTCGCCAGTGGCTGGCTATTATGCGTTAAAGCGGGGTGTGGACATTGAGATGGTTCACTTTTTCAGTCCGCCGTACACCAGCCAGCAGGCACTCAACAAAGCTAAGCAACTGACCGCGAAGTTGACGCCATATGTCGGCCGGATTTACTTTATCGAAGTGCCATTTACGGAAATTCAAGAGGAAATCAAGGCGAAAGTGCCAGAAGGTTATCTCATGACCGTTCAACGGCGATTGATGTTGCGGCTAACGGAAGCCATTGCTCAGCAGCGTGGCGATCTCGCGATTTTCAATGGCGAATCGGTCGGTCAAGTTGCCTCGCAAACGTTGGAGTCGATGGCGGCAATCAATGATGTGACAACGATGCCGATTATTCGACCAGTGGCAACGATGGATAAGAATGAAATCATTGCCGAAGCCGAGAAAATTGACACTTATGATTTGTCGATCATGCCATTTGAAGATTGCTGCACGATTTTTGCGCCGCCTTCACCGAAAACTAAGCCAAAGACGGATCGCGCGCGTTACTATGAAAGCAAAATTGATGTCGCCGGCTTGATGGATCGCGCACTGGCTGGCGTGAAGATTCAGGAGATCAAGTCATCGGATCAATTTATGAATCAAGATCAAGATGTTATTGCTGAATTGCTTTAAAAAGAATGCCTGTTGTTTGCCTATTGATGATAGTGGTCATGGCAAACAACGGGCGTTTTTATTTAATAAAGGAAACATTTCACAAAAACTGAGACTTTTGACGGTTTTCATCTTATGGTTATCTGTGGTGATAAAGTCAGAAGCACAGACCAAACTGCCCGGTCGCTGACAGATAATATGATAACATCAGTACAATCCTAACGATTCATGCCAGTCATTACTTTTGAAAAAAGATAGCCAAGCAAGCCGAATTCTGGTAAGCTGATATGTGAAAAGAGTAACAAAAGCGTGCGGAGGTGTTCAAAGTGGTAGTCAGCAAGCAGGCGTTATCACAGGCAACAATTAAACGGATTCCCGTGTATTATCGAACGGTTAAAGACTTGCAGCAGACCGGCGAGAAACGGGTGCGGTCTGATCGATTAAGTAAATTGGTGCACATTGCCCCAGCAACGATTCGACGTGATTTTTCTAATTTTGGCGATTTAGGCCGAAGTGGCTATGGCTATTCGGTTGACTTGCTTGCACAGGTTTTTGGCGAGTTGCTTGAAGTCCACTCAGAAGAACAGATGGCGTTGGTGGGTTGTGGTAATTTGGGCCGTGCCTTGCTGACGAATAATTTTCGCCGCAACCCTGATCTTTCTATCACGATGGGCTTTGACACCGATCCGCAATTAATCGGGACAACGATTGCCGGCGTGCCGATTTATGATTTGGCCGCTTTATCTGAAAAATTGCGTCCGAGTATGCACACCGCTATTGTCTGCGTCCCAAGCTCGGCGCAAGCTGCAGTGGTGCGCCAATTAGAAGCGCAAAACGTCACTGCCATTTTGACCTTTGCTCCCAAACCGGTTCCTGCCAAACCGACAACCACGATTCGCTACATTGATCTCACCAGTGAACTGCAAGCCTTATTGTTTGTCGATCATCAAAAGCAGGTTAAACGAGTGTCGCAAGGGTAGCACAACTGAGCCGTAGCAGGCTATGTTTCCGAAAAGGATAGCGCTAGCGATTGACCCGTCAAAATCAACGGGTTATAATTCAGCTAATGCAATGATCAAGAGGGTCATGGTCTTTTTTTCCAGCGACAAGGTGGTTGGTGCAAACCTTGAAAAAGGCTATGGTTGTAGCTTGTGAGCTGCCGTCCTGAAGTGAGTAGGGAGCGGCCGGTGACAGCCGTTATCCTGAACCAAGTGGGGGATTGTTTCCCAATTTAGGTGGTACCGCGAGCTGACTCGTCCTAATTTTTTTAATTAGGGCGGTTTTTTTTATTCTCGTAAGTCAGCTTGCGGGCCGCGTTACTGCAGGAACAGAAAAAAATTGTGAGGTGGAGCCAATGAAAGAGCAAGCATTAGCACCTAAGTACGATCATAAGGCCGTTGAAGCTGGCCGGTATCAAGAATGGCTAGATGAGGATGTTTTCAAACCGAGCGGTGATCAAAAAGCCAAGCCATACTCGATTGTCATCCCGCCGCCAAATGTGACGGGTAAGTTGCACATGGGCCATGCTTGGGACACAACGCTGCAGGATATTGTGATTCGCGAAAAGCGGATGCAAGGTTTTGATACGTTGTGGCTGCCCGGAATGGATCATGCCGGAATCGCGACCCAAGCCAAAGTTGAAGCTAAGTTGCGTAAAGAGGGCATCAGCCGCTATGACCTAGGGCGCGATAAATTTGTTCAAAAAGTTTGGGAATGGAAAGACGAATTTGCCAAGACGATTCACAGTCAGTGGGCGAAGATGGGGTTGTCACTTGATTACAGCCGCGAGCGTTTCACCTTGGATAAGGGACTTAACGAGGCTGTTCGTAAGGTCTTCGTTGAGTTGTATAAGCAAGGCCTGATTTATCGGGGCGAATATATCGTCAACTGGGATCCGCAGGCCCGTACGGCGTTGTCGGATATCGAAGTCATTCATGAAGATGATAAAGGCGCCTTCTACCATGTGAAATATCCGTTCGCAGACGGGAGCGGTTATATTGAGATCGCCACAACCCGTCCCGAAACGATGATGGGCGATACCGCCGTTGCTGTCCATCCTGGTGACAAACGCTATCAGGACTTAGTTGGCAAAGAGCTGATTTTGCCGCTGGCTAATCGCAGGATTCCAATCATCGAGGATGCGTATGTTGATCCAGCATTTGGGACAGGGGCGGTTAAAATCACGCCGGCACATGACCCTAATGACTTTCAGGTAGGAAATCGCCATGACTTGAAGCGGATCAACACGATGAATGAAGATGGCACGATGAACGAAAATGCTGGCAAGTACAATGGCATGGATCGTTTTGAAGCTCGGAAGGCCATGGTGGCGGATCTGGATAAGGAAGGTCTGTTACTGAAAGTTGAGCCAATTGTGCATAGTGTTGGTCATAGTGAACGCACCGGTGTTCAGGTCGAAGCTCGGCTGTCAACTCAATGGTTTGTGAAAATGAAGCCGTTAGCGGAGGCTGCCATCAAAGCACAACAGGAAGCTGATAAAAAAGTGACCTTCGTGCCAGATCGGTTTGAGCACACCTATTTGCAATGGATGGAAAATATTCACGATTGGGTTATTTCTCGGCAACTTTGGTGGGGTCATCAAATTCCGGCTTGGTACAACAAGCAGACTGGCGAGACCTATGTGGGCATGGAAGCACCAAAAGACATTGAAAATTGGCAGCAAGATCCAGATGTTTTGGATACTTGGTTCTCAAGTGCTTTGTGGCCATTTTCAACGATGGGCTGGCCGGATACCGATTCCCCGGATTACAAACGCTACTATCCAACGGACACATTGGTTACCGGCTACGATATTATTCCATTCTGGGTGGCTCGAATGATTTTCCAAGGGCTGCATTTCACTGGCGAGCGTCCGTTCAAGTACACCTTGATCCATGGCCTGATGCGAGACGAACAAGGCCGCAAGATGAGTAAATCCTTGGGCAATGGGATTGACCCGATGGATGTGATCGAAAAATACGGGGCCGATGCTTTGCGCTGGTTCTTGATTACAGGGAATAAGCCTGGTCAGGATACTCGCTTTAGTTACAAACAAGTTGAAGCCGCTTGGAACTTCATTAACAAAATCTGGAACATCTCCCGATTCGTGATGATGAATCTCGGGGACTTGGAGAAGCCGCAACAACCAGATCCAAGCACCTTCGATTTATCTGATAAGTGGTTATTTGCCCAATTGAACGAAACGATTAAACAGGTCACTGATTTATCTGAACGCTTCGAATTCGGCGAAATGGGTCGGACTCTTTATAACTTTACTTGGAACGTTTTTGCTGACTGGTATGTTGAAATGAGTAAAGAAGTGCTTTATGGCGATGACGAAAAAGCGAAGGCAGCAAAGCGAGTTAACCTTGCTTATGCGCTTGACCAGATTCTGCGCCTATTGCACCCAGTCATGCCGTTTGTGACTGAAAAGTTATGGCTTGCTTTGCCACACGCAGGACAGTCAATTGTAACAGCCAGTTATCCAGTTGCTAATGATGCTTTTGAAAATTCGGCCGCTGTTGATGCCATGGATTCAATCATCGCTTTGATTCGTGGCGTCCGTAGCATTCGTAAGGATGCAGGTGCGCCACTCAAGACGAAGGTTGACATTATTGTCAAATTAACTGACCCGGCTTTGAAGCCAATTTTTGAGGACAACTTTGACTTTATTGATCGGTTTGTGAACAGCAAAGCTTTCACAGTAGGAACCGATGTTGCCGAGCCCAAAATGGCTGGCAGCACCGTGATCACGGGAGCAACAATCTTCGTACCGTTAAATGAACTGGTGGATCTTGATGAAGAGCGGGCTAAGTTGACAAAGGACGCTAAGAAGCTTCAGCAAGAAATCGATCGCATCGATAAAAAGCTGAACAATCAAGGCTTCCTCGCCAAGGCACCTGAGGCAGTTGTTGAAGAACAACGGACCAAGCGCAGCAATTTTGCCGATCAGCTGAACAGCACACAGCAGCGGTTGGCACAGTTGCAGCAGGCTTAATCAAGTTTCGCTTTAAGGTAACGATCAGATTGACGTTGGTTTGCTTTTTGTTAATAGATTGATTGAAAAGGGGACTGACCATGGTAACATGGCCAGTCCTTTTTGTTTGCCTATAGACGGCTGACGATTAAACGCTTTTGGCACAAGGTTACGTCTAGTTATCATTCAAAAATCACTGGGTAAACATCATAACTTCTCCAGAATTTCTGGTATCATGAAACTTATGAAGCTAGCACTTGCACGCTGGCATAGAAACCGGGCGCGTTCATGCCCTGAGGAAAGAAGTTAACCATGGACTACACCGAAAGTGTCGCGTATATTCATTCGTTTCCGCGCTTGGCCAAAACTGGCGATCATCAGCGCATTCTCACCTTGTTGCATGCCTTGGGTGACCCGCAAAAACGAGGCCATTATATTCATGTCACTGGGACAAATGGTAAAGGCTCAGCCGCCAATGCCATTGCCCATATCCTTGAAGCAAGCGGTTTGAGTGTCGGTTTGTATACATCACCGTTCATTATGCGGTTTAATGAGCGCATGATGATTGATCATCAGCCCATTCCTGATGCTGAGCTTGTTAAAGCGGTCGCTGTCGGACAACAGGCCTTGACCCAGCTGCGGCAAGCGACACCAGATTTCGGGGTCACGGAATTCGAATTTATCACGGCTCTGGCCTTTTGGTATTTTGATCAAAAACAGGTGGATTTGGCAGTGATTGAGGTGGGGATTGGTGGCGACACGGATTCCACCAATGTGATCACGCCGGTTGTAAGTGTGCTGACTGAGGTAGCTTTAGACCATCAAAAACTGCTTGGCGATACGATTACTGCGATTGCCACGCATAAAGCTGGCATCATTAAACCGCACGTCCCGGTTGTGACTGGCAATTTGGTACCAGATGCTGATGCTGTTGTGGCGGCAAGGGTTGCAGCAACAGCTAGCACGTGGTTGCGATTTGACCGCGACTTTTCCGTTCCTAAAGCGCGCTTGCATGGCTGGGGTCAGCGATTGACTTATGCCGACAAGGATGGCGAGCTGACAGACATAGATGTACCGCTGGTTGGTGATTACCAACAGCGAAATATGGCAATTGCGATTCAGACGGCAAAAGTCTATGCCTCTGCAACGAATTGGCCGTTGAAGTCGCAGGAAATTCGCCAAGGGCTAGCGGCCAGTCGATGGCCAGCGCGATTAGAGAAGTTAAGTGACGAACCACTGATTGTGATTGACGGCGCCCATAATCCGGACGGCATCAAGGGATTAATTGGCGCATTGCACCAGCTCTTTAAGCAACCGGTGACAGTGATTGCTGGCATTTTGGCTGACAAGGATTATCACACCATGGCCGATGCACTAACGAAGGCGTTTCATACCGTGTATCTCGTACCGGTACCAGGCAATGCTCGGGCTTTGCCTGAGGCTGGGTATGCAGCCTTGCATGAAGGCCAATTAAAGGATTCCTGGCAAGAAGCAATGGCCGCGAGCCTTGCTGACGATCCGGATCAGCCAATCATCTTAACCGGCTCGCTTTATCTGGCCGCTGATGTTCGACAAACTTTAAGAGCGTGAGCCAACCCGGGTAGAAACCGGAGCATAAGCGGCCTTGAAGTCTAAATGGCTGATCCTTGGCCATTTAGACTTCAAGGTCCTTATGTGCAGGTTTCTGCGCCTGCGAACGCGTTTAAGAAGAGCCGAGACCAGCTCAATTAGAACAGCGCGTGAGCAGTTTTTTGTGTCACGAGCGACTTTAAGGAGGAGACCATGACGACTACCATTATTTTTGATCTTGATGGCACCTTGGTGAACACCGAGGCACTTTATCTCAAAAGCAATGTCAAAGCTGCCGCTCAACTGGGATTGCATCGCACTGAGGCTGATTTTCGGCCGTTAGTGGGTGCAGCCGGCCCCAGCGAGGCCAAAGTGATTGCCGACATGATTGGCGCCGAACATGCTGCTTGGTTTCAAAAGTTTTCGACGGCGGATGTTCTTGATCAAATTCAAGGCGGTGCAGATTTTGTTTTGCCAAATGTACAGCCAACTTTAGCGGCATTGACAACGGCAGGTTATCCATTGGCGCTGGCGACGAGTAGTCCGCAGCATTATGTGGATGTTGTCTTGGCAGCAACCGGCTGGCAGCGGCAGTTTCACCCGATTTTGACTGGCAGCGATGTACAGGCGCATAAGCCTGATCCTGAGATGTACGAAGCAATGAAAGTCAAGCTGGGAAATGTGCCAGCTGTTGTCGTTGAAGATACCCATGTTGGTGTTGAAGCGGCTGTTGGGGCTGGCCTGCCAGTGGTCATGATTCCTGGTATTGCGCAAAAACCCGATTCAAAAGCGACCGCGATTCTGTCATCAATCAGCGAATTACCAGCTTGGTTGAAAAATCAGCCTGCGTTTGCGTAATTTTCTAATGACACCGATAACTGATCGGTGAAGTGAGAAAATGCCAACAGGGGGAATTTTCATGGCAGATGCAGCAGAATTGCCACGTGAACGGTTATTAGCGCATGGTCCGCAGGCTTTGACGGATGCTGAGCTTTTGCAGCTGGTGGTGCGAGCAGGGAATCAACATTATCCGGTTAAGCAGATCGTGAGTGAAGTTTTGGCGACTTATCCGAAACTTCAGGGCTTGGCAGAAGGGGATCAAGGGTTGCTTGAGCATATTCGGGGACTGGGCGCTGCCAAACGAGCTAGTATTTTAGCTGGGGTGGAGTTGGGGCGGCGGGCTATGCAACGGCAGACGGTTCGCTACGGGCAAATCAAAAATAGCGAACAGTTAGGCAAAACGATGATTTCTCGGTTTGCTGGTGTGAATCAGGAATCCATGTTGATTTTATTTTTAGATGTTAAGAATCAGATTATTACTGAACAGATTGCTGCAATTGGTACAGTAGATTCAGCTATGGCAGATCCGCGTATTGTTTTTAGAGAAGCGTTAAAGTTGAGCGCCACAAACCTGATTATGGTACACAATCATCCGAGTGGTGATCCCTCGCCAAGTCAGGCGGATCGGGACACCACGACTCGGTTTCAGTTGGCCGCCGCGTTGCTTGGCATGCATTTGATTGACCATCTCATTGTTGGTGGGGAACGCTATTATTCATTCGCGCGCGATGATCCGGAGTTCAATTAGGCAGGGGAACAAAGTTGTAAGCTTTTCTCAAATTGCCCATCTGGCATGAAAATCGGGTAGTTTCACATTTTGTCACAGAAATAAATATGCTATAATGCATGGAGTTATACGAAATGAGTCAGCATAAGGGGAGAACGTCTTGTTTGGATTTGGATCAAAAAATATCGGGATCGATCTTGGCACTGCAAATACCTTGGTTTACGTTGACGGTAAAGGCATCGTTTTAAACGAACCTTCCGTTGTCGCGAAGAATACCCAAACGGAAGAAGTCATTGCGGTTGGTGAAGAAGCTCGCGACATGATCGGTCGTACCCCGACCAATATCGTGGCGATCCGCCCAATGAAAGATGGGGTCATCGCTGACTACGATACAACGGCAGCCATGTTGAAATACTTCATGCAAAAGGCGCTCGGCAACGGTAGCCATCCGCAGGTCATGATTTGTGTGCCTAGCGGTGTGACCGAAGTTGAAAAACGCGCCGTGATTGATGCGGCTAAAGTTGCTGGTGCACGCGATGCATTCGTCATTGAGGAACCTTATGCTGCTGCGATCGGTGCTGGCTTGCCAGTTATGGATCCTACCGGCAGCATGGTTGTTGATATTGGCGGCGGCACGACTGACGTGGCGACCATCTCACTTGGCGGTATCGTGTCCAGTCGTTCTATTCGAGTGGCCGGTGACAAGTTTGATGAAGCGATCATCAATCACTTACGGCAGAATTTCAACCTGTTAATCGGTGAGCGAACAGCTGAAGCCATGAAGATTCAGATTGGCTCTGCATCTGTTGAAAAGGCAAAAGATATTGACGGCATGACGGTTCGCGGTCGTGATTTGTTGAGTGGTTTACCGAAGACAATCGAAATTTCAGCGACTGACATTGCCAGTGCCATTCATGAAAATGTTCTTGATATCATTACAGCAATTAAAGAGACGCTTGAAGAAACTTCTCCAGAAATTGCTGCCGATGTCATTGATCATGGGATTGTTTTAACAGGTGGCGGTGCCTTATTGAAGCACTTGCCGGATGTCATTTCGGATGAAACCAAGGTACCGGTCTTCATTGCCCAAGATCCATTGGATTGTGTTGCCATCGGTACTGGCGAGTCATTGAAGAATATTGATGTCCTAAAGAAGCGTTAACAGCCCATAAATGAAGATGGTTCGTGTGTGGCAAGAGGCTGGGATGATTTGATCCTGGCCTTTTTTCGCGAGTATGACGGAGGAACCAATGCAGAAATTCTTTTCCAATAAAAAATTGATCGCCCTCATGATCGCGTTGCTGGTCAGTCTTGGTTTGATCGCAGGGTCGATGTATGCGAGTAATAATCGTAACACCCCGCCATTTATTCAACGGATTGCCAACGATGTCGTGGGCATTGGCGGTCGCTTGGTTGCCATTCCTGGGGATTTTGCTCGGAATGGCTTGGATGACATCAACAATCTTTTGGATACCTTTCAGGAGAATCAACGGCTAAAAAGTCAGCTGGATAATTTAGCTCAGACGAAGGTTCAGGTGCAGACACTTAAGCGGGAAAACAAGCAGCTGAAAACTCAGTTGAAGTTAAACGGCACCTTGACCGATTATTCTCAAATTAGTGCCGCGGTGATTTTACGGACACCAAGTGACTGGCGCAACATGGTTGTGATTAATCAAGGCAGCGCTGCTGGTGTCAAGAAAGGTATGCCGGTTATGGCCGGTTCGGGACTGATTGGTCGAGTTGTTGAAGTCAATCGGACGAACGCCAAGGTTGAGATGTTGTCGACGGCTAACAAGTCTAGTGATCGCATCGCTGCCGCTGTTGAAACTAAAGGCGATAAAGAAGTGAACGGGATCATTACTGGTTACGACGAGAAGTCCGGCGATCTCATTTTGGGTGAGCTGAATACTGATACTGATATTAAAAAAGGCGACGATGTTGTCACCAGCGGGTTAGGCGGTATGACCCCGAAAGGCTTACTCATCGGGAAAGTTGCCAGCGTCAAAAAAGATGACTATGGTTTGGCCAACAGTGTTTACCTAACGCCTGCCGCCAGTCTGAATGATGTTACTGTGGTGACTGTCATTTCGCGCACGATTGCAGGTGACTAAGATGCTGAATGAAAAACACTTTACTGGTCATTGGTGGATTGTTCTCCTGTTGTTGCTGCTGATGTTGATTGATGGTAGTCTGGCATCGGTATTAGCCCAATGGATCATGCGCCCGAATTTTATGGGCACGCCGCAGCTGACATTACTTGGACTCATTATGATCACGTTATTTGTCCCTGAGGAAAAGTATATTACTTGGATTGCTGCGATCATTGGACTCTTGTTTGATACGTTTTATACTGGCATTTTAGGGGTCAATGCACTGCTGTTTCCATTAGTCATTTATACCATTCGACAGATTCGACCGTATATTCCGCGAACACCGGTGTTTGTCGGTATGGTTTATATTATTGGGTTATTACTGTATGGCATTGCGAACTACATCATGAATCGATTCATCGGTTTCGGTACTGGAAATGTCGTGATGCTTATTGCAAACCACCTCGGCCCTGGTCTGACAGTCAACTTGGCGTTGTTTGTCATTGTATATGGGCCGTTGCACCGTTTGTTAGACAATTTAGCTGAAGAATAGTTGGGGTGATGATGTGGACAGTGTCGTCTTAAAAGGTCGTAACGATGGTCTGGCGCTGCAGCTTCAAGATACAGCAGATTTTGAGCAGATCATGCGCACACTGAAAACATTACTAGGCAAACTTTACGAAGAAACGCCAACTGGTGATGTCAGTTACCGACTTGAAACCGGAAACCGTTTGCTGACCGAGGAGCAGTTAGCCGATATTCAAAAGATTTTTGCTGATTTTCCGCGTTTTTCAATTAATGGGGTTGTCAGTGCGGTGATCGACAAAACGGTTGTTAACGAAATGATTGCAGCCAAAACAACCCATCGCATCGGCGGCGTTATTCGTTCTGGTCAAACCATCGATTTGATGGGCGACGTGCTTTTTCTCGGCGACCTTCATTCTGGTGCTACCTTGTGTGCTTCTGGTAATATCTTTGTGATGGGTCAGGTTGGCGGCGTGGTTCAAGCCGGCAGTCAAGGAGATGCTCGTGCCGTTGTTGTCGGTGATTTGAAAGGTGCGGGGCAGATTCGAATTGCTGATGTCGTGGAGATTGTGGCAGATCATTACGATCCTGACCGACCAGTGGCTTATTTGAATGAGTTACATACGATGACACATGCGGGATTAGCGGATCTGGCCAGCATTCGACCGCGATTATTCAAGCAAATGGAGGCAATGTAGATGGGTACTGCGTTAGTTGTCACATCAGGAAAAGGCGGCGTCGGCAAAACGACATCGTCTGCTAATATCGGGACAGCTTTGGCCCTGCAAGGAAAAAGGGTCGTTTTGTTGGACCTTGATATTGGTTTGCGAAATCTGGACGTCGTGATGGGTTTGTCAAACCGAATCATCTATGACATTGTCGATGTGGCAACCGGTCGCGCTAAACTACATCAGGCTTTGATCAAGGACAAACGGTTTGATGACTTGTTGTACTTACTGCCGGCTGCGCAAAACGCGGAAAAAGATGCTTTGGAGCCAGAACAGGTTGTTGAAATCGTTGAACAATTACGGCCTGATTTTGACTTTATCATTCTTGATTCACCAGCCGGTATTGAACAAGGGTTTAGAAATGCAACTGGAGCTGCTGATGGTGCGATTGTGGTGACGACACCAGAAATTTCTGCTGTCAGTGATGCAGATCGTGTTGTTGGTTTGCTTGAACAACGTGAAATGCCAATAAAACCGCGCTTGGTCATTAATCGCATTCGCCAAAACATGTTAGCCGATGGGCGCTCCATGGATATTGATGAAATTACGAGTCATCTGGGACTCGATCTGCTCGGGATTATCGTGGACGATGATGGTGTGATCGCAAGCTCGAATAAGGGTGAGGCGATTGTGATGAATCCAGACGATCTTGCCAGCAAGGGTTATCGTAACATTGCTCGCCGGCTGTTAGGCGACAGCGTTCCATTGATGGATATTCGGATAAAAAAGCAGGGCTTTTGGTCAAAACTGTTCCATCGTCACGACTGAAATACGTGCTGGCGTGACAGCAAATCGGTGAAACGTTTCAGAAACTAGTTGACATTGATTAAGATTCGGTGTAATTTAGTGACAATTCATTAAAGCGTTGAGTGGAATCGATGAATGGTCGTGTCTTGAAGCGAGTCCGGGATGATGGGAACCGGATAGACATCCATTGGTCACACATCCACGAGTGGATGATTGAACGAAGTAGGTCGTCTCGGTTGGGCTCGTTATCGCCGTGGTTGAGATAACTACATGAGGTTAGCTGTGTGAGCAGTTAACAAATCTGAGGTGGAACCGCGGTAAAAGCCGTCCTCTTACAGCAATTTGCTGTAGGAGGACGGCTTTTTGTTTACCGGACATCTTTCTTGGACATGATTTTTCAACCACGTGAGGCTGATTGTGTGAACAATCAGCAAACTGAGGTGGTACCACGCAAAAGCGTCCTCTTGCAGCAGCATGCAAGGGGGCGCTTTTTTGACGAGTTGGCGCGAACAGTCCCAGCTATGCGAACGCCATCAGTCACACTGACACAGCGCTGAAACGAATATCATTAGGCTTGAATACGAAAAGGGCGTGAACTGGTGTGATTAGAAACCCGAGCGTAAGCGACCAAGGTCCTTATCAGCAGCGGTTTTGCACCAGTGAACGCATTTAGAGGAGGAAACACCATGAGCTATATTTTTCAGATTTTACCGGCATTATTATCTGGTGTGAAAATGACGTTGGGTATTTTTGCTATCACACTGATTGGGTCCATTCCGTTAGGCTTGATTCTATCGGTTGGGTTGATTCCAAAGCCAAAATCGATACTGGGTAAAGCAGGGAAAGGGCTGCTTGAAGGTTATGTGTGGGTTTTCCGCGGCACGCCATTACTGCTGCAGTTAATGTTTATCTTTTACGGACTCCCGATTATTGGATTGGTATTTGATCGATTCTCCGCCGCACTGGTCGCCTTCATTTTAAATTATGCCGCCTATTTTGCCGAAATTTTCCGTGGCGGCTTCGGGGCAATTGATGAAGGCCAATTCGAAGCCAGCACCGTCTTGAACATGACGCGTTGGCAGGCGCTGCGGTACGTTGTGATTCCTCAAGTGGTCAAAATTGTTTTACCGTCAATTGGTAATGAAGTCATCAACTTGGTGAAGGATTCCAGCCTGGTGTACGTCATTGGCTTGGGCGACTTGCTGCGAGCAGGTAATATCGCCAGTGCTCGTGATGTTACCTTGGTGCCACTGGTACTTGTGGGGATCATTTATCTGTTGTTGACACTGATCCTGACATTTTTACAAAAACGGATCGAAAGTGCATTTTCATATTATCGCTAGGAGGGGCAACCTATGTTAGAACTCAAACAAATTAATAAATCATTTAATGGCCAGCCAGTCCTGGTGGATATCAATGTGACGATTGAAGATGGCAAAACGTTAGCCATTGTTGGACCAAGCGGTGCTGGGAAGACAACATTGTTGCGAATCATTAGTGGACTAGAAACTGCAGATTCCGGGACGATGATCTGGAACGGTCAGCCAACGACAGCGCAAGCATTACGCAAAGAAGGCGTCATTGGCGTTGTATTCCAAAATTTCGAACTTTTTCCGAACTTATCCGTTATGCGCAACATCACGCTTGCACCAACCTTGCAAGGCGTTGATCAGAAGAAAGCTGATGAAACTGCCAAGAAGTTGCTAGATCGGCTTGAATTAGTCGCTCAGGAAAATGCCTATCCGTATTCATTGTCAGGCGGTCAAAAGCAGCGGGTAGCTATTGCTCGGGCGTTGGCACTGAATCCGCAGATCTTGCTTTACGATGAACCCACCAGTGCGCTTGATCCGCTTTTGCGGGAAAATGTGGCTGCCTTGGTTAACCAATTCAAAGCTTCTGGCATGACGCAGGTTGTCGTCACGCATGACATGGACTTTGCCGAAAGCGTGGCTGACACGACTTATCACGTTGGCAAAGGCGGTGACGGTCAATGAAACGCCGAATCGTACTGGCACTCATGTTACTCGTCACATTGCTAGGCACCGTCATTAGCGGATGTGCGCGCGAAACCGTCGGCAATTCCTGGCCACGGATCGAACGAACCAAAAAAGTCGTCATCGGTTTGGATGACACCTTTGTTCCAATGGGATTCCGTCAAAAGAACGGTCAACTGGCTGGCTATGACATTGATCTGGCAAAAGCGGTATTCAAACGCTATGGGATTAATGTCGATTTTCAAACGATTGATTGGTCAATGAAGGAAACTGAACTGAAAAATCAAACAATTGATTTGATCTGGAATGGTTATTCGGTGACACCGGAACGAAAAGAGAAGGTGGCTTTCTCTGATAATTATTTGATTAATCACCAAATTTTAGTCACCAAGACCAAAAGTAATATCAAAACGATCAAAGATATGGCTGGGAAAACCTTGGGTGTCCAAACTGGGTCAAGTGGCGCCTTTGATCTCGATGCCCAGCCAAAATTGCTGAAGAATTTCATTGCAAACAAAACACCAATTCTGTATGACACCTTTAACGATGCTTTCATTGATCTCGATGCAGGACGCATTCAAGGAATTTTAATGGATGAAGTCTACGCTCGCTATTACATTGCCCACAAACCGGACCCGTCCAGCTATCGCATTGCCAGCGACGACTTTCCACCTGAAAACTTTGCGGTTGGCATGCGCAAGTCAGACAATGTCTTACGCAGCAAGATTAATGCCGGTTTGAAAGCACTTAAAGCTGACGGCACCGTAGCAAAGTTGCAGAAAAAATGGTTTGGCAAAGTCGAGGAGTAATCAGCGTATTTGCGAAGAAAAAATGAGGTTGTGCCGCTGGCAATTGTCAGGGCATGACCTTTTTTCGTCAAGAGGCACCTAAAAAGGGAACTTCGGGACCACTTGGGTGAGTATGGAAATGTATTTTTTAAAGGCATAGCTGGGCTAATTAGGTTATGATACTTAAGTAACCTTCGCCAATGAAACCACTTGTAGGCTCAAAATTTGCTGGCAGTTACGGGGAGGAAATGTTATGTGGATCTGGTTGGTCCTTGGGTTTCTTTACATCATCAACGCACTGACAGCGATCATCACGGTCTTTCGTTCGCATCGTGATATTTCTGCAGTTTGGGCATGGCTATTGGTGCTTTTACTGTTGCCGGTGGTCGGCTTCTTGATCTATTTTGTTTTTGGCCGCAAGTTACGGGCTAATCGCATGCAGGATCTGATGACGCAGCGTTTGCTGGGCATCGACGATTTAGTTGATCAGCAGCAGCAAGCCTTGGCAGCTGGCCAACCGTTGATTGGAACGCCTGGCAGTGGCGGTGTTTCCGAACTGGTCCGCACCTTATTGCGTGCTGATGACGCGCTAGTAACCACCCACAATGATGTGCAAGTCTTAGCATTGCGTGAAGCCTTTTTTAAGCAATTGTTCGAAGATATTGCTGTGGCAACGGAACATATTCACATCGAAGCTTATACTATTCGGCCTGATGCAATTGGCCACCAGTTGCGCGATTTGTTAATTGAAAAAGCCCACGCCGGTGTCACCGTACGCGTGCTTTACGATACATTTGGCTCCCACGACCTACCAAACAATTTTTGGAAAAAATTAACGGCAGCTGGCGGTCAGGTTGAGCGGTTTGTCGCTACGAAACTGGGGCGTTGGAATCCGCGAATCAACTTTCGTAATCATCGTAAGCTGATCATTATTGACGGACAGCTTGCCTATCTGGGCGGTTTTAACCTCGGCAAGGAACACCACGGATTGCCAATGTTGCGCGATACTCAGTTACGAATTCAGGGCAAGGCGGTCGCCGTGGCCCAGGCGCGCTTTTTGATGGACTGGAACGGAACGAGCAAGCAACAAAAAGTAAAAAATGTTGATGTCCTGTTTAGAGAGCCGGTTGTCACTGGGAACACGACGATGCAAATTGTCTCTGGCGGACCAGAGCAGCAGGTTGAAGCAATCAAACTAGGCTATCTTGGCCTCATTAATCAGGCAAAAAGAAGTATTTGGATCGAATCGCCATATTTCGTCCCAGATGACAGTTTGCTGGATGCGCTAACCATTGCGGCGAATGCCGGCGTGGATGTTCGAGTGATGATTCCCAAAAAAGCCAATCAGATCTTGATGGCCAAGGCTTCGCTATTTTATCTTAATCAGGTTGTGGCAAATGGTGGACAAGCATTTTTATATGAAGAAGGTTTTTTACATGCTAAAACGATTGTGGTTGACGGCAAATACGTTTCAACTGGCACTGCCAACTTCGATATCCGTTCGTTTAAACTGAACTTTGAAATTGCGGCGTTTATTTACGACCATCGGATTGGGAAGACTTTCCAAAAGCTGTTCTTAGCGGACATGGAACGGGCAATGCCTTACACGCAAAAAGTGATCAAAGCAAAAACGCGGCCTAAGCAACTCAGTGAAGAACTCTCCCGCTTACTAGCACCAATTCTGTAATCGCCGCGCCATGAAGCTGAGTTGAAAAAGAGCAGATAAAAAGCCGCTAACACGGCGGCTTTAAGTATAAGGTGAGATCGGTTTAGATCAATTGTAAACTTGCTAGGGCACCCAGAACAACGCCTAAAACGGTAATGATGATCATGACCCAGGCGCTGATGATGGTCATCTTCTGGAACTTGCTTTTTTTCTTTTTCTGCACCGAAAACACCACCTTTGTTGTTCTGCTGGCTATCATTGTACTGGTTTTTGCCGGTATCGGCAAGATAATCGCTGCTTTTTGTGGTCTTTTCTAGCGACTAGGTCGGCGAGGCAGTATTAGTTGTGGTCAAGTACTGCGGCAATATCGGGGGCTTCATTCTTTAAAAGCCTAATAGACGAGCTAACAGGGTGTTATTCAATTTTTTGTTAAATTTTTTCAAAAAAGCAGGCAACTTTACCACGCAATTATTTTGCAAAGCTTGACGCTCCACGGAGCTTTGGTTAGGGTTAATTGAGAGATGTATCAATACGCGGCACCGAAGACGGTTGCTGCTTTTGGAGGGAATCATCATGGTGTTGCTTGCGATGGGTTTGCCCATTCTGGTATGGCTGGTCGTCGTTGCGGCTGTCGTTCAATTCGATTTTCATGGCGGTTCGTGGTTTTGTTTACTCGCAATCGTTAATTTTTGGGCTATTTTTAAACTAACCTTTACCAAGACACCAAATTTTATTTGGGTCATTTTGTTTACCACGATGGTGATTGCCTTGATTTTGGTCATTTGGCAGGTGGTACGTGAATATGACCTAATCGTTCGTCGATATTGGCGCATGTTGACCCGTGTTTTAGCCTTAGCCACCACATGTTGGTGGATGGCGGGTGTTTTAATCTTTTTTCTGGGTTAATTCCCCACTTTTCTCCCACAACTCATTATCGCCCGTGACCCTTGTGATCACGGGCTTTTTTGTGCTCTTCAAAATGATTAACTTATTAAATAACCCAATTTTCATTCATAAGTGGTTACATGTGGAGAAGAGTGGGTCATTGTGGTAGACTGAAAAAAGTAGGGAGGTGTCAACCATGCTCATGGGTGAATTTGAACGCAGTATTGATGCAAAAGGGCGTTTAATTATTCCAGCTAAGTTTCGCGATCAGCTGGGCGCCTCTTTTGTGCTCACCCGTGGGATGGATGGCTGCCTTTTCGGTTATCCGATTGCTGAATGGGACAAACTCCAGACCAAACTTGCAACTTTACCATTGGCAAAAAAAGATGCTCGAACCTTTACCCGATTTCTTTTTTCTGCCGCAACGGAATGTGATATCGACAAGCAGGGACGAATCAACATCCCAAAACCGTTGTTCAAACATGCTGGTTTGCAAAAAGATTGCGTACTAGTCGGCGTGAACACGCGTATCGAAGTTTGGGATGCCGAACGGTGGGAACAGTTTGCTGAAACCGCTGAAGAAAACTTTGATGATATTTCTGAAAATCTAACGGACTTTGGGTTATAGCGATGACAGAATTTAAACATGAAACAGTTCTATTAAAAGAAGCGACGGCGGCATTGGCGGTTAAACCTGCTGGTACTTACGTTGATGCAACGTTAGGCCGCGGCGGCCATACTCGACAGATTCTCAATCAGCTGACAACTGGTCGATTAATTGCGTTTGATCAAGATGAGGCGGCGATTGCAACGGTCACAGCCGATTTTGGAACATTGCCAAAACAACTCACTTTGGTACATAGAAATTTTCGAGATTTGACCGATGCATTAACGACGCTGGGAATAACTGAAGTTGATGGCATTTTATACGATCTCGGCGTTTCGTCACCACAATTTGATGATTCAAAGCGCGGCTTTTCCTATCGCTTTGACGCGCCACTCGATATGCGCATGGACCAGCGTCAAACGCTCGATGCAAAAACAATTGTCAATGAATGGCCTTATGCCGATTTGGTTCGCATCTTTTCCCGATATGGCGAGGAACATTTTTCTAAACAAATCGCTCGGCGCATTGAGCAAGCACGAACAGTCCAGCCGATTACAACGACCTTCCAATTGGTTGAGTTGATTAAAGCAGGCATTCCAGCAAAGGCTCGGCGAACAGGCGGTCATCCAGCTAAAAAAGTTTTTCAGGCAATTCGGATCGCGGTTAATGATGAGCTATCAGCGCTTGAGTCGTCCTTAGAACAAGCGTTGAAGTTGATCAACGTCGGGGGACGCATCAGCGTTATCACGTTCCAATCTTTAGAAGATCGACTCGTCAAAACGATGTTTAAAGAAGTTTCTTCGGTTCAGGATGTGCCGCGTGGCTTGCCGGTCATTCCGGCCTCTGCACAACCGAATTATCGCCTAGTAAATCGAAAACCGATTTTACCAAGTGAAGAGGAGCTTGCGGTGAATCACCGCGCTCATAGTGCCAAATTGAGAGTCATTGAAAAAATTCACGATTAGGGGGTACAATCTATGCTTGAGAGTACAGCAAGACCATTAGTGCAGCAGCCGGAAACACCGCCAATACATAAACCTGTCACCACACCTGCGCCCAACACACATATTGCATTTAGCGGGTTTGAAAGGACATTGATGTTTGCATGTGGTGTTTTAGCGACCGTGGTTTGTGTAGTCTGTTTGTTTATGCAAAATCGGTTGAGCAATACACAGCGTCAGTATGAAGATTTGCAGACGCAGATCGCCAAACAGTCCCAGACGACTGCGAATCTCAAGCAGGAGATTGGTGAACTTTCAAATTCAGAACGCCTTGATGCCTTTGCCAAAGCACACGGTTTTAAGGTTATCAACGGCAACATAAAGCGTGTTGATAATAAATGAAAATTTTCAAATCAAAACGATCAACGAATGCACATCCTGCCCGAAACCGTAAAATTTTCGGCATCTGGATGATCGGGGTCACACTCCTGATCCTTGGTGGGTTCGTTCTTCGTTTTTCTTTTGTGGCGACTGTTGGCGAGGTTGATTCTAACAATCTGGCGAAGCAGCGACAAAAACAATATCAAACTGATACTGTCTTGCAGGCTAAGCGCGGCGCCATTCTTGATAAAACTGGCAATGTGATCGCAGAAGATTCCAATACTTATACCATTTTTGCGATTTTGGACAAGCAAAGCAAAGACAGCAACAATAAACCTGATTATGTGGTTGATAAAGCAAAAACGGCGAAGATTCTTAGCCGTTATTTGGCGATGTCAGAAGCAAAAATTTTGGCGCGACTAACGCCAGGTAAAAATATGTATCAGGTTGAATTTGGCACACCTGGCACCAAATTGAGTTTGGCGATCAAGAAACAAATTGATGCTGAAAAACTGCCGGGCATCCATTTTCGTGAAACACCGTCGCGACTGTATCCAAATGGCGTCTTTGCGAGTCACGTGATTGGTCTGGCTCAGGCACAAGGCAAAAGTACCAGCTTGACAGGCGTCATGGGGCTTGAAAAGCAATTCAATACGGTTTTAGCCGGTACGAATGGTTATCGTCGCAGCCAGACTGATGCATATGGCTATAAGCTGCCTAACGCAAAGACGAATCTGAAAACGCCTGTTAATGGCGGTACCGTCTACACAACGCTCGATAGTGGTTTGCAGGCCTATTTAGAGACGCTGATGACCGACGTGCAAAATAAATATGAACCAAAAGGCATGACGGCAGTGTTGATGAGTGCTAAAACTGGACAGATTTTGGCAGCGACTCAACGACCAACGTTTGATGCTTCAACGGGTGAAGGCTTAGGCGACATGTGGCGTGACTCGCTTGTTGAAGACAATTATGAACCAGGCTCGGTCATGAAAATTGTGACGCTGGCGGCTGCGATTCAAAGTGGCAAGTATCACCCAAATGATTATTATCAATCCGGATCTATCAAATTGGATGGTGGTACTGTTAATGACTGGCGAACCGGCGGCTGGGGATCCATTCCTTTAAGCAAAGCCTTCCCTCTGTCGAGTAACGTGGGGATGGTTAAGATTGAACAGGCAATGGGGGCTGGCATCTGGAAGCAGTATTTGGATAAATTCCGTTTCGGCCAGAAAACTGGCATCACCTTGCCGGGTGAAACTAGCGGGCACATTAGTTTTGAACGGCCCCTCGACCAAGCAATCACCTCATTTGGTCAAGGCATTGAGGTCAATGTGATGCAGATGCTGCAGGCGATCAGTGCCGTTTCCAATGGCGGCAAAATGTTGAAACCGCAGATCGTTTCTAAAGTCATCTCTCAGAACGGCAAAACCAAAGTTTATAAACCGGAAGTCGTTGGGCAACCCATTTCAAAGGAAACTGCGGCCCAAGTCATTGATGCAATGCGGCATGTTGTTAACGATGAAGACGGCACCGGTGTCGCATACAAGATGCCCGGTGTTGATCTGGCTGTGAAAACCGGGACGGGGCAAATTGCCAGTCCACAAGGTGGCTATCTGACAGGTGATTCAAACTATACCTTCAGTGTTGCCGGGGTTGCGCCGGCTTCTGATCCACAGTACGTCCTTTATCTGGCCATGAAACAACCGCAAAAAATGACGGAACCAGCCGAATCCATTTTGGCTAGCATTTTTAAACCGATGATGCAGCGGGCACTGGATACAACTGCTAATGGTGCGGTTACTGATGATACCAACACGGCCACCATTCCAGCGGTCACTAACGCGGCATTGACAACGGCTCAAGATAGCTTGAAGCAAGCCAATTTCGACGTGGCAACTGTGGGTACAGGTAATAAAGTTGTGCAACAATTACCAACAAGCGGTACCAAGGCACTGCACGGTTCCCGAGTTTTGCTTTTGACGAACGGGGCCATGACCATGCCTGACTTAACTGGTTGGTCAAAATCTGATGTGTTAAAATTTGTACAACTGACCGGTAAGAAATTCAAACTTGTCGGTGATGGTTTTGTAACCCAGCAAAGTATCGCTGCAGGCACATTGTTAGGCGATACTAGCGGGACCATTAAATTTAAACAACAATAGAATTGGGGATAGTCATGCAACTTGCTCAGATGCTCATCCCGATGGTTTCGGCATTTGCAATTACCATTATGTTCATGCCATTGTTCATCGGCTACATGCGTTACAAAAAAGAAGGTCAGGTGATTCGCGAAGAGGGTCCAAGCTGGCACGAGAAGAAGTCAGGAACACCGACTATGGGTGGTTTGATTTTTATTGCTGCTATCATTGTGTCGGCCATTTGGGTCGGTATTTGGCAGCATCAACTGACGCTCAGTGTCTGGGTCTCCTTGTTTATTTTGATGCTCTATGGACTGCTTGGCTTCTATGACGATTTTGAGAAACTGGTTCATCATCGCAATGAAGGACTTAAGGCATGGCAAAAGCTAGCCGGTCAGATTCTGGGTGCGATTATTTTCCTAATCGCTTATTTCCATGAAGGCTTTGATCACACACTATGGGTGCCAATTATTGGCAATGTCAGTGCCACTTGGTTCTACGTTCTTTTTGTCATTGTTTGGTTGGTAGGCTTCAGTAATGCTGTTAATTTGACGGACGGCTTGGATGGCTTGGTTGCCGGTCAAACAACAATTTCATTTGGCACTTACGCGATTATCGCGGCACATGACGGTCGGACTGATGTTTTGATCGTTTGTTTGGTGACGATCGGTGCCATGCTTGGTTTCTTGATGTTCAATCACAAACCTGCTCAGATTTTTATGGGTGATCTTGGATCATTAGCGCTGGGTGGCATGTTGGCAGTGGTTGCTATCTTGCTGCACCGCGAATGGTCATTGTTGTTGATTGGGATTATTTATGTCACCGAAACAGCCAGCGTGATTTTGCAGGTGGGTTCTTTTAAGTTAACCGGCAAAAGAATCTTTCTCATGTCACCTATTCATCATCATTTTGAAATGAAGGGCTGGTCTGAGTGGCAAATTGATCTGACGTTCTGGTTGGTCGGGCTAATTGGCAGTGGCATCTATTTAGCATTTTTTCTTTAAAATTAAGGCATAAGCAAAGAAGGATAAATCGTGAAGAATATTTCGGATTATCGCAATAAAAAAGTGCTTGTTTTGGGATTAGCGAAAAGTGGCGTGAATGCGGCACGCCTATTACATAAGTTGGGCGCTTTAGTGACAGTCAATGACAAACAACAATTTGACGACAACAAAGACGCTCAGGAACTGCTTGCAGACGGTATGCGGGTCATTACCGGCAGGCATCCGGTTGAGCTCTTAGACGAGCATTTCGAGTTGATGGTCAAAAATCCTGGCATTCCATACAGTAATCCGATGGTTAAGCGGGCTGAGGCGTTACATATGCCAATTATCACTGAACCCGAGTTGGCTTATCAGGTTTCGGAAGCTCAATGGATCGGGATTACTGGGACAAACGGTAAAACGACCACAACCACGCTGATTGGCTTGATGTTGAATCAGCAGCGGCCACATCATGCGTTTGATGCGGGCAATATTGGCATTCCCGTTAGTCAAGTCGCTCAAAAAGTCGGCAAAGACGATACGATTGTGGCTGAGTTGTCGAGTTTTCAACTGTGCGGCATCAAAACGTTGCATCCACATATTGCCGTTCTAACGAATATTTATGAAGCTCATCTGGATTGGCATGGCAACCGGGCAAATTATGTTGCGGCCAAAATGCGAATTACCATGAATCAAACACCAGACGACTATTTCATCATGAACTGGGATTTGCCAGAAATGCATGAGTTGGCGAAACAGAGCAAGGCACAAATCGTCCCGTTCTCAAGAAAGAACGCGGAAGGCGCTCGAGCTCAGTTAATCGATGGTTGGCTGACGTTTGATGGCGATCGGATTATGAAGGCCAGCGAGATGCAGATCCCCGGCTTACATAATATCGAAAATGCGTTAGCTGCCATCGCTGCCGTGAAACTCGAAGGGGTCGGCGACGATGCTATTCGCGAAGTGCTGCGAACATTCTCCGGGGTTAAACATCGGATCCAATATCTAGAAACCATTGATGGCCGCCGGGTCTACAACGATTCAAAAGCGACTAATGTTGAGGCAGCCACCGTTGCCTTGAATGCATTCGACCAACCGATTGTCTGGCTGGCAGGTGGTTTGGATCGCGGATTGCCAATGGATGCACTGACACCACTGGTTAAGAAACACGTTAAAAGCATGGTTGTTTTTGGTCAAACAGCACCCTTGATGGCCAAGATTGCTAAAGATGCCGGGGTACCAGTTCAAACGACTGAGAATGTGATGACTGCGGTGCCACTTGCCTATGAAGTCAGTCGCCCTGGTGATGTCATCTTACTTTCGCCAGCGGCCGCAAGTTGGGACCAATATCCTAATTTTGAAGTTCGCGGCGATGATTTCATTAAAGCTGTCAATCAATTAAAAGCAACAGTCGAAAGTGGGGATAAGTAAATGCGGCTGGTGATCTCTGGAGGCGGCACTGGTGGCCACATTTATCCGGCACTGGCGTTGATTGAAGCCTTAAAAGCGGAAGGAAAACTTGACGATGTGCTTTACGTTGGCACGAAAAGGGGCTTGGAAAGTCGGATTGTACCAGCGACCGGACTTAAGTTTGCGACGCTCGATTTGCAAGGCTTCAAGCGAAGTCTATCGTTAAGTAATTTCACAACAGTCCGGAAATTTCTTGGTAGCTTGGGTGAAGCAAAAAAATTGCTACAGGATTTTCAACCTGATATTGTGGTTGGTACCGGTGGCTATGTTTCCGGTGCCATCTTATTTGCCGCGACACGATTGCATATTCCAACTGTGATTCATGAATCCAATTCGGTGGCTGGGGTGACGAACAAGTTTCTGAGTCATTTCGTTGATCGCGTGGCCATCGTTTTTCCTGAAGTTGCTAAGGCTTTTCCAGCCAATAAAGTGGTGGTGACAGGGAATCCGCGGGCCCAACAAGTTGCTGGTTTGAAGCCAAACGATCGGCTCCGTGATTTCGGCCTTGATCCGCATATTCGTACTTTGTTAGCCTTTGGTGGTTCTCGTGGGGCGCCACGGATTAATGATGCGGTTGTGGCGGCCTTGTCAATTTGGGCGAAAGCAGATTTTCAAGTGCTGTTTGCCACTGGCCGGACGCATTACGATCAAATTAAGGCTAAATTGCCTGATTTGCCAGCGACAATCAAAGTGGTCCCGTACATTGATGATATGCCATCCATTTTACCCGATATCGGGTTATTGATCAGTCGGGCAGGGGCGACGACTTTGGCAGAAATCACGGCGCTTGGGATTCCGGCAGTTCTGATTCCCAGTCCCAATGTGACTCATCATCATCAATTTTTAAATGCCCAAAGTCTAACGAAACAAGGGGCAGCGATCACAATTACAGAAGATGAATTAGACAATCATTTTCCACGTCGGGTTGTGACCTTGATGGAAGATGACGAAAAACGTGCCGCAATGGCTAAGGCATCAAAAAAATTAGGTGTCCCAGATGCAAGTGATCAATTGATCGCAGTGATGACAACGCTACTTTCGAAACGTAGGTGATAACTTTGGCTTGGCCCCGAAAAAAGAAACCGCAACCTGACCCGCTGACACCGTGGCAGCAATACCAGGCGCGCCAGCAGCAGACGCCGCGACATGATCGGCGCCAGAAGCCAAAATTGAATGTCGATCTGCCGAAAGTACAGAACTTACGGCGGCGTAAGCTGGTTAGAAACCTCACGTTGATTTTGCTCCCCCTGCTGATATTGCTGGGGGTTTTTGGCTATTTTGCTAGTCCGCTATCCAAGGTTGGGCTTGTGAGTGTGCAAGGTGTGCGGACCGTGCCTGATCAGCAGGTGATTAATGCCACAAAATTGTCGGATGATGATTTGATGTTAAGCGTTATATTGCATAAAAAAGCGATCGCTCAACGTGTTCAAGATTCTTTACCAGAAATTAAACAAGCGAGTCTGACGTTTACCGGCTTGAATCATATTGTTATCAAAACCAGCGAGTATGAGACGATCGGTTACGTCTATCAGAAGCGTACTTATCACAAGATTTTGATAACCGGCAAAGTGCTGAAGAACGGGACGCAGACGCCAGTTGACACTTACCCTGTTTTTTCAGGCTTCACAGCGAAGGAATTGCCGCAGATGATTTCCTTGCTGCAGCAGTTTCCGAAGGCCATTCAGCGAGACATTTCCGAAATTGATGCTAGTCGTGGTGACGCAAATCCTTACCAGATCTCGATGAACATGAACGACGGTTATCGCGTGATTGCCGATTCGCGAACAATTGCTAACAAAATCAAGTATTATCCGGCAATTGTTTCACAGGTTAAGAAAAAAGGTGTTATCGATTTAGAAGTTGGGGCATTTTGGCGGGCATACTCAAGTGCGGAAAAGTCGTCAAACGACTGATTTTGTAAGGTTTGTTTTCTCAAGGCAAATCGAGTGTGTTACACTGATAATGGCACCATTCAATTATGAAATTAACCTATTAAACGTTACACAAGGAGGTTCCCGATACATGGATAATCAAGGTATTTACGTTGGACTTGATATCGGAACCACCTCAATAAAAGTCATTGTTGCCGAAACAGTAAAGGGACAAATGAATGTTATTGGTGTGGGAAGTCAGCGATCGGAAGGCGTGAGCCGCGGGGTGATCGTTGATATCGATAAGGCAGTTGCCGTCATTCGTGCGGCCGTTGCCCAAGCTGAAGACAAGGCAAATATCAAGATCGATCGGGTCGTTGCTGGCATTCCCGCCAACATGCTGCAGATTGAACAAGTTTCCGGGATGATCGCGGTCGGTGAAGAGAATAAAGAAATTTCCGACAACGATGTTCGCAGCGTGGCAGCGGCAGCATTGGTCCGCAACTTACCACCAGAGCGTGAAACATTATCATTAGTCCCGACCGAGTTTATCGTAGATGGTTTTGATGATATTAAAGATCCGCGTGGTATGTTGGGCGTTCGGCTTGAGATGCGTGGCATCATGTTAACTGTTCCCAAGACCGTGATTCATAACACGAAGAAAGCCATTGAAAAGGCGGGTCTTCGAGTTGGCGGTTTAGTGATTTCGCCTTTGGCCATTGGTCGTTTGGCCTTAACCGATGGTGAACAAGATTTTGGCACCGTTTTGATTGACATGGGTGGTGGTCAAAGCACCGCTGCCGTGATCCATGACCGTAAGCTTAAGTTTACGTCGGTGGATCAAGAAGGCGGCGAGTATATCACTAAAGATATTTCAGTTGTCCTCAACACGAGTTTTACGGACGCTGAGAAACTCAAGCGTGAATATGGCAATGCTGATTCACTGGCAACGAGTGAGGAAGAGACTTTTCCTGTAACGGTTGTTGGCAAACACGAGCCAGCGATGATCTCTGAAAAATACCTTTCTGAGATCATCGAGGCGCGAGTGGCGCAAATCTTTAAACGTCTGAACAAAGCGTTGGACGCTGTCAATGCGCTTGATTTACCCGGCGGCATTGTGATTACTGGCGGCACTACGGCGTTGCCAGGCGTGACGGAATTGGCTCAGGACATTTTCGGCCGACCGGTCAAACGGTTTATTCCCGATGATATGGGGTTGCGTCACCCATCCTTTACTGAAGGGCTTGCCCTTATCAAATATGCTGCCCAGATGACAGATATTGAAATGCTGGTCTCCAGCGTCTTGCCGACACCATTCATGGTTGATGGCGCCGATGTCCGTCCACAACCACAAAGTAAGCAGCCAGAGCAACCGGCTGCCGCTGTGGACCAAGGCAATCAGCGATTACTTAAGCGCAAGCAGGAAAAACAACCGGATAAACCAAAATCCAAGGAACCTTCAGCATTACGCCGGTTCTTTGGCAATTTCTTTGAATAAATCTCGATCCTAGGAGGAACACGAATGGATTTTCAAATGGACGCACAAAATGAAAAAGGCGCCAACATTAAAGTAATCGGTGTCGGCGGTGCAGGCGGCAATGCGATTAATCGCATGATCGCCGAAGATGTTAAAGGTGTTGAGTTCATTGCGGCGAACACTGATTTGCAGGCTTTGAATGCCAGCAACGCTGAAACCAAGATCCAACTCGGGCCTAAATTGACCCGCGGCCTAGGTGCCGGTTCCAATCCGGAGATCGGGCAAAAGGCTGCTGAAGAAAGCGAAGAAGCCATCGGTGCTGCGCTGCAAGGTGCAGATATGATTTTTGTTACCGCTGGTATGGGCGGTGGTTCTGGCACAGGAGCAGCGCCGATTGTTGCCAAAATTGCCAAAGACCAAGGTGCCTTGACTGTCGGCGTGGTTACCCGTCCCTTTACTTTTGAAGGCCCTAAGCGCGCAAAGAATGCGACAGAGGGCATTGCACAACTGAAAGAGCATGTGGATACCTTGGTGATTATTGCCAACAACCGTCTACTTGAAATTGTCGACAAGAAGACGCCGATGCTTGAAGCGTTCCATGCTGCTGATAATGTGTTACGCCAAGGTGTTCAAGGTATTTCCGATCTGATCACCAGCCCTGGTTACGTTAACTTGGACTTTGCCGATGTGAAAACAGTCATGGCTAACCAAGGATCTGCTTTGATGGGGATTGGGAGTGCTACGGGTGAAAACCGTACCGTTGAAGCGACTAAGAAAGCCATCTCAAGTCCACTGCTTGAAGTAAATATTAGCGGTGCCAAACAGGTACTGTTAAACATCACTGGCGGCCCAGATTTGAGCTTGTTCGAAGCTCAAGATGCTTCCCAGATTGTGGCCGACTCGGCTAAAGATGATGTTAATATCATCTTCGGGACATCCATCAACGAGGAACTTGGCGATGAAGTCGTCGTGACGGTGATTGCGACAGGGATCGAAGAAGATCCCCGTCAGGAACCTTCACGTCGCAACGTTGCTAAGAACCGCACAACGGATCAAGATAATCAAGGCGGCGGTTATCGCCCAGCCTATGCTGATAGTGACGCCAACGAGAATCGGCAGGCAAAAAGCGATGATCCTTTTGGCAACTGGGACTTGCGGCGTGAACCAAGCAAGCGTCAGGCACCAAGCGGCGATGATATAAGCAACGCTAAGAAAAAAGATTTCGACATTTTTGAAAATCAAACTAACGCAGACGATGCTGGCGGCGATGATCAGCCACCATTCTTCAAGCGTCGGCGTCAATAGTCAGGAGGTCATGATACATGGCGTTTGAAAAGTTAGGCGAAAAATTTAGCAACTTCTTTGCCATGGACAATGAAGATGATTATCAAGACCAAGAAGACGAACAGGCGCAACAACCCGCACCAGAACAACCGGTGGACAATCATTATCGCAGCAACAAGGTGGTTTCAATGGCAACGCCCGCTGGTAAGACAGCGAAGATCGTGGTTTATGAACCGCGAGTGTACTCTGATGCCAAAGAAATCGGGTCGCATTTATTGAACAATCGGGCGGTTGTCATTAACTTTGATCGCATCGGCTCCGATGATGCGACGCGCATTGTCGATTTTTTGACAGGCACTGTGTTCGCCATTAATGGTGAGATTAAACGGGTGGGCGAGTCGATTTTCCTCGTGACCCCTGCTAACTTTGAAATTGATGGGTCACTCGCCAGCACCATTGACTCTGACGGTTTGAACCTTTCTTCGCCACATTAACGAGGTGTCAAGTGTTCAATTTACTCAATGCAATCTATCAGGTGGGCAGTTGGGCAATTTACCTTTATATCATCATGGTCTTCATTTACATTTTGATATCTTGGTTTCCCAATGCTCAAGGCTCAGCACTGGATCGCTTTTTAAGCAGATTTGTTGATCCGTTTCTGAGCATCTTTCAGCGATTCATCCCACCATTGGCTGGGATTGATTTTTCACCAATCCTAGCATTCTTTGTACTTTCACTTATTAAAATGGCTTGGACGAAATTATTTATCATGTTAGTCCAGAAGCTTGTAATCGGGTGACAACTTATGGATGCCATCTATCAGCATTTTCGAAAAGATGAAGCGGCACTGATCGACCATTTTGCGGAACTAATTGAAACCGCACGAACGGAGTACCGGCCAGTGCTGACAGACTTTACAGATCCACGTCAACGGTTGATTGCGACCAGTTTAGTAAGCGCCGATGACGATATTAAGCTCGTACATTTTGGCGGGTATCCCCACGCTGAGCGGCAACGAATCATCTTTGCACCGAGCTATTTCTCAGCAACGGCGGCTGATTTTGATATTCGGTTGTTACAGATCATTTATCCGGAGAAATTCGCCGAACTGCACCATAGTACAGTGCAAGGCACCCTATTGAACGCAGGCCTTGATCGTGATGTTTTCGGTGACATTATCACGGATGGTGACATTTGGCAGTTCTTTGTGGCCGCACACATGCAGGATTGGGTCACAAGCAATGTTGATAAAATCGGGCGCGTAGGTGTTCATTTCACTGAACATCCGCTGGCGGATTATGTGACACCGGAAAATGACTGGGAGCCGCTCAATTTTTCAGTCAGTGCTTTACGCTTGGATACAGTTGTGGCCCACGGCTTTAACATCTCGCGTCAACGTGCCAAAACCTTAATTCAAGGCGGTAAGGTGCGTCTTAACTTTGGTGAATCGGATGCACCGGATGCTGAAATTGCAACATCAGATATTATCTCTGTTCGAGGGTTTGGCCGCTTGCGGCTTGATGAGATTCTTGGAGAGAGTAAAAAAGGTAAACTAAGGGTCTCAGCGGCCGTGATTCATAAGTAGTCACACCGCCGAGTGCAACAATTGTCCCAGAAAACGAATTGATGAGGAGGACTATCAATGGCTTTGAGTCCACTAGACATTCACAATAAAGAATTTAGCAGCAAAATGCGCGGCTATGATAAGGACGAGGTCAATGACTTCCTTGCCCAGATCGTTAAAGATTATAGTAGCTTGATCAAGGACAACGAGGGCCTGAAAAAAGAATTGGCAGATGCCAAGGAAAAGGTTCAGTACTTCACGGATATGAAGGAAGCCTTGAATCAATCGATTATCGTCGCTCAGGAAAGTGCTGAAAAGGTTAAAAATAGCGCGCATCAGGAAGCTGATTTGATTAAGCAGCAGGCGCAGCAGGATGGTCAGGCTATTTTGAGCAAGGCCAAAGCAGATGCTGACCAGAAGTTGCATCAAGCTCAAGCTCAAACGGAACAAACCTTGCATGATGCCGCATTGAAACGTCAGAATATTTCTGTCCAAACTGAAGACCTCAAGCGACAAAGCCGGGTCTTCCGCCAACGTCTGCAAGTGATGTTGGAGTCACAGCTTGAAGTTGTGAAGAGTCCAGAGTGGAAGGAATTGCTTTCCAGTTCACCTGAAGCTGCCGATACGACCGATCCGAGTCAAGATTCGCTTGACAATGCCCACGAGGGTTTCGTAAACTCAGAGGGAGCAGTTTCCGGCGCTGATGGTACCTATACTGAGATCATTTTCCCAGATGATCAAAGTGGCGCACCAGCCTCGCAAGCAGCAGCAGATACACCGGCTAGTTCGGCGGCGGCTGAGTCAGAATCGACCAATGACAGTACCAATGATTCTGAGTCTGCAACCGATCATGATGCTCAATAACGTATGAACACGCGTCGTTTGGTGGTTCCCTTTGCAGCGAGTCAGGAAGTAGGTGTGAGCCTGACAAGTACCGCTGAACGATATCAGTTCACAGTTGTCCTGCCGAAGTTGGTAAGCGGGACCGGTTGATCACCGTTAGTCAATCACTGAGGGGGACTTGTTCCCTGAAGTTAGGTGGTACCACGTTTGCTCGTCCTAATATTAGGGCGGGCTTTTTTGATTTCAATTAATAAAGGAGCGGGTCACGTGAAAATTAAAGATACCTTGAACATGGGTAAAACCAGTTTCCCAATGCGCGCTGGTTTACCGAAGAATGAACCGATTTGGCAGAAAAAGTGGGATGAGGACCACGTCTATGAGCAACGCCAAAAATTAAATGAAGGCAAGCCAACGTTTATGCTACATGATGGCCCGCCATTTGCGAATGGCAATATTCATATGGGTCACGCCTTGAATAAGATCAGTAAAGATATTATTGTTCGCTACAAATCCATGAATGGCTTCCGGGCGCCTTACGTTCCTGGTTGGGATACTCACGGGTTGCCGATTGAACAGCAACTAGCGAAACAAGGTGTGAAGCGCAAGGAAATGTCGATGACCGATTATCGTGAACTTTGTCGGCAGTTTGCCATGCAGGAAATCGACAAACAGCGCACTGACTTCAAACGCCTAGGCGTGATGGGTGACTGGGAACATCCTTACATTACGCTGCAGCATCATTATGAAGCCAGTGAAATTCGGGTTTTTGGTGCCATGGCGAAAAAGGGCTACATCTATCATGGCTTGAAGCCGGTTTACTGGTCATGGTCATCTGAATCGACTCTGGCGGAAGCCGAGATTGAATATCACGATGATAAATCACCATCCATTTACGTCGCCTTTAAAGTGGTGGATGGCAAGGGCTTACTTGACACTGATACCTATCTGGTCATCTGGACCACCACACCTTGGACCATTCCGGCTAACTATGGGATTACGGTTAATCCGCGGTTCGATTACGTTCAGGTTCAAGTTGGCGACAAAAAGTACGTGGTTGCTGCCGAATTACTTGATCGCGTCGCTGAAGAAATTGGCTGGGAAAATCCGAAGATCCTGAAAACCTTTAAGGGCACGGATATGGATAAAATGACTGCTCAGCATCCTTTATATGATCGCACGAGTCTTGTCATGAATGCTGATCATGTCACGTTGGATGCTGGGACTGGACTTGTCCATACAGCGCCTGGTCATGGGGAAGATGACTACAAAGTCGGGGTTAAATACGGCTTGCCTGTCGTCTCAGTGGTTGATGCCAAAGGTTACATGAATGAATATGCGCCCGGTTTTGAAGGTGTCTTTTATGATGATGCCAACAAGCAGATCACCCAAGCACTGGCTGATAAAGGCGCCCTGCTGAAGCTTGATTTCTTCACCCATAGCTATCCGCATGACTGGCGGACAAAGAAGCCGGTTATTTTCCGGGCAACGACACAATGGTTTGCGTCAATTGATGCTTTCCGTGATCAGATTCTAAAGGCTATTGATACGGTTGACTTTAAGCCGAGCTGGGGCAAGACACGGCTGTACAATATGATTCGTGATCGCGGCGATTGGGTTATTTCCCGTCAGCGCGCATGGGGCGTGCCGTTGCCGATCTTCTATGCTGAAGATGGCGAACCGATTATTGAAGAAGAGACAATCAATCATGTTGCTGATTTGTTCGGAAAATATGGCTCAAATGTGTGGTTTGAGCGAGAGGCGAAAGACTTGTTGCCAGAAGGCTATACGAATCCGCATAGCCCGAATGGTCAATTCACCAAAGAAAAAGACATCATGGATGTGTGGTTCGATTCCGGTTCCTCTCATCAGGCTGTTTTGGCGGCTCGTCCAGAGCTCAGTTTCCCAGCTGATTTGTATTTGGAAGGGTCTGATCAGTATCGCGGCTGGTTTAATTCCAGTCTGATCACAAGCGTTGCTGCCACTGGTGTCGCACCTTATCGCGGTATTTTGTCGCAAGGTTTCACCTTGGACGGCAAAGGACGCAAGATGAGTAAGAGCCTAGGTAACACGATTGTCCCGGCCACGATTGAAAAGCAGTTTGGGGCTGAAATCATCCGGCTGTGGGTCGCAACGGTTGACTCTTCCTCTGATGTGCGAGTTTCTGTAGACAACTTTGCCCAAACTTCTGAAGCTTATCGAAAGATTCGAAATACGATGCGGTTTATGGTGGCTAACACAGGCGACTTCGATCCTGAAAAAGATACGGTTGCTTATAATGAACTTGGATCAGTTGATCGTTACATGATGGTTCGCTTAAACCAAATCATCAAGCAAGTCAAAACAGCTTATGATGCGTATGATTTTGCGACCGTCGAAAAGACTATCAGCAGTTTCCTTGTCAATGATCTGAGTGCTTTCTATTTGGACGTCGCTAAAGATGTTGTGTACATCGAGGCGAAAGATGATCCTAAGCGGCGTGGTATGCAAACCGTGATGTTTGCCGCCTTATTGGCCCTCACTAAGTTGATCACGCCGATTCTGCCGCATACAGCAGAAGAAGTTTGGCCATATCTCAAGCAGCCAGAAGCCTATGCTGCTTTGGCTGATATGCCAGAAGCAGAACAGTTTGATGATGAAAGCCAATTGTTAGATATCTGGTCAGGCTTTATGGACTTCCGTTCTGAAGTGCAAAAGGCTTTGGAACTTGCTCGTGACAACAAAGTTATCGGGAAGTCGCTTGAAGCTGCAGTCACAGTTTATCCTTCTGAACCTGTTCGCGATATGCTGGATGACGTCGATGCCAATGTGATGCAGCTTTTGATCACAAGTCACTTCGAAATTGCGCCTGCAACTACAAAGGCACCGGCCGATGCCGAACAGTTTGATGACATGGCTGTTGTTGTAAAACATGCTGACGGCGAAGTTTGCCCACGCTGCCGAATGGTGCGTACAGATATTGGTACAGATCCAAAGTTGCCGCAATTGTGCAGCCGATGTGCAGCTATCGTTGAGGCTAATTTCCCAGATGCTGTCACTAACGGGTTTGATAAGTAGGCGGGTGAAGACATGCAAGGACGCGTTAAAAACTTTAACGTTGACAAAGGCTATGGCTTTATTGAAGCTGAGGGGCAACCGGATATATTCGTTCACTTTTCGGCGATTAATGAACCGGGATTTAAAAGTCTGACGCCCGGTGAAACGGTTGATTTCGTTATTGTTGAAGGGCCTCGGGGTCCACAAGCAGCGAATGTGACGGTTCATCGGTCTGAGGATGGTGCTCCGCAATAGACTTTTTGACGCCCCGTTGTCGGCTGGCGATAGGGCGCTTACGTAAATCCTAGACAGTAAAAAACACCGCGAGATCAAATCGCGGTGTTTTTGTATACAGCATTCAGTTTTTGTGGTGCAAGTTTTTAGACTTAAATTACTTGTTGATTTCTTCGATCTTACCGTCATGCGTACGGGCAACGGTCATCTGAGTAACGGGGATGTAACCGAGCTTTGGTACCAATGTCTTTTGGACATTCTTTGACTGAATATAATTGATGAAAGCTGCTGTGGAGGCGTTTGGTTTGCCTTTGGTGTACATATGTTCATAGGCCCAAATCTTCCAAGTGTTGGTGGTCACATTCTTGTCCGTTGGTTGGACATGATTAAGGGCAAGCTTTTGAACACCGTCTTTAATTGCTGAGAAGGCGAGATAGCTGATGGCACCCGGTGTTGTTGAAACCATCTGATAAACAGTACCGCTAGAATCTTGTTCCTGACTGGTTTTAACTTTATTTGTCTTGATCCCGAACTGTTCGAACGTTGCTCGTGTCCCGGAACCTTGTGCGCGGTTAATCAATACGATGGCCTGATCTTTACCACCAACTTCTTTCCAGTTAGTGATCTTGCCTTGGAAAATATCAACTAATTGCTGCGTGGAGATGTTTTTGACGCCGGCGTCCTTGTTGACAACTGGCGCAATCGCAACAACGGCTACCTGATGGTCAACCAGATCATCAGCTTTCAAATCAGATTTTTCTTGGGCAAAAATGTCTGAATTACCGATTGTAACTGAACCGGCTGCAACTTGACTCAAACCGGCGCCTGAACCACCACCTTGCACGGTGATTTCTGCCTTAGGATTGTCTGTTTGATATTGCTTAGCTGCCTGTTCAACCAAAGGCTGTAAAGCTGTTGAACCAACTGCCAAAATCTTGCTCTGCTTGATTGGGGCAGAGCTGGATTTGCTTGAACTGCTGGCGGATTTGGACCCGCAGCCTGCCAATACTAAGGTGGCGGCTAAGGCCACGGTCAAACCGACGAACAATTTCGAATGCTTCATTACTTTTCCCTCCAATACTTGAATAACCTAAGCATAAGGTTGCTGTGTAAAGACTTCGCCACGTTGCTGTAAAGAATACGTTTTACTTTTGTAAAGGCTGTAACGGTTCCTTTGAAATGCCGACAACACTCGGCGTATAATGACGCAGATAGGCTTTATTAAAGGAGCGGAACACGTGAAAAATTACATTGAGGACAAAAATGTTCAGAAAAATCGGTGGTGGATCCTAACTGCCATCGGAATGTTTACAATTATGTCGACGCTAGATGGGTCAATTGTCAACATTGCTTTACCAGTGATGAGTCGCGATTTACATATTCCAATGAATCAAGCGGAGTGGGTGGTTTCGATTTATCTGATGATGATCTGTGGTTTGTTGCTGTTTTTTGGCCGGCTAGGTGATTCAATTGGCAAAATCAAAGTTTTTCGAGTTGGGATGGTGCTATTCTTAATTGGTTCGCTTTTTGCCGGTTTCAACAATAGTCTTGCCTTGTTGCTTGCTGCGCGAATTGTTCAAGCTACTGGTGCATCTATGACCATGGCGAACAATAATGGGATCGTAACGGAGATTTTTCCAATGAATGAGCGCGGTCGCGCCTTGGGTCTGATCGGTTCCTTTGTGTCGATTGGTGCAATTGCTGGTCCTGGGATTGGTGGTTTGATTTTAGGCCAGTTGCCTTGGGGGTATATTTTTTGGATCAATATTCCGATTGGGATTGTCGCTTTGATCCTCGGAACGATTGTTTTGCCAAAAGATCTACCCAGCAGGCGCGTGCCGATTGATTGGGCTGGTTTTGTGACGTTTCTAGTCTTGATCTTGTCCCTTTTTATGGGGATATTTTTGGGACAGGAACGCGGCTTTACCGATCCCCTCATTCTTGGGCTGTTTGCATTAGCTATCGTGGCGTTCGCTGCCTTTGTTCATATTGAAAATCATAAAACCGATCCATTGGTCAGCTTCAAGATTTTTCAAAACAGTGCGTTTACCCTGAGTTTGTTGTCTGCGTTTTTTATTTTCGTCACGAACTTTTTCTTCAACGTCATTTCGCCGTTTTATCTTCAGAATGCGCGGGGATTATCACCAGAAAAAGCTGGTTACTTATTGATGATTTTTCCGATTGTGCAAGTGATTGTGGCTCCGGTGGCGGGTAGCATTGCTGATCGCATCGGTCCTTATCGCATCACAATGGTAGGGTTATTGATCATTGTTGCCAGTCAGATTGGGTATGCTTTCTTCAATTTGCAGACATCGTTTATGTTTGTTGCGTTGATGATCGGCTTAGTTGGATTTGGCAATGGGCTGTTTCAAGCACCAAATAATACTGTGGTGATGTCGAGTGTGCCGACCCGTGATTTAGGAATTGCTGGCGGTATGAATGCGTTGGCGCGTAATTTAGGAATGGTCGTCGGCATCTCAACGGCCACCACAGTGCTGTTTTCTTCCATGAGTCATACTGCTGGGAAAAAAGTAACCACTTATCTGACTGGGCAACCGGACATTTTCATTTCTGGTATGCATGTTTCTTTTTGGGTTGCAACGGGGTTGTGCATACTAGCGGTGATTTTAACCGGCTATCGCATGTGGCAGGTACGTCATGAGACAGCTGTCTAAGTGAAAGACATAAAAAAAGCATCCCTGCTTTTTAGCTTCATTGCGGGGATGCTTTTTTAATTGGCGAAGTGTTTTTATAGCAGACAACTGACTGATCAGTTGTCTGGTGTGACGTCTTTGGGGCCTTGATGACTCATATCACCGTGCGTATAATTTAGCAGTTGTTCCTTCAGTTCGCCTTCCATTTGAACCAGTTGCTTTTCGGCATTTTGGCGTTTAACCCGACCGTCTTGTTGAATCTGCAAGGTCTGTTTCAAAGTGTCAATCAAGTCGTTTTGTGTTTGCGTTAACGTCTCAATATCGACAACACCGCGTTCATTTTCCTTCGCAGTTTCAATCGAACTGATCTTCAACATGTCACTGTTCTTCTTTAACAGGTCATTGGTGGTTTGCGAGACTTGTCGCTGGGCCGTGACAGCATCTTTTTGCCGCAACAAGGTGAGGGCGATGGCCACTTGATTTTTCCACAGTGGGATCGCTGTGTTGATGCTGGCTTGAATTTTTTCGGCCAAAGCCTGATTCGTGTTTTGAATCAGGCGAATCTGGGGTGCTTGTTGAATGGTAATTTGTCGAGCCAATTGCAGATCGTAAGCACGTTTATCCAAACGTGACGCGAATTGTTTCAGATCATTGACTTGCTGAATTGCCATTTGGTCATTGGCTGCTTCGGCTGCTTTCACCGCTTCGGGAATGGTTTTGTCATTGAGTTCACGCAACTTAAGATTGGCCGCTTCAATATAAATATTCAGAGCATCAAAATAAGCTTTGTTTTGATCATATAATTCGTCTAACAGCTTGTTATCATTGAGTAACCCGCGTTGTGATGTTTCAAGGCGATTGGCAATCGTATCAATTTGAGCACCGATCTTTTGATACTTCGCAGTGATTTCATAGATTGATCGCTTGACACGGCCAAATAATTTGCGGAAAATATTATTATTTTCAGCTTTTAATTCGTCTGGGTTAGCCTCGTTCAATCTCGTCATGAGACTTGTCAAGGCATCACCGACTGCGCCGGTATCCTGACTTTGAACTTTAGTTAACATGTTTTGTGAAAAGACGCCAAGTTGTTTTTGGGCATCAGCGCCATAATTCAAAACAGTTTCGCCTTTCGTCACATCGATTTTGCTGGCTAATTCTTGTGCTTTTGCTTCTTGTTCAGCACTTAGTTTTGGCCTCGCTGTGGCCGCTGCTTGAACAGCCTCAGCCGAATTATTGTTGGTCATTGAAGCTTCTGACGTGCTGAAAGGATCGGCCAATAAATCATCTGTCAGATTGGTTTGTTTGTCATCATTCACATTATTCACTCCGTTTCATGCGCCTTATCTGGATCAAGGTGTTTTTTGGCAAGACGAACATCGCTATCGAGATCATCAAGATCATCTTTAATGAAGGCTTGATAGTCTGACTTGATTTTGCCTGCCATAGAAGTCATGGTCGAAAATGCTTTGTCTAAGGTTTCGTACGTATCTGCCGTCTTTACCTCGTGATGCGTAATCTGGGCATATTTTTGCATCAGATCCAGTAAATTAGGTACCTGCTGATAAACGAACGTGCCGGCATCGGTTAAGCGTTGTGGTGCTTGAACAAGTGCCTCAAAATAGGCATGCAGCAGGTCAACCAAATCGGTATTTAATGTGAGCGCACGCAACTTTGGTACTTCTTTTGTGAGTGCCTCGATAGTTCGAATTTGTTCGGCAAGATCGGCCATTGTTTTTCTAAAAAGTTTGATTTCCTCATCACTTAAACCGGATGCAGCATAATGTTCAGCCATCTTCGGATCAAGTGACGGGAGACTGGTTGATTTTGGCTTAGGCCGGCTTAGTTCACCGATATAGCGGGCGAAGGCAAAGACCACACCAATGGACAAGGCGATCACCCAACGTCCGGACAGTGCACCTATTGCCGCACCCATGGCGGCCCAGAGTATAATTCGCCATATGCGAATACGTTTGCTTGTGGCCACGAGATCACTTCCTCTTTCGTTTGCATTTAGTGTAGCACAACCCCGCGGCTTGACTATCAGCCGGAAGTTGGATATTAGTAATTATTTTATTAAGGATGCACGGTTGTAGGTTGGCTGGTGTAAGCTGACAATTAGGATTGTTTGGCCATTTTGAAGCGTTAGAGGCGAGCATGGACTCGCGCGGTTAGAAACCAGCACTTAACCGGGTTTAGGCGGTGATGACCATTTTTTTGTCATGATGGCCGGGGTCCTTATGTGAAGATTTCTGCGCCTACGAATGCAGTTAAGGAGGAAAAATCAAGTGGACGAAGAACCGATCGCTCAGCAACGCGTTTTTACTGGGCAATTAATTGCTGTGGATGAACTCACAGTTAAGTTGCCAAACAACACAACCGCACAGCGAGAAATTGTACGCGCCCAACCGGCTGCTGGTGTTTTGGCCTTAAAAGACGACAAGGCGCTGTTTGTCAGCCAGTTTCGATCAACAATCGGTCAGATGACATTAGAGATTCCAGCAGGTAAAATCAATCAAGGAGAAGCACCGCTCACAGCTGCACGCCGGGAATTAAATGAAGAAACCGGCATGACGGCGATGAAGTGGCAACCTTTGGCGAGTTACTTTCAGTCACTAGGTTTTTCTGATGCGACCATGGCGTTGTTTCTGGCCAGCGAGCTGCATTTGGCAACCAATCAATTGCAGCAGGATCCGGATGAGTTCGTCAAAGGCGAATGGTTGACACTGCCAGAAGCTTGGCGAGCAGTCGATGACGGTCGCATCTGCGATAGCAAAACCTTGCTGGCTTTACTTTATTGGCAGCAGCAAGGAATAGGAGCGTGAACCGGCTTGGTATATAAGAGGTCGTAAGTGTGATGGTCATTTTTTGACGAGTGCAATGATGATCCTTATCCACAGGCTTCTGGCTTGGCAAACGCGTTAAAGGAGGGCAACATGGCGGAAGTTAACACGCGCAAAGCATATCGTGAGGCACAGGAAAAAGAACAACACGCGGCGCGCGCCCGCGAGGCCAAACGAGTTGAAGTTGAAAAAGACTATGCTCGCAAATCCAAAGGCAAACCCGAAATCAGGAATGCCCGTTTTGACGAAGTGACCTTCAGGAAGGTCAACAGTCTCAAAAAAAGATTGAATTGGGCCATCGGGATTGTCTTTGGCTTGTTGGTGATTGTTTTTCTGGTACTCTATTTTGGGTAAGCTAGCTATTCTTGGCACTTACCAGAAATGGTTACTGTAGCACAAGCGCAGTGGAAGAAAGTTGATTCACTCATATTATAGAAGAAAGAACGGAGCGATATTTTGATAAAAGTCGGCGTTATTTGTGCCATGGAAGAAGAAATCAGGACCTTACTGGCCAAACAGACTCAGCAACATGAAACGGTGATTGCCAGTCAACATTATTTTGAGGGCCAAATTGACGGGATTGATGTGATTTTGGTTCAGTCTGGTATTGGCAAGGTTCAAGCGGCCATGACGGCGGCTTTGTTGTTGGGAACTTTTAAACCGGATGTTGTGATTAACACCGGAAGTGCCGGTGGTATTGGTCAAGGTCTGGCGATCGGTGATGTTGTTATTTCGAGCGGGGTTGCGTATCATGATGTGGATGCAACGGCTTTTGGTTACTTACCAGGGCAGTTGCCGCAACAGCCGCAAATTTTTGAAGCCGGTTTAGACTATGTGGCTAAAATTCAGGCGGCAGCCAGCACAACCGGTTTAACGTCAAAGGTTGGCCTCATTGTCACCGGCGACAAGTTTGTTAACGGTCAGGATGCGATTGCGGCAATTCTGAAAATCTATCCGCAGGCGTTAGCAAGCGAAATGGAAGGGGCGGCTATCGGTCAGGTGGCCAAAGAGTTCCATACCCCGTTTGTTGTCATCCGGGCAATGAGCGATGTCGCTGACGAGCAGTCCGGAGTGGATTTTGACAAATTTGTGATCAAGGCGGGCGAACAAAGTGCCGCGATGCTTCTTAGCTTTTTTGCTCACCTACAGGCATCACCTCAGTCTTAGGAGTTGATTGTTAATATGCAACATGTTTATCTTGATAACGCGGCGACCACACCCATGGCCCCAGAAGTGATTCAGACCATGATGGACCAAATGGAGCACGATTTTGGTAATGCCAGTTCGACTCATTGGTTTGGCCGAACAGCTCATACTGTCATGGACAAGAGTCGCAAAGTTTTGGCTGATGCAATCCATGCGCAGCCCGGGAATATGGTGATCACCAGCGGCGCAACAGAAAGTAACAATACGGCGATCACTCAAACGGCGCATACGCGCGCTAGTTTGGGGAAGCACATCATTACAACGGCTATTGAACATCCCTCCGTTTTGCAGCCGCTAAAAGCCTTAGAAAAGGAAGGCTTTCGGGTGACCTATCTGCCAGTCGACGAAAATGGCCGAATCAGTTTAGCTGATTTTGACGCGGCTTTGGACGATGACACTATCTTAGTGACCATCATGATGGGCAATAATGAGGTTGGCAGTCGGATGCCAATCAGTGAAATTGGTGCGCGACTAGTCGATCATCAAGCTTGGTTTCATACAGATGCAACCCAGGCTTTTGGCTTACTAGACATCGATGTTCAAGCGCAACACATTGATATGTTAAGTGTTTCGGCGCACAAAATTAACGGACCCAAAGGCATCGGTTTTCTTTACCGCGATCCTAAGGTTCAGTTCCCGTCTTTGTTGAAAGGTGGCGAGCAGGAGTTGAAACGTCGTGCTGGTACAGAAAACATTGCTGGCATTGCCGGGTTTGCAACGGCGGTTAGTCTGATCACGTCTGATGAGAAGGCTAAGCGACAGTCAAAGTATCTTGGTTTTAAGCAGCAGATTATGGGTGCATTGGATGATGCGGAGATTCCCTATGCAGTTAATGGTGATATTCGGCCAGATAATGTCAATCACGTTTTCAATATCTGGTTGAAGGGGATCTCAACATACGCTTTGCAAACCAACCTTGATTTGGCTGGCATTGCAGTTTCTGGTGGTTCTGCCTGCACAGCTGGTTCACTTGAGCCTTCACACGTTTTAACTGCCATGTTTGGCGCTGATAGCCCGCGGCTTGGCGAGTCGATTCGTTTGTCATTTGGCGCGCAGACAACCAAAGCAGATATTCAGGCCTTTATTGATGCCCTGTTACCAATCGTGCAACGGCTTCAGGCAAAACAATCGGCGCGATAAGTCTGGTTTGCGAGTGACCCGTTACCATGCGTTTCAACGGTTAAAAAGCTCAAAATTGTCTTTCACCACCTAATAATCCTTATCAACCTCCCCAGTGTTGCGACCAATATGCTAAACTTATAAACAGTTAAGCGTGTTCCTCGCATGCGCTGAAATAAAAACAGTTTCACCACCTTTTGCTGGTGAAACTGTTTAGGGGAGGTTTTTGTATGGCACTAGCAGCAACCGGATCCGCACAAGGCGATCCGAAAACCTATCAAATCGGGTCAGCGTTGAAACGATTTACCTTGATAGATTTAGGCTTTGTTCAAACTAAGAACGGCAATTTTCAACTGCAACGCTCGCTTGATCCAAATTCACCGTACACAACGGCAAACAAGCTGAAAATGACGGTGGCAAAGAATTTAGATAAGTTCCAGCTCGATGTCACAACGGGCAATGGTCTTAAAGCGATTAACATTTTCAAAACCGATGCCACAAAAGAAAATGTCGAGCAATATCAATATTGGATCAATAATTTGATTGAGCGCGGTGTGATTGAAGCAAAATAGGATGTATGCCGCGCTTTAACATTAAGCTGCCACGATGTTGGCCTCAGGGAGGCTGACAGCTTAGCAGCTTTTTTGCTTTCTTTTGATTAGATCAAACCTTACGAAGCGATCGTATTCACAGTAAAAATGTCAATCCGTAGCAAATTGGTTTTTATGATTATCAGAAACGCTAAAGTGATAAGCTGAAATTAACGAAGAGAAGAAATGGAGGGATAATATGTTTGACCACGGCTTCATTGAGGTCCACGATGCTAACCAAAATAACTTGCAACACGTCAACGTAAAGATTCCTAAGGATGCGATTAGTGTTTTCGTCGGCCGATCAGGTTCAGGCAAGTCTTCTTTAGTTTTTGATACCATTGCCGCTGAGTCCCGCCGCGAACTGAATGAGACTTTTCCGAGTTTTACCCAACAGTATCTACCTAAATATGGTCAGCCGGATGTCGGCCAAATCGACCATTTACCAGTGGCAATTGTTGTCGAGCAGAAGCGTATTGGTAAAAATGCGCGGTCAACGCTTGCCACCTATACGGGTATTTATTCCTTGTTGCGGTTGTTGTTTTCACGAGCTGGCAAGCCGTTTATTGGCTATTCGGACACTTTTTCTTTTAACCTGCCACAGGGAATGTGCAAGACATGTCAGGGACTCGGGTATGTGGATGACATTGATGTTAAAAAGTTAATTGACCCGAACAAATCGTTGAATCAGGGCGCGATTACGTTTGTCAGTTTTGGACCAGACACGTGGCGGTGGAAACGCTACGCTTACAGTGGTTTATTTGATAATGACAAACGATTGGGCGACTATACAAAGCAGGAAATGGACACCTTATTGTATGCCCCGCAGCAAACACTAGATCATGCGCCAACAAAGTGGCCTAAAACAGCTTTGTACGAAGGCGTTGTGCCGCGAATCAGGCGGTCCATTATTGGTAAGAAAGAGGCTGAACATCATAAGACGGCGTTGGCAGAAATTGTCACCCGTATGCCATGTCCAACCTGCCATGGAACACGTTTGCGGCCAGAGGTTTTGACTTGTCTCATCAATCAAACGAATATTGCTCAAGTGCTGCAAATGGATCTCGTCAAGGTTCGCCATTTTCTGAATGGCATTCAAGAACCACTTGTTCAGGACGTGATCCGTGAGCTGTTACGAAAAATCGATTCTTTGATTGACATTGGGTTAGGCTACCTATCCCTTGATCGACCGACTGAGACATTGTCGGGCGGCGAAACCCAGCGCATTAAAATTGCTAAATTTTTGACTAGTGCCTTAGTCGATATGGTTTACATTTTGGATGAGCCCAGTGTTGGCTTGCATCCGCATGATATTGAATTAATCAAGCGTGCCATTTTGCGTTTGAAGGAGAAAGGCAACACTATTTTAATCGTTGAACACAATCCGGCACTGATTGCGATTGGCGATAACATTGTCGAAGTGGGTCCTGGAGCGGGGACAACGGGCGGGCATATCACCTTTACAGGTACCTACCAAGCCCTTTTAGACAGTGACACTTTGACAGGAAAACTGTTGAAACAGCCATTGACTTTTCGCCAGCCGCGGCCAGCCACATCAACGATTTCATTGCAGCATATTCATCGACATAATTTAAAAGATGTTAGTGTCGCAGTACCGCTGGGCATTGAAACTGTGATTTCCGGGGTCGCTGGTTCCGGGAAGAGTACGTTGGTATATGCTTTACGTGATCAGTTAACCGCACCATATATTGATTTGGCACAAGCCGATATCGGTGCTAATATCCGCTCAACGCCTGCCACATATCTCTCAATCCTCGATCCGATTCGCAAAGTCTTTGCTGACGCGAATCATGTGGCTAGTAGTTGGTTTAGTTACAACGGTCGCGGCGCTTGCCCACGTTGTAAGGGTAAAGGCGTGACCATTACCAATATGGCGTTCATGGATCCGGTTGTACAGACTTGTGAACAATGTCATGGACGACGTTACAATGATCAGGCGCTGAGCTACACTTATCATGATAAAAATATCTCTGACGTGCTGCGCATGCCGATTACAAAAGCACAAAACTTTTTTGCGGATGTACCAGCTATTGCCGCACCATTGCGAAATATGGCGCGGGTTGGCCTCGACTATCTAACACTTGGGCAACCATTGACCACACTTTCCGGTGGCGAAAAGCAGCGTTTAAAGTTGGCTGTCGAATTGAACCGCACCGGTACCTTGTACTTGCTTGATGAGCCAACCGCTGGCCTACATTTGCAAGATGTGAAAAAGTTGATCCAGCTATTTGACGAACTTGTCGCAGATGGCAACTCGTTGATCATCGTTGAACACAACTTAGAGGTCATTAGTCAGGCAGACTGGCTCATTGACATGGGTCCAGACGCTGGCATCTATGGTGGTCAAGTCCGCTATACGGGGACACCTGAAAATAGCATGACTGTCAAACAATCACGAACGGGCCAAGCCATGAAACAATACAATCAGGCGCCGGAACGGCAACAAAATAATAGGCATTGACGCCAAACCTGATTTATTTGTATTGACCGTTCTGCGTCACGTTGCACTGAAACAAGAATGAGCTGGTGACTTGTTGTTTGCTTGGATCATCAGAGAAAAACTAAATTAGCATAGACCAGAAAATGTTGGTTTGCAGTTCCGCGTAAGCAGCCGTCAGCCTAAATAGCCAAAGCTTAGCTATTTGGACTGGCGGCTGTTTATGTCTAGATCGCTATTGGCAAGCTTGTTATTTTTGACTGAAACGCGTTCGCAGGCGCAGAAACCTGCACAGAAGGACCTCAAGCCAAATGGCCAAAGACCAGCCATTTAGGCTTGAGGCCACTTATGCTCCGGTTTCTAACCGCGCCTGCTCACGCTCTTGCAGTTGCTATCTCATCATTCACTGTTATAATGGTTTTTACTGGAATTCGACCTTCAAATCGGATATCTCCAGAATCTGATGAAATGATGGTGATTGTTTTGGACAATTCCAACATCCGTGTTGTTGTCGGCATGTCCGGCGGCGTGGACTCGAGTGTCACGGCCCTGTTGCTGAAACAACAAGGTTATGATGTCGTCGGGGTCTTTATGAAGAACTGGGACGACACAGACGAAAATGGCGTCTGTACAGCAACAACGGACTATGAGGACGTCGCCAAGGTTGCTAGTGAAATCGGCATCCCATATTACTCGATTAACTTTGAGAAGGAATATTGGGATCGGGTTTTTCAATACTTCCTCGATGAGTACAAGGCTGGCCGCACACCAAACCCTGACGTGATGTGCAATAAGGAGATCAAATTTAAGGCTTTCTTGGACTACGCTGATCAGCTCAACGCGGATTATATTGCGATGGGTCACTATGCGCAGGTTAAGACAGACGAAAACGGGATCGTGCACATGCTTCGCGGCGCTGATGGCAATAAGGATCAAACGTACTTTTTGAGCCAGCTTTCACAGGATCAGCTTAAGAAGTCGCTTTTCCCAATTGGTCATTTGCAGAAACCCGAGGTTCGTAAAATCGCCGAGGCAGCGGGACTGGCAACGGCAAAGAAGAAGGACTCGACTGGTATTTGCTTTATCGGCGAGCGCAATTTCAAGCAGTTTTTGAGCACGTATCTGCCAGCTCAGCCGGGCAAAATGATGACGGTGGATGGTGTCGAGATGGGTACCCACGATGGCTTGATGTATTACACAATCGGTCAACGCCAAGGCCTCGGCATAGGCGGTAACTCAGATAATTCTGAGCCATGGTTTGTGGTAGGCAAAGATTTAGACAAGAACATCTTGTATGTCGGCCAAGGGTTTGACAACCCAGCCTTGATGGCCACCAGTTTGAGCGCTTCTAACCTTAACTGGACGACTGGTCAGGCACCGACAGAAGGCACCCACATGACGGCCAAGTTCCGTTATCGTCAACGGGATACTGGCGTGACGCTTCATTATCATGATGATGGCACCGCCACCGTTGACTTTGACGTGCCAGTCCGCGCAATCACACCGGGTCAGGCGGTTGTCTTTTATGACGGCGACGAGTGCTTGGGTGGCGGAACCATAGATGCTGCATACGCACACACGAATGAGTTACAGTACGTTTAATTAAACTGAGTGCAAAAAGAAAGTCGGCGATTATGTCGGCTTTTTTACATAGCGGCGGCTGATTGCTGCTTGAAACGCGTTCGCAGGCGCAAAAACCTGCACATAAGGACCTTGATCGCAATGGCCAAACCCGGGCCATCACGTTCAAGGCCGCTTATGCTCCGGTTTCTAACCGCGCTTGCTCACGCTCTTGTCTGAAAACGCGTTCGCAGGCGCAAAAACCTGCACATAAGGACCTTGATCGCAATGGCCAAACCCGGGCCATCACGTTCAAGGCCGCTTATGCTCCGTCTAACCGCGCTTGCTCACGCTCTTGTCTGAAACGCGTTCGCAGGCGCAGAAACCTGCACATAAGAACCTTGATCGCAATGGCCAAACCCGGGCCATCACGTTCAAGGCCGCTTATGCTCCGGTTTCTAACCGCGCCTGCTCACGCTCTGCTTGAAACGCGATCACCACCCCAGAAACCTGCGTGTAAGGACCTTGACCGCAATGGCCAAACCCGGGCCATCACGTTCAAGGCCACTTACACTCCGGTTTCTAACCGGGGTGGCTCACGCTCTGCTTGAAATTTTCCTTCAAAATCTCGATAATGAAAGAGTTAAGATGCGAAAGGATAGCACGGTCATTGATTGGGACTTTTGAATCATTGGCCGTGACTAAAGGGGATTGACTTGTGACGAAGTTGTATTTTGTACGTCATGGCAAAACAGAATGGAATAATCAAGGACGTTATCAAGGAGCTAATGGGGACTCGCCGTTATTGCCGGAGAGTTATGCGCAAATTAAGGCGTTGGCCGGTTATTTGCAAGGAATTCCTTTTATGCATGCTTATGTCAGTCCATTAAAGCGTGCACGAACAACTGCCCAAACCTTGATTAAAGATTTGGATGAGTCAATTCCGTTGACCATTATGCCAGCTTTGCGGGAGTTCAATCTCGGTAAAATGGAAGGGATGACGTTTACTGATGTAGGTAAGCATTTTCCTCAGGAGCTGCATGCCTTTCGTCATGAACCGGCAGCCTATGATCCACGAAAAATACATGGGGAATCTTTTTCACAACTGATTAATCGGGCTATTCCGGCGATCGTGGCGACTGTGGCCATGGATCGCACTGGTGAGGCTAATTTGCTGTACGTCAGCCACGGGGCCGCACTCGCTGCGGTGATTCAAAGTCTGTTGGGCACACCACTGGCGGATATTCGCAAAGACGGAGGTTTGACCAATAGCAGTGTGACCATTTTGCACGCAGATGGACCGACCTTGCCGTTTACCTTGCTGGATTGGAATGAAACCAGTTTCTTACCGGAACCGCCAAAAGCAACGGATACGATTTGAGTTGCTACGGCTGTCAACAACGAGATAAGAGGGTCAAATGGATTCAAAAATTTTAACCATGTTCAACCAAGGCAAGCATGAGGAGGCGATTCAAGCGGCAGTCAAAGCCATTGATGCTGCCCCTGATGATCCGAAACGCTATGCGATGTTGGCAACAATGCTGATTAGTATCAAAGCGCTGGATCAGGCCGGTGAATTGCTGGCCAAAGCGCGCCAGCTTTTTCCAGAGGATCTGGAATTGCAATACACCGCTGGCTTGTTTGCGTATGCTCAAGCGGACTTTGCGGCTGCAGTTTCATGGTTTGCCAAGGTTAGAACCGACCAGACTTTGAAAAATGATGCTACCTACATGTTGGCTTTAAGCTACCAACAAGCTGGCCAGCCAACGAAGGCATTGGCGTTTGCATTAACGGCGCATGACTTGGCGCCAAAGCAGCTCGATGCCGCCCTTTTAGCAGCTGATTTGCTGATGGCAAACGATGTGTTTGACGCAGCAGCCCGAGTGTTGAAACCATTGTTGGCAACCGAACAGCCACAGGTTCTGTTCACGTACGGCATAGCACTGAGCGCCGCTGGTAAAGATGGCAGTCATTATTTGAACAAGGCCAAGGCACTCGATCCAAAAGGGTATGATCAAAAAGCTAACATTGTCGCTGATATCAACCGATTCTTGCGATTGCAGGAGGGTCAAGATGGACACGCGTGAGGAGACTGTCACCGGTCGGGTCAAAAGTATCTTTTTCCAGAATCCAACAAATTTTTTTAAAATTCTTCTGATCGAAATCTCTGCGACGACTATCACCTGGACAGAGTCAGATATTGTGGTGACAGGAACGTTTGGTGATATTAAGGAAGATGCGACCTACACGTTCACTGGGCATGTCGTGGATCATCCTAAGTATGGGCAGCAGTTTCAAGCAGACAATTACCATGCGGATCAGCCGACGAATAAAAGTGGGCTGGTCGATTATTTGAGCTCAGATAAGTTCCCGGGGATCGGTCCGAAAACGGCAACGAAAATTATCGATCATTTGGGTATGGATGCTATTGACAAGATTCTGGATGATCCGAAGGTTTTGGCAGGCTTAGGCATGACAGCTGCCAAGCGTGATATGTTGGCGACGAATCTGAAATCGAACCAAGGCATGGAACGGGTTATTATTGGTCTTAACGATTACGGTTTTACTAGCAATATGGCAGGTCGTATTTACCAACAATATCAAAATGACGCCTTAGATGTGATTAAGCACAATCCGTATCAATTGATTAACGATATTGATGGTATCGGCTTTACTCGGGCTGATCAGATTGCGGCAAAATTGGCGATTGCACCGACTTCGCAGCTTCGTCTTGGCGGTGCAGTGATGGATACCCTGCAGCGGTTGACTGATGGCGAAGGTGATACCTATGTGACGCTGAAGTCATTGGTCACTCAGACACTTGATTTATTGGAACGCGCGAGAAACGTTGCCGTTTCGCCAGACGCAGTAGGACAGGCAATTGTGACGCTGGCTAAAGACAATGCCCTGATTGCAGAAGGCGACCGCATTTTCCCGAAACGATTATATGATGCTGAATGGCAGATTGGTCGGCAACTAAAAGGACTGGCAGAGGCAGACGCAACGGCTACTGAACCTGAATTGGCTGAGATTGAAAAAACGTTAGCGGCGGTCGAGGCGGATACCGGTATTGCGTATGATGCGACGCAAAGAAAAGCCATTGTCACGGCGTTACAGTCGCCCATTTTTCTGTTGACTGGAGGACCTGGTACTGGGAAAACCACAGTAACAGATGGTATCGTGCGGACGTATGCACGGTTGCATGACCTTTCATTGGATCTTGATCAGTATACGACTGACGAGCCATTTCCAATCATGCTGGCAGCGCCAACCGGGCGGGCAGCGAAACGGATTAGTGAAACCACCCAACTGCCAGCCAGTACGATTCATCGCCTGCTCGGTTTAGGTGTTGACACGCAAGAATTTGCACCTAATGAGTTACCAAATGGCCTGTTGATTATTGATGAGATGTCAATGGTTGACACTTACTTGTTCCGGACACTTTTGACGGCATTACATCCCGGAATGAAAATTGTCTTGGTTGGCGATAAAGACCAGTTACCAAGTGTCGGTCCCGGACAAGTATTCGCTGATTTATTGCGCAGCGGCGTGCTGCCGCAAACAGCGCTGACGCATATTCATCGTCAGGATGCCGACAGTTCAATTATTCCGCTAGCGCATGCAGTTAATGCTGGCAAGTTGCCGGATGATTTTACCAAGCCGCAAGTTGATCGCAGTTTTTTGGCGTGTGCGCCTAGTCAGGTACCTGAAGTTGTCGGACAAGTGGTGCAACGAGCCGCAGTCAAACAATTCTCGATCGCGGATATTCAAGTGTTGGCACCTATGTACCGCGGAACCGCTGGTATTGATCGTTTGAATCCGTTACTGCAAAACATTTTGAATCCAAAACGCAGTGCCCGAACGAAAGCAATTCAGTTTGGAGAAACGGAATATCGAATTGGTGATAAGGTGTTGCAACTGGTCAATGATCCCAACCAAAATGTTTTTAACGGTGAAATCGGTCAGATTGTCGGCATTACTTTGGGCAAGGAAGCCGAAAGCAAGACGGACGAATTAACGATAGATTTTGACGGCAATGAAATCACTTGCAAACGCAGTGATTTTAATAAGATTACGCTTGCTTATGCCACTTCGATTCATAAAGCCCAAGGCAGTGAGTTCCCGATGGTGATTTTGCCGTTAACCTTGCAAAGTCGCCGGATGTTGCGACGTAACTTGTTGTACACCGCCATTACGCGGGCTAAATCATTTTTGATTTTGGTTGGCGAACTGGCAGCCTTTCAGGAAGCAGTCAGTGAAGTAGCCGTTAATCGACATACTGGGCTGGTCGATCGGCTCATGACCGTATTTGGCAAAACCGTTGCCCCTCAGGTTGCTGATGCTTCAGCAACCAAGGATATTTCAGCAAGTCCCAGTGAGCCGCAAATTGACACAACTGCAATTGACTTGGATAATGAAGTTAAACAACAACCACCGGCAGCGCACCAATTAACGCCTGCCTTGGTGGCTTCTCAACGAATCGATCCCATGATTGGGATGGATGGTATCACTCCGCAAATGTTTATGACGAAGGAGAATTAACTAGCTATGGAGGACAACATACGCAAGTCACTGGTGATTAAGCCAGTGACGCCTCAGGATCTCGAGCAGTTCAACGATCTATTAACTTATGTGTTTCAAGTGACTCAAAAGGACTTGGAACAATCCGGTTATGAGGAAGGGGAGTTAGAACGAGCTAAGCGTCCAGTTTTAGAGAAATCGGATGTTTTGGGCTGGTTTCACAAAGATGAGCTTGTCAGTTCACTGGCCATTTATCCTTGCACAGTGAATATTCACGGCACATTATACAAAATGGCTGGTTTGACAGGGGTTGGCACGTATCCAGAGTATGCCGGCCACGGTTTGATGCACGATCTTGTCCGACTTGGCTTGCAGCATATGCGTGACCACAAGCAGTGGATTTCGTACTTATATCCTTACAGCATCCCTTTTTACCGAAAAAAGGGATGGGAAATCATGTCCGATCATCTCACTTTTGACGTGAAAGACACACAATTACCTAAACAGGTGAATGTGCCCGGACATGTTGAGCGTCTGGAAATCGATGATCCTGATGTGATTGAAACGTATAATCGCTTCGCCATGAAAAATCATGGGGCGATGATCCGCAACCAGTTGAATTGGGACGAATACTGGCGTTGGGAAAACGAGGAGGAGCGTACGGCTGGTGTTTATTATGACGCCAACGATGAACCACAAGGCTATGTTCTATATTGGATTGCCGACGAGGTTTTCCACGTCAAGGAAATGATTTACACCAACCAAGAAGCCCGAGTCGGGTTATGGAACTTTATTAGTGCTCATTTTTCAATGGTGACGCACGTTAAAGGTAACATTTACAAAAATGAACCGTTGCACTTTTTGTTAGATGATGGTGATATCTATCAGACGATCAAACCATACTTTATGGCCCGGATTGTGGATGTGAAGGCTTTTCTGAAGCAGTATCCGTTTGCGGCTGAAACGCCTGAGTCGTTTCATTTTGTCGTAACTGATCCTTTGGCGCCGTGGAACAATGGGACCTTTGGGGTTTATTGGGACGAAAAAAGTCAAGTTCAAATTACTGACCGGCCGGTGGGTGAGGAGATAAAAACTGATATCCAAACCCTAACAACCATGTTGATGAGTTATCGGCGGCCATCGTATTTGGCCCAGATTGAACGACTTTTTGCTAGTAAGCATGCGATTAAGTTGCTGGAAAATGCCATTCCAATGGAAGAACCTTATTTTTCAGATTATTTTTGATCGTCATGTTCAATCACAGAAAAAGCGCTGCACCTACCAGAAGAAAACTGGCGGTACAGCGCTTTTTGATCGGTTTAAATACTGCGATCAATCCAAAATTTTTGTTTGGCCATTGAGAAGTCGATTTCAAACGGCCGTGTTCCCATTTCCTCGCCATCCATCTGACCAAACTCGAGCGAACTGGTCTCAACTGTTAACTTGTCTGCGTGGAAAATGTGAGTAGCCCGACTTGTCGGTTTTTTACCACGCATGAGTTGAATCATCGCCAACGCCCATGAGACGATATTAAACCATTCAACAATCACGAGATCAAGTTTCCCGTCGGTTGGGTTAGCCGGTTTGTAAAGACGAATGCCACCGCCAAAATAAGGAATGTTGGTGGTGGTGCAGATATAGGCGCGATGAAAAAAATGGCGAACGCCTTTTTCATAGACGGCAACCGGGAAGGGACGGCGAGTCATCAGCATACCGACAACATGAAATAAGTAGGTGAGTTTACCAAGATGCAGCCTATTGAGCAATTGCTTACTATCACTGCGGTTAGCAGCATTAACAACGGCAGCGTCAAAGCCAATACCGATATTATTCACGAAATAGCCACTTTCGCCGCGGGTGCGTTCATGAAATCGCCCGATATCAATCGTGACCGCTTCTGTAGCCTGTAATACTTGTTCCAGCGCATGCATCGGATCTTCAGACATACCGATACCGCGAGCGAAATCATTACCCGATCCGGCTGGTACGTAAGCAACAGGAATCTCTGACTGGCGTGTGCCAGCTAACCCATTGATCGCTTGATTCAAGGTGCCATCCCCGCCAATGACTAACAAAACCGGATGCTCACGTCGATTGAAATCACCAATTTGCTTTGTGATCACGTTGGTATGTCCGGGATAGCGGGAAGTTTTGATGGCATAAGCCAAATGACGCTGATCCAAAACGGCCTTCACTTGTTTATAAATTGGAATCGACGAACCACCGCCAGCCGCCGGATTATAGATAATATAATAAAAAACAGCCGTCATCAGCTTTCCTCCTAATAGACACGCACTCAATTATACCGAAAATAAGGCGAAAAACAATGGAACAGTGACGACCTTATTGTCATCAAACGAACATTTTTTGAAGAGGCAGATGACTACGAACCAGCAAAGTGTCGGTCCAGCACCTAGCAAGGCGGCAACAGGATTTTAATCATGATTTTTGGTAATAGATGCCAATAAAAAAGCCACGCGACAAGCACCTAAGTGGTTGTCGCGTGACTGTTAATCATTTTCAGTTAATGAGTGACGTTGCCAGCTATCTGACCGGAATTTAGAGCAAAATCAGCATCGGTAAAATAACCGGGTGTCGTTCTGTTTTGTCGAACAAAAATTCTTGCAAGTTGCTGGTGATTGCATCTTTTAAGCTAGCTTCCGTCACCTTTTCACTGCTTGAGAAGGTTGACTTAATGGTGCGATAGACGCGCCGCTGAGCCTGATTAATCAACTCGCCGGATTCACGCATATAGATGAAGCCGCGAGAAAGCAGATCAGGACCAGCTAAGACCGCTTGTTTTTGCATATTGATCGTGGCAACGACCACAACCAAGCCTTCCTCAGACAACATGCGCCGATCGTGAATGACAGCATTACCGATGTCGCCGACACCATTACCATCAATGTAAACATCGCCAGCAGGGAAGTGACCGGCAATTCGAGCACTATCTTGCGTAAGAGCTAATACATCGCCATTTTCCATAATGTAGCAATTCTTTTCAGGGACGCCGCATTGTTGGGCAAGTTCGCAATGAATCTTTTGCATCCGGTATTCACCATGGCAAGCCATAAAGAATTTTGGCTTGATTAGCCGCAACATAAGCTTCTGGTCTTCTTGACCGCCATGACCGGAAGTGTGGACGTTGTTGACCTTGCCATGGATGACCTCGGCACCAGCTTCACTTAGCTGATTGATCACGTGATTAACACTGACAGTATTGCCGGGAATCGGATTACTGGAGAAGATGACGGTATCCCCAGGTTGAATACTGATTTGTCGATGCGTGCCATTAGCAATTCGGCTCAGCGCTGCCATTGGTTCGCCTTGTGAACCGGTACAGAGGATCATCACTTTATCAGCTGGCATCGAATTAAGTTGATGGGCATCAATCAAGACGTCATCAGGGATGTTAAGGTAGCCAAGTTCGCGGCCATTGACCATCGCAGTTTCCATTGAACGGCCAAAAACAGCAATTTTACGACCGTGTGCCATTGCCGCATCAGCTGCTTGGGCGATCCGTGAAATGTTTGACGCAAAGGTGGCAAATATGATGCGACCATCAATTCGATCAAAAATGTGGCGAATTGACTTGCCAACAAATCGTTCTGACTTAGTAAATGTCGGTACTTCCGCGTTGGTCGAATCCGACATCAGTACCAGCACGCCTTCTTCGGCGAACCGGCACATTTTTTGGAAGTTAGGGGATGGCTGATCGCCAACTGGCGTGAGATCAAACTTGAAGTCCCCGGTTTGAATGACGATGCCTTGCGGTGTATGAACCGCGATCCCCAGCGTATCCGGAATACTGTGGGTCGTGCGGAAGAACTCAACACTAAGTTTTTTGAACTTCAACACGGTGTCTTCGTTAATTTCAGTTAATTTGGTAGTGCGTAACAAACCGTGTTCTTCAAGTTTGCCACGAATCAAAGCTGCTGCTAACGGACCAGCGTAAATTGGCACATTCGGTACCTGCTGTAAGAAGTAGGGAATACCACCAATATGATCTTCATGTCCGTGAGTAATAACCAGTGCTTTGATCTTGTCTTTGTTTTGAACCAAGTAGGAATAATCGGAAATGACATAATCAATCCCAAGCAGATCATCTTCAGGGAACTTGATCCCTGCATCAATCACGATGATTTCATCTTGGAATTGAACCCCGTACATGTTCTTCCCAATTTCACCTAAACCGCCGACAGCAAAGACGGCGGTTTCGTTATTCTTAATATTTAATTTCATATAATTAGAAAGTTGTCAGCTTAAAGTTGGCTGACTTTTCCTCGTATTCCAGGAAGTTTCCGGATAATTCCTGGATGAATTCAATATTATAAGGCGTGTTCTTTTCAACAAGCGCACGCGCTTCAACCGCAGATGGCGCCTCGAGGTAAAGCGTCTGGGTTGTTTCCCGTCGTGGATTTTGAATCTTGTCTTTCTGATATAAGACTTTGTAGATCATGATGGACTCCTTCCGTGGTACAAAAAGAAAGGAAGTGCAACAAAACGGCTTCCGAAAAAAAGGACATACCATCAAGATGGAAAACCACAACAGACATGGTCTATCTTATTGGGATGGCCGATATTTCTCGTCGTTCGAACCCGAAAACAGGCATACCTGCGCTATTTCGTCGTTCTATTTCTGTCACAACTCCTAAATACTTTATGACCGATCGATTTGTTGTGAAAACAACAGCTAGCAACAGTCTATCATATTTGAAACGGTGTGAACAGACCAGAGCGTGAACCAGCCCGGTTAGAAAAACCGGAGTGTAAGTGCTACTCAACGTGATGTCCGGAGTGAGGCTATTGCGTTCAAGGTTGTTATACGTAGGTTTCTGAACTGGCGACCGCGGTTATGCGGCAATTGTAAGGTCTATCCTTGTGGTGCTAATGCGGCTGGCACACTGATCCTAGTACTCTCTTAGGAATCAAACCAGATGATGCCCACGAGTTTATGACCAGCTATTATTGTCAAGCTAACCTCCGATTGCAAGAATCACATTGGCGATAGCATGGTTGTTCTGGGTATAATAAAGGTAAGAATCAATAACATATTGGCTTTTGAAGGGAGTGGACGTTGTGGTCTGGCTTATCGTTGTTCTAGTTCTGATCGTGCTCATCGTTTTGTGGGTGCTCAGGAAGCGCTGGCGGCGTAATAAAGCAATCCAAATTCTGCTTCATCATAGCCAGCGACTAAGTGATCAGGTCATGGATGCTGCTTTAACATCACTTAAAATCCCTGTCCAAGAACCTTTGACTTCAAAACCAATTACGGACATTTGGGGTCATGGTGTGATGGCGTTCTCCTATATTTTCCCCAAGAGCTTTTCCACCATTGATCAGCATCAATTAGCCGACGCTTTGCAAAAAGCGGCTGAAGAATTGGATATTGCCAGTTCCGATCCGGCATTACCGCCTTTTGTGATCACGGATTACTTTGAACTAGAGGGGCAGCAACATGTTGATCTCGCTTTTATTGCTAATGAGGCTACCATAGAATATGTCCGCGATGTGAATCGCGTTGCTTAATTTTAGAAAGTGTCGAATGGAGGGGTTCAAGTGAACGATGATCAGGATTTATTGATGCGTCAGATCAAAAGTTTTGCCCAAGGATTAGGCGCTGTGATGAGTAAGAAAGATCGACGCCCAGATGATCCAGTCGTCGTTTTCCACGATGCGGAAGTCAGCTTGGCCAGCTATCAAGCAAAACTGATAACTGAAGTGAAGGAAAATGGCTTTTCGGCAGCTAAAGCACTTTTGACAACATGGCGGGACACCCGCTTATCACGACGACAGTACGAAGACTTAACGGCATGGTTGCAGGGACAACGATTTGTGTATAAAGAATCGTAAGTTGGGTGAAAAATAGTGTCAAAAAAAGAAGGCTTTAAGCCTTCTTTTTAGTACAAACGTATTTTACTTGATAATGACGGCATCCGGGTCGATGGTGAAAGGATGTTCCTTATTAATATGATCGTAAAACAGGACGCCATTTAAGTGATCGATTTCGTGCTGGCAAACGATAGCCGGATAGTTCTTCAGACGAATCTTTTTATGTTCACCGGCTTCATTTTGATAACTGATGGTAATCCGATCAGCCCGGACGACATATCCGGGAACATCCTTATCAACGGACAGGCAACCTTCGCCTTCAGCCAAAGCAGCATGTTGAACGCTGTTGCTGATGATCCGCGGATTAATCAAAACTTCTTTAAAGAGGATTTCATTATCGTCACCGGGAACCAAAACAGCAGCCATCGCCTTGCTTTGCCCAACTTGTGGCGCAGCTAGTCCAACGCCAGGACGCAAATGATACTTTTCGTTTTGTTCTTCATCTTGGCTGATGACCAAGTAAGCCATCATATCATGCGCCAGTTGCTTGTCCTCGTCAGAAAGTGGGAACGTGACTGGCTTTGCCGTTTCACGCAGGACCTTGGCCCCATCGCGCGTGATATCCTTCATCAAATACACAATCTGTACCTCCGTTCATTTCTTCTACTAGATTAGCACAGGACCAGAAGGCTGAAAAGCTTCGCGTGCAAGAGGTTTGCCTTAAATGCTGCAATAGCAGAAACTTTTTCTGTGTCTGGGTGATAAGCAAGAAAAAAACTATTTTTGAAGCTTTGCTCATTTTCAAGAAATTCACGCTATTTCGATTCATAAAGCTACAGAAAAAATAATAGCTCTGTATCACTTAGAAAGACAAATACAAAATGTTTTTTGTCTAATTGATGATTCGCAAGTTTTATGTTCTAACCAACAACCTTTTTGAATCGCCATGATTGTTCAGCTGTGCTCGATTCGGTGAAACATTTGACATTCGGTTTTTTTTACCCTACTATATAGAAGGTTAAACAAATACGGTGCTTTCCGTTAGGTGAGGCTCCTATACGAACAATGCTGCTGCTCAGAAACATCGAGAGATGCCAATTGAGTCAACTGCGTCTGCCCATTAAGGCTTACGCTAATGCAGCTGAAGCTCGCTTCTAGGCGTATAGTGCTAAAACTAAACGATTGGGATGCTTTTTCTGCACGCTCTCAATCGGCGTGCAATTTTTTTGCCTAATGAAAAGCTGAGGAAAAGGTGGTGAGCATAATGGAACAATCTTCAAAGAGTAGCGGTAGTAGTAGCGATTTAGCTGATCCCGGAAGGCCCATTGTGCTGCCGCTACGATCTCTTAAGTGAAATTAATGGATTTGGCAGCATCGCGGTCCTTCTCGGGAAACGGGAAGGAGTTTGTCGATGTTGATGATGGTTTCGAGTGGCCTGTCACGCTACGAAGCGCAAAAGGCCCAACAAACAGTTACACCACGTCCTAATACGATCAACAAGGCAAGTCTCTTCTTACCGTTGTTGATCATGACTGCCGGTGTCAGTGGCTTGATCAGTGTGATCACTCGCAACTGGCTTCTTACAGTTGTTATCGGCGTGTTGCTTAGTATGATGATGGCTGTGATCGTTTATCTGCTCACAGCTGCTACCCGACATCAGGGCGATCCCAAACAGACGGTTTTGGTTGTACGCGAGGGCTTGGTTCGCCAAGTGAGCGCAAATGACCTTGTCGTCGGTGACGTCCTGATGTTGACGACAGGAGAAAAACTGCCTGTTGACGTTGCGTTGGCTCCCGATGCACACGTTTCCTTGCCAAGTGATTTGGCCGGGCTGCTGGCTTTGATTGGTCGGCAGGTACCAGCGGGGGTAGGCATTGCTGGCGCTGTGATGGCGACCGATGCCCAAGCAACCGTCACGGCGGTTTTGCGTGATGGTCTTGTCGACCATGCCTTTGCACAATTGAACGGAAAGACGGAAAATCATGCGCCAGCTTCACTTGTAACGAGTGCGGCAGTTGGTTTTGTCCTTGCGCTAAAACAGATTTTTCGGGTATCCGGCATTGCTGTATCACTCCTGGCAAGTGAATTGTTAAGAAGTAAACAAGTAAATCGTGCACAGCAGGTTCGGTTACATGCCGACCTTGCCCAACACGCCACCTTGGTTGGCGCCATGAAACATCACAGTAAAACAAGTGATTTTCGGCACAACCAAGATCCGGTCTCGTGAAGCACGATGAATGAATCCATTAAAAGAGGCACGCGCTTGTGAAGCGACGTGCTCTTTTTGTGTCTTATTTTTTATAAGGTTCTGTTATAGTCCCATTCGTTAAAAAATGAGGCACAACAAGCTCGGAAAAGGATTCCCGCCAGTGCTGAAATAAAACGCTTGCAAGGATAAAACCGCAATGTTACGCTTGGTTTGTAAAGATTTTCATTAGTACAGTTTTCCTGCGTTAATGACAACAGGAATGGAAAGAGGTTCTGATTATGGCAAAACAGCATGCTGCAGTTGATTTCAAGAAACTGTTGGAAAATCAAGATGCCGATTTTAAGCCGACCATCCAAATTCTGGATGAAGCGGGCAAGGTCGTCAATCCTGATATCATGCCCGATCTGAGTGATGATCAGTTGGTCGACTTGATGTCCAAAATGGTTTGGCAGCGGGTTCTTGATCAACGAGCAACCGCGTTGAATCGGCAAGGACGATTAGGTTTTTATGCGCCAAGCGCTGGTGAAGAGGCCAGCATGATTGGCAGCCATTCGGCCATGAAAACAACGGACTGGTTGTTACCTGCTTACCGTGACTTGCCACAGTTGATTCAACATGGCTTGCCACTGGATAAAGCATTCTTATGGTCTCGTGGTCATGTTGCCGGTAATGAATACCCAGAAGATTTTCACGCGTTACCGCCTCAGATTATTATTGGTGCGCAGTACGTCCAAACAGCCGGCGTTGCACTCGGCTTAAAGAAGAATGGCAGTGATGAAGTGGCCTTCACGTATACCGGTGATGGCGGCACGTCACAAGGTGATTTCTACGAAGGTGTCAACTTTGCTGGTCATTTCAAAGCCCCAGCAATCTTTATTGTGCAAGATAACGGCTTTGCGATTTCTGTACCGCGGGCCAGTCAGACGGCTGCGAAGACTTTAGCGCAAAAAGCAGTTGCTGCTGGTATTCCAGGTGTGCAAGTTGACGGTATGGATGCCCTAGCTGTCTATGAAGTGACAAAAGAAGCGCGCGCATGGACCGCCGCTGGTAATGGCCCTGTCTTGATTGAGACGCTGACCTATCGTTATGGGCCACATACGTTATCTGGCGATGATCCGACGCGTTATCGTTCCAAGGAGACAGATGAGTTATGGCAAAAGCGCGATCCGTTAATTCGAATGCGGAACTACCTGACTGATAAGGGACTTTGGAACAAAGACAAGGAAGACGCCTTAATTGATCAAGTTAAGGATGAAATTAAGGACGCAATTAACAAAGCTGATAAGGCACCACAGCAGACGGTATCCCGCTTCCTAAAGGACACGTACGAGACCGCACCGCAAAATGTTGCTGAACAGCTGGCAGAATTTCAAGGAAAGGAGTCGAAGTAACCATGGCACAAAAAACAATGATCCAAGCCATCACGGATGCGCTTGATGTTGAGTTGGCGAACGACCCTAAGACCTTGGTATTCGGCGAAGATGTCGGGAAAAACGGTGGTGTTTTCCGTGCAACTGATGGTTTGCAAGCAAAATACGGTGAGGATCGGGTTTTCGATACCCCACTAGCGGAATCTGGCATCGGTGGTTTGTCGATTGGGTTGGCATTGACCGGTTGGCGGCCAATTCCTGAAATTCAGTTTTTCGGATTCGTTTTTGAAACGATGGACAGCATTGGTGGTCAGATGTCACGGATGCGTTACCGGATGGGCGGCACTCGCTCAATGCCGATCACGATTCGGGCGCCTTTTGGCGGTGGTGTTCACACCCCAGAAATGCACAGTGACAACTTTGAAGGGTTAATTGCGCAATTTCCTGGTATGCGTGTCGTTATTCCAAGCAATCCATATGATGCCAAAGGTTTGCTGATTAGTTCGATCCGGAGCAATGATCCGGTATTGTTCCTTGAGCATATGAAACTTTATCGTTCCTTCCGGCAAGATGTTCCAGAGGGCACGTACACGGTACCGTTGGACAAAGCGGCGGTGACCCGCGAAGGTTCAGATGTATCGATCATCACGTATGGTGCGATGGTTCGCGAAGCGCTGAAAGCTGCTGATAATTTAGCCAAAGATGGCATTCAGGCTGAAATTGTTGACTTGCGGACGATTGCGCCACTTGATGTCGAAACGATCATCAATTCGGTCAAAAAGACGCATAAGGTTGTTGTGGTGCAAGAAGCACAACGCATGGCCGGTGTTGCATCAACGGTGATCAGTGAGATTTCCGAACGGGCGATTCTGTCGCTTGAGGCACCGATTGGTCGGGTTGCCGCTCCGGATACCCCGTTCCCATTTGGCCAAGCTGAAAACATTTGGCTGCCAAATGCTAAGGATATTGAAGCTAAAGTCCGGGAAACCGTTAATTTCTAGAAAGAAGAGGTGCCAACATGGCTTTTGAATTCAAACTGCCAGAACTTGGCGAAGGCTTGGCAGAAGGCGAAATCGTTAAGTGGGACGTCAAACCTGGTGATGACATCAAGGAAGACGATACCTTACTTGAGGTTCAAAGTGATAAAAGTGTTGAAGAGATTCCATCCCCGGTCTCCGGCAAAATTTTAAAAATTCTTGTTCCAGAAGGGGAAACCGCGTCAGTTGGTGATCTATTGGTTGAAATCGATGATGGCTCCGGACCGGCAGCTGCACCGGCTGCACCTGCGACTGCAACAGCAGCCCCTGCGACACCCGCTCCAGCAACGCCTGCTGTGCAACCTGCACCTGCGCAATCGGTTTATCAGTTTAAGTTACCCGAACTAGGCGAGGGTTTGGCAGAAGGCGAAATTGTTAAATGGTCAGTCAAGCCTGGCGATCAAATCAAAGAGGACGACACGCTGTTAGAAGTTCAAAGCGACAAGAGTGTCGAAGAAATTCCTTCTCCAGTTGCCGGAACGGTTGTTAAGATTCTGGTACCAGAAGGCGAAACCGCGACAGTCGGTGAAGCGCTGGTTGATATTGATGCACCGGGTCATAATGACACATCGGTTGCTACTGAGGCTGGCGCTGCACCGCAGCCGGTTGCTGCAACACCGGCTGCGACGCCAGCTGCACCAGCAGCGGGTGGCGTGCCGGCCATCACCGATCCGAACCGGGAAATTTTAGCAATGCCATCTGTGCGTCAGTATGCACGCGAACAGGGCATTGACATCTCACAAGTGCCAGCAACCGGCAAACATGGCCGAATTACCAAGGCTGATGTCGATGCATTCAAGACGGGCGCATCAGCTGCATCTGCACAGCCAGCAGCCCCTGCTGCTCAGGCACAACCGCAACCAGCCACAGCAAAGCCAGCTGCACCGGCAGCACCAAAGCCACAAGCAGTTGCACCATACGTTTCGAGTGGTAATGAAGCTGAACTTGAAACCCGTGAAAAGATGACCCCAACTCGGAAAGCGATTGCTAAGGCGATGCTTGCTTCTAAGCAACGTAGCCCGCATGTGACGAGTTTTGATGACGTTGAAGTTTCTAAGTTAATGGCTCATCGCAAGAAGTACAAGCAATACGCAGCTGATAAGGGTATCAAGTTAACCTTCCTGCCGTATATCGTCAAAGCACTTGTGACGGTGTTGCGTGAATATCCAGAATTCAATGCGTCCATTGATGATACAACGGATGAAATTGTCTATAAGCATTACTTCAACATTGGGATTGCAACAAATACGGATCACGGCTTGTATGTGCCTGTGATCAAGAATGCCGATGCAAAGAGTATGTTTGAAATTGCTAAGGAAATTAGTGAAAATGCCCAGAAGGCTTATGACAGCAAACTAAAGCCGGATGAAATGCGCGGTGGCTCCATGACCATCAGTAACGTTGGGTCAATTGGCGGCGGCTGGTTCACCCCAGTGATCAATCAACCTGAAGTTGCGATTCTCGGAGTGGGCAAAATTGCTAAGGAGCCTTATGTCAACGAAGACAACGAAATTGTGGTTGGCAACATGTTGAAATTAAGTTTGAGCTATGACCATCGTTTGATTGACGGCGCGTTAGCACAAACCGCCTTGAATCTGATGGATAAATTGTTGGCAGATCCTGATCTGCTGTTGATGGAGGGATAAGCATGGTTGTAGGCGATTTTGCAATCGATTTGGATACCGTCGTCATTGGTTCCGGCCCCGGCGGTTATGTTGCTGCGATTCGCGCAGCTGAAATGGGTCAAAAGGTGACCGTGATTGAGAGCACGTTCATTGGCGGTGTTTGTTTGAATGTCGGCTGCATCCCATCAAAAGCTTTGATCAACGCAGGTCATCGCTATCAAGACGCCTTGGAAGCAAGTACGTTTGGCATTAATGCCAAAGGTGCTGACCTTGATTTCACGAAAACCCAGGAATGGAAGCAAAATAAGGTTGTGCATACGCTGACAAGCGGTGTGTCGATGCTATTCAAGAAACACAAGATTGACACGATTATGGGCACGGCGTTCTTAAAAGATGACCATAGCCTGCGCGTGATGCAAAAAGATTCAGCTCAGACCTATACGTTCAAGAATCTGATCATCGCGACTGGCAGCCGGCCAATCGAAATTAAAGGCTTTAAGTTTGGCAAGCGCATTTTAGATTCAACAGGGGGTCTGAATCTTCCTGAAGTACCAAAAGAATTTGTCGTCATTGGCGGCGGCTATATCGGCTCCGAGTTGGCGAGTGCGTATGCTAATCTTGGCGCGCATGTCACGATTCTTGAAGGCACAAGTTCGATTCTGCCAAACTTTGAGAAGGATATGGTTCAGCTAGTTCTGAATTCCTTCAAAAAACGTGGCGTAACAGTTATTACCAATGCGATGGCTAAAGAAGCTGAAGACACTGGCAAAGGTGTCAAAGTGACGTACACGGCCGATGGTAAGGAACAGACGATTGCAGCTGATTATGTTATGGTGACGGTCGGACGGCGGCCAAATACTGACGATCTTGGTCTCGATATTGTCGGGGTCGAAACAACTGATCGCGGTTTAATCAAGGTCGATTCTCAAGGCCGGACCAACAAACCGAATATCTATGCGATTGGCGACATTGTGCCAGGTGCAGCATTGGCGCATAAGGCTAGCTATGAAGGTAAAGTCGCTGCCGAGGCCATCAGCGGCAAAGCCAGTGCGGTTGACTACAAAGCGATGCCTGCCGTTTGCTTCACGGACCCTGAACTTGCAACAACTGGGATGACAGTTGCCGAGGCGAAGGATAAAGGGATCAAGGCTAAAGCCAGCAAGTTCCCATTTGCTGCCAATGGTCGTGCCCTCAGTCTTGCCCAGACAGAAGGGTTTGTCCGCTTGGTCACTAATGAAAACGGTACGGTTATCGGCGGCCAAGTTGCTGGCGCCGGTGCTAGTGATTTGATTTCCGAACTGACCGTTGTTGTTGAAGGCGGTTTGAACGTTGAGGATCTTGCCTTGACCATTCATCCGCACCCAACACTGAGTGAAGTTATCATGGATGACGCTGAAGTTGCATTGGGACTCCCAATCAATATTTAGTATCTGATAGAGATGTCATGAAGCAGTCTGATCTTCTTGATCAGGCTGTTTTTGTGTCATTTGGTTATCGCTAATGGCGAATGCTGTGAGCATGGCAACAGCTAATTTTTACAAGAAGATGAGAAACGGCTAATATTTCAGTTAGTTAACAATTGCGTCTAAACCCCTTTTTAATTTTGTCTTAAGATTCTGCTTCCGTTAAAATGTAACTAATGGAGTGGAGGGGAAGGGTTTTCATGCAAAGAGTCGTGGTGAGCGGTGCCAGTATCGGGACCCAAGGGCTTTTAGAAACATTAATTGCATCACAGTTGCTGTTGACGGTGGGTTGTTATGAACCAGATGAATCATTGATTGATATGGTTGGGTTGACAGCTTTAAGTCAAATATGTCAAAACACATTTGCAAAAGTCACGCCGAAAGTTTTAAAAGCGGCGGATATTTTAATCTTGACCGATACGGGATCACCTGATGCCGATGATTTTATTGAGACGAATATTGCGGCAATTCGCAAAGTTCTCAATTCAGCGATGGCGGCAGGCTTCACAGGTAGAATCATTGTTGCGATGACACGTGATGAACTTTTCACGTATTTTGCGCAACGTTTTTCCGGAGTGAATAAAAGTCAGGTTGTTGGACTTGGTACGTTTGGTGCAACGTGGCGATTTGAACAATTTCTGGCTGCTAGGTTGGCAGTACCGGCGAAACATGTGACGGCTTATGTGGTAGGTACGCGACAAGCCCCAGTGTTGATTTGGAGCCGAGCTTACGTTGGTGCAACGCCGGTTTTGCGCTTATTAAATGATCAGACGATTTTTACTGATGGCTTGGATGCAGTTCGAAGCTTTTTGAGGAGTCCCTTGACCGTCTTGCTTGGGAGGTTGGTGATTCCGATTATTGCGGCGTATAGTGGCGATAGTTTGATTGGCACGCTGACGCATCTGATGGATGTAGAGGATGACACAGGTCAGGTTTATAGTTCGCCAGTCCTCTTGAATGATAGTGGTGTTGTGACGCTCGCCACAGTTGCTGGTTCGGATGATGAGGAAGCTGCGTTGAGTCAAACGAAACAAACTGTACAGGATCAAATTAAGGCGATAGAACAAGGAGCTAGTAAACATGAAACCTAATTATGCCTATCCACTCGACATTGACTGGACAACTGCCGAAAAAGTAAAAGTCACGACCTTTTATACCTTAGTCGAAGATGCATATGAACACGGTGTTGATCGTGATAATCTGCTTGCAGCGTACCGTGGATTTAAGGAAGTTGTGCCAGATAAAGGAACCGAGCGCAAATTGGATCGGGAGTTTGAAGCACTGTCCGGTTATTCCATGTATACTGTTATACAGATGGCCCGCAAAGGCGTGAGCCAAAAGATTAGGGTAAGGGTGAGTTAACCATGACACAAGATCCAGAAATGTTGCGGCAAACGATTATTAGCTGGTTTGCTGCTAGTCGCAAACAAATTCTAACCGCAATGGCCGCCCCATTAGATGTTGCCACCAAAAGTAATCGCAACGATTTGGTCACCAATGTCGACAAGGCGAATCAACAATTTTTGATTGGCAAAATCAGAGAGGCGTATCCTGAAGCCGGTATCATTGGTGAAGAAGGACATGAGCACGATGACACTGATTTAGCTGGTCTCGTCTTCTTTGTCGATCCAATAGACGGCACCATGAATTTCGTCAAACAACAAGCACATTTTGCCATTATGATTGGTGTTTATCAGGACGGTGAACCTGTTGTCGGCGCGATTATGGACGTCATGCGAAATGAAGTGCTTAGCGGGGGCCCAATGATTCCCGTCACCCATGCTGGACAACAAGTGAAGGTTTTGCCAGACTTGCCGCTTAAGGATGGCTTGTTAGGTGTCAATGGCCCGATGACGATTAAGAATCGGTTGCATCTAGGCGATATCGCGTTGACCAGTTCTGGCGCTAGAATGAGCGGCAGTGCAGGAATGGAGTTCATCGAAATTGCGCTGGGTCGACAGATCGGGTATGTGTCTTACTTACAGCCGTGGGACGTAGCGGCTGGAATGGCGATTACTAAGGGTCTTGGCGTTGTTTTCAGCCGTGAAGATGGCGCACCAATCAACTTGCAGCAACCAGGTGTTGTGGTTGCTGCTACACCAAAGGCACATCAAACGATTTTGACGATGATGGCGGATGGCGGCAAAGAGGCTTAAGCTAAACCAATAGACAAATCATGATTTCTGGCGCAAACTAAGTGGCGCCAGTTTTTTTCTTAATAAAAGGGTCGCGTGATAGCCCGCTTTATAAGAAAATGCAAGGTCTGTGATTGCGTGAAGCACTTCACTTTTCAGAAAATCCAGACAGACTTGTCATTGTGTGTTATAATTTCAAATCGTATAACTGTGTCAGTTGCTGGCACTTTTTTAATGCGGTAGGCGGCCAGTAGTGCCAGCAGAAAGGAAGTATAAATCGTGAAAACACGTGACGATATTCGCAACATTGCGATCATTGCCCACGTTGACCATGGTAAGACCACATTGGTTAACGAAATGCTTAAACAATCAGATACACTTGATCAACACATTCAATTACAGGATCGGGCAATGGATACCAACGCCATTGAAAAAGAACGTGGGATCACCATCCTGAGTAAAAACACGGCAGTTAAGTTCGGCGATACGACCATCAACATCCTCGATACCCCGGGGCATGCTGACTTTGGTGGTGAAGTGGAACGGGTTATGAAGATGGTTGACGGCGTTTTGCTTGTCGTTGACGCTTTTGAAGGCCCAATGCCGCAAACGCGGTTTGTCTTGAAAAAGGCGCTTGAACAGCATTTGACACCGATCGTTGTCATCAACAAGGTCGATCGTCCAGGTGCGCGTCCTGAAGAAGTCGTTGATGAAGTTCTCGAATTGTTCATTGAATTGGGCGCTGATGATGCACAACTGGAATTCCCGGTTGTCTATGCTTCCGCTGTCAATGGCACTTCCAGCATGGATTCCGATTTGTCAACGCAAAAGCACACCATGACCCCGTTGTTTGAGACCATCGTCAAAACCATTCCGGCACCCATCGACAACAGTGACGAACCTTTGCAGTTCCAAGTTGCGATGCTTGATTACAACGATTACGTTGGTCGAATTGGGATTGGTCGGATTTTCCGCGGCAAGATTAAAATCGGCGACAATGTTACCGTTATGAAGCTGGATGGTTCTCAAAAGAACTTCCGCGTGACAAAACTCTTTGGTTTCTTTGGCTTGACCCGAACCGAAATCAACTCTGCTAAAGCCGGCGATTTGATCGCGGTTTCTGGGATGGATGACATCTTCGTTGGTGAAACGGTGACGGCAGCTGATACGCCGGAAGCTTTGCCGATTTTGCGGATTGATGAACCAACTTTGCAGATGATGTTTGTTGCGAATGACAGTCCATTTGCCGGTCGTGAAGGTAAAAATGTGACTGCTCGTAAACTTGAGGAGCGTCTGAAGTCGCAATTGCAGACAGATGTGTCCCTGCGCGTTGACGACACTGATCAGGCAGGTGCCTGGATGGTTTCCGGTCGTGGCGAATTGCATCTTTCAATTTTGGTTGAAGAGATGCGGCGTGAAGGCTTTGAATTGCAATTAGGTCGTCCTGAAGTTATCTATCGTGACATTGATGGTGTCATGATGGAACCGTTCGAAAGCGTCCAAATTGACACTCCTGAACAATATACTGGGACAGTCATTGATGCGATGAGCCAACGTAAAGGCGAAATGCAGAACATGGAGAACGAAGGCAACGGTCAAACCCGTTTGACATTCTTGGCGCCTTCTCGTGGTCTGATCGGGTACTCAACCGAATTTCTCTCTGCTACTGGTGGTTACGGCATCATGAACCATACCTTCGAAAAATACGCTCCGGTTATCAAGAATTGGGAACCAGGCCGTACACAAGGTGCTTTGGTTTCCATCAACGCTGGTTCAGCAACGACGTACAGTCTGCAATCCGTTGAAGACCGTGGCCAGTTGTTCATCAATGCCGGCACCGAGGTTTATGAAGGCATGATTGTTGGTCAAAACTCGCGTGAAAATGACATTGCAGTCAATGTCACCAAAGGCAAGAACTTGACCAACACCCGTGCAGCCGGGAAAGACCACGCAGCAGCCATCAAGACGCCAAAAGATATGACGCTTGAAGAATCCATTGAATTCTTGAATGATGACGAATACTGCGAAGTTACCCCTAAGAACATTCGCTTGCGTAAGAAGATCCTTAACACAGGCGAACGTCAAAAAGCGGCTAAGCGCAAGAAAATTGCCGCATCCAAGTAAATAAGTTGGTCAAAAAGTCGTCTGTAAAAGGCGGCTTTTTTGATGTCTTGATCACAATAATTGTGATTGTTAGACAAGGCTTAACTTGTCGACTGAGCGGTTGTTAAATCAGCATGTGTTGGTGTGAATGACCGCCTGAAAAAACAGTTTTTAGTGATTACCGCAGAACACGGCTTGGAGCGTGAAGGCGATATGCTATAATTAGTCCATTAATTGCTTGAAAGGCCGCGTTTTCATTGATGAATAAATTACGGCACGTGGATTACTTCATATTAGTTCCGTACCTCGTTTTATGTGCGATCGGTATTGTCATGGTGTACTCTGCCAGCGCTTATTGGGTTCAACGGCAATATGGCGTTGCCGAAACGAAATACTTGATTCAACAGGCACTGTTTGTCCTGCTCGGTATCGCGACTGTGTTTTTCTTTTATAATATGTCCTTGAAGGTGGTCCACAATCGTTGGGTTCTGTTGACTTTAATGGCCGGACTAGTTGTGATGCTAATCTATCTCATTGTGCACGGCCGCGCCGTTAACGGGGCTGCTGCATGGATCACGATTGGCGGGTTTCGCTTACAGCCATCAGAATTTGCTAAAATGATTTTGATTTTTTATCTGGCGCACATGCTGACATCGCGCGAGGATCGCTTTCAACAAGAGGACTTTCGGCTAAGGCAGATGTGGCAGCCATTGTTTGTCGCTGGTATGATCATGCTTCTGGTTTTTGTCGAACCAGATACCGGTGGATTTGCCATTCTTTTCTTGATTACATTGGTCGTGGTTATGTCCAGCGGGATACCGATGCGTTACGGTTTTTTGTGGGTCTTGATGTTGATCGCGATCACAGCACTGGGCTACTACATCGTGTCGCATTATCATTTTCCCGGATTGGAGAAGAATTACGGCTATCAACGATTAGTGGCCGCCATTCATCCGTTTGCTAAAGCGAATACGGTTGGCAATCAGGTTGTTAACTCCTTGTATGCGATCAATCACGGTGGGCTGTTTGGTGTTGGACTAGGCATGGGCAGCCAAAAGTTAGGCTATCTGCCTGAGCCTTATACTGACTTTATTTTGGCCGTGATTGCCGAGGAACTTGGCTTGGTTGGGACATTTGTCGTATTGAGTTTGCTTTTTTTCCTGATCATGCGTTTTTATCTGATCGGAATTCGTTCCAAGAACACCTATCACACGCTGATCGCGTACGGCATTGCCACGATGATGCTGGTGCAAACCGTTTTCAACGTTGGTGCTGTGACTGGGGTTTTGCCAGTTACCGGGGTGACGCTGCCGTTTATCAGTTACGGCGGTTCGAGTATGATCGTGCTGTCAATGGCGATCGGCATTATGTTAAATATCAGTTATCATAGTGAACGTACGCAACGAAAGGTAGAGAAGACGCATGCATAAAGTTTTAGTCGCTAATCGTGGCGAAATCGCCATTCGGATTTTTCGTGCCTGTGAAGAGCTTGGTCTTAAAACAGTCGGTATTTTTGCTAAAGAGGACGCTTTGTCAATTCATCGATTCAAAGCGCAGGAAAGTTATCAGGTCGGAGCAGGAAAAGCGCCTATCGCTGCCTATTTGGATATGGACGATATTATCCGAATTGCCAAGCAAAGCGGCGCGGACGCGATTCACCCGGGCTATGGCCTGCTTTCAGAAAATGCTGAGTTTGCCCGGAAAGTTCGGGCAGCCGGCCTCATTTTTGTTGGCCCGCGTTCGGAATTACTCGATATTTTTGGCGATAAAGTTGCGGCCAAGGAAGCTGCTCACAAGGCAGGCTTGGCGACTATTCCCGGCACGCCGGAACCAACGCGCGATTTTAGCGAAATTCAGGATTTCACAGCCACACACGGTTTTCCGGTGATGCTTAAAGCAGCATCAGGCGGCGGCGGGAAAGGCATGCGAATCGTTCACTCTGAAGCTGAACTTGAGGCCGTGTATCAAAATGCGGTGAATGAAGCGAAAGCTAGTTTTGGCGATGATCGGATGTACGTTGAAAAGTACATTGCCTCCGCCAAACATATCGAAGTGCAAGTTCTTGGCGATGAGCATGGCCATTTGTTGCACCTCTTCGAACGTGATTGTTCAGTACAGCGCCGCCAACAAAAAGTGGTTGAAATTGCCCCAGCCGTGGCATTGCCAACAGCCTTGCGGGCGCGAATTTGCCAAAGCGCTGTTGATTTAATGCAAGGTTTGCACTATGAAAATGCCGGTACCGTTGAATTTTTGGTTGATGGCGATCAGTACTACTTCATTGAAGTTAATCCGCGGGTACAAGTGGAACACACGATCACCGAACTGATTACCGATGTGGATATTGTGCAGTCACAGTTAAAGATTGCAGCAGGCGCCGATCTTTTTGCTGATTTGCATTTGCCAAAGCAAGCAGATTTGCATGAAAATGGCGCGGCGATCCAGTGCCGGATTACGACTGAGGATCCTGAAAACAATTTCATGCCAGACACAGGCACCATTAATACTTATCGGTCACCAGGCGGCTTCGGCATCCGCCTTGATGTCGGGAATGCCTATGCTGGGGCAGTTGTCAGTCCTTATTTCGACTCCTTATTAGTAAAGGCCAGTGTTCACGCACCGAATTTCACCGCTGCCGTAGCCAAAATGCAACGCGCTTTACATGAATTTCAAATCACCGGCGTCAAAACCAATGTTGCTTTCCTTGAGCACTTATTAGCGACAGAAACTTTCCGGACAGGTGAAGCAGAAACCGCGTTTATTGATGCCCATCCAGAACTCTTGCAAGTTCAGGCAAAGCCCGACACGGCTTCGCGGTTACTGTGGTACATCAGTGATGTGACGGTTAATGGGTTCAAAGGTGTTGAACGACAGGCACAAAAATATTACCCTGAATTGCGCTATGATGTTCATTTTCCTGCTGCCAAGCCGCAAAAAGATTTAGTTGCCTTGCTGCATGCTGACGGTGCGCAAGGGGTTACTGATTGGATTAAGGCACAAAACCAGTTGCTGTTAACGGACACGACTTTCCGTGATGCCCATCAAAGTCTTTTTGCTACCCGGATGCGCACTCGAGACATGTTGACGGTCGCACAGGATATGGGCAATGGCTTGCCAAATCTTTTTTCCATGGAAGTATGGGGCGGCGCGACGTTCGATGTCGCTTATCGATTTTTGAACGAGGATCCGTGGACCCGTTTGAAAAAATTGCGGGCAGCCTTGCCGCATACCTTGTTACAGATGTTATTCCGTGGCAGTAACGCGGTCGGCTATCAAAACTATCCGGACAATGTGATTAAAGCTTTCATTCAAAAAGCAGCTGATGATGGCGTTGATGTTTTTCGAATTTTTGACAGTTTGAACTGGTTGCCACAGATGACGCTCAGTATTGATACCGTCAAACAAACAGGCAAGCTTGCTGAGGCGACGATGTGTTACACAGGCGACATTCTAAGCCATGCCCACCCTAAGTATGAGCTGGCTTATTATGTTGATCTGGCCAAACAATTAGTTGCAGCCGGTGCCGACATGCTTGCGATTAAAGACATGGCCGGCTTGTTGAAACCGCAAGCGGCGACAGAGTTAGTAACGGCGCTCAAAGATGCGGTCAGTGTGCCGATTCATTTGCACACACATGACACCACTGGTAACGGTATCGCGACTTATGTAGCCGCTGCTAATGCTGGGGTCGATATCGTTGATGTGGCGCAAAGCAGTTTTTCCGGAACGACCAGTCAGCCTAGTCTAGAAAGTCTTTACTATGCATTAAGTGGCAATCAGCGACAGCCAGATGTTGCCATTGAAAAGGCGCAGAAGTTGAATCGCTATTTTCAGGCAATCAGACCTTACTATGCCGATTTTAGTAATGGTGTGACGGGTCCGCTAACGGATATTTATACAGTCCAAATGCCAGGTGGCCAGTATAGTAACTTGCAGCAACAAGCACGTAGCATGGGGATAACGGATTTTGAGGCCGTTAAAACGATGTATGCTCAGGTAAATACCTTATTTGGCGATATCATCAAAGTAACGCCATCCTCAAAGGTGGTGGGTGATATGGCGTTGTTCATGCTGCAAAATCACTTGACACCCGATGAAGTGTTGGCGCATGGTGAGCAATATGATTTTCCGGCCTCGGTCGTGGCATTCTTTAAAGGCGATCTCGGGCAGCCGGTTGGTGGTTTTCCGAAAGCGCTCCAAGCAAAAATTCTGAAAGGGCAAAAACCGTTGACGGTACGTCCAGGGCAATTGGCGAAGCCGGCTGATCTGAAGGCCGTTCGCGCGGCGTTAGTACAAGCCGGAATGAATGAACCCAGCACAGAAGACGTTTTGAGTGCAATTCTGTATCCGGATGTCTTTAATGCATACGCCCGCAAGCAACGGCAGATTGGACCGGTGACGAAGTTGGATTCGCCATCGTATTTCCAAGGAATGCGGATAGGCGAAACCGTGTCTGTGCCGATTAAAGCAGGTAAGACAATGATTATCCAGCTCAACGCGATCGGCGAGGCGGATGCAAGTGGTATGAAGACGCTGTACTTTACTGTTGATGGTCAAAAGCAGGAAGTTCAAATCCGCGATGCGCATCAGAAGAGCGCGGGGTTGCGGCATCAGTTGGCGGAACCGACTGATCGTAATCAAATTGGTGCACCGATGGCAGGGAAAATTGTTTCAGTTGCCGTTAAGTCCGGTCAAGAAGTGGCACAAGGGGATGCCTTGTTTGTCATTGAAGCCATGAAGATGGAGACGACGGTTCATGCACCATTTGCAGGTACCGTCACTCATCTTTACGTGGAGGCAGGCGCCTTAATTAAGAGTCAGGAACTGCTGGCCAAGCTTCAACCCGGTGTGACCAAGCAGTGAGTTTGGAAGGTGAAAAAATGTTTGCTATCAAACAGCGGCAAGGACTTGTCGTTTGGGTGTATTCCCTCAAACAATTAAAAACGCTGCGTCGATATGGCACGATTATGTATGTCTCGCGCCGCATGAAGTATGTTTATCTTTATTTGGATCAAGACGAGTTGGCTCAGACAAGCGCCAAACTCAGTAAATTACGATTTGTTAAACGTGTTGAGCCCTCCCATCGGCCAGACTTGGCGACTGAATTCGGTAGCAACATCGGCCAATTTAAGCCGACTGAAGAGGATCTTGAGGTGAAAGCCAAGCCAAAACGTCGCTTGCGGCCAAGTTCGACTGGCGATGAGACATCAGTAGGTGATCACGATGCGCGTCATTAGTGGAGCATTTCGGGGATTGCGGCTGACGGCAGTGGCAGGTAACCAAACCCGGCCAACTGCAGATAAAGTCAAGGAATCCATGTTTAACATGCTGGGACCATACTTTGACGGCGGACAGGCACTCGACTTGTATGCTGGCACCGGTGCGTTGGGCATTGAAGCAGTCTCGCGTGGTATGGTTCACGCGACGTTGGTTGATCGGCAGTACGCCGCAATCAAAACGATCAAAACCAATCTTGCACTAACCAAACAGCCTGAGCACTTCACCGTTTTGAAGCAACCGGTCAATAAGGCTATCCGTCAGTTTGCGGAAGCTGGCCAACAGTTTGACTTAATCATGATGGATCCACCCTATGCGCAACAGCAAGTATTGGCACAACTTGCGGCGTTTATCAGTACTAATTTGCTGCGGCCAGGCGCACGTGTTTTAGTTGAAACCGGTATGGATGTGACTTATCCTGATGAGATCCCCGGCTACATCAAGCTACGGCGCCAAACCTATGGGGTGGCGCAGGTCTTAATTTTAGAGCGAAGCGAGGAAAACAATGACTAAAAAAATTGCAGTGTTTCCCGGTAGTTTTGATCCTTTCACGAACGGTCATCTTGATACCGTCAAAAGAGCTAGTCGGTTGTTTGATGAAGTGGTTGTAGCAGCCATGACCAACACGAGCAAAAAGCCGCTTTTTTCCAGTGAAGAGAAATTGGCGCTGATCAGTGAAAGCACCGCTGGGCTACCAAATGTTAAAGCCATGGCAGCGCCTGAACGATTAACAGTTGAATTTGCCCGGTCAATCGGTGCCCAGTTTATGATTCGTGGTATCCGCAATGTCGCGGACTTTGGTTACGAGGCTGATATTGCGACGGTGAATCATGATCTCGATCCTGAAATCGAAACAGTTTTCTTGCTGGCAGACAAGCAATATGATGCCTTATCTAGTACCATCATCAAAGAGGTCGCGGCCTTTGGCGGTGACGTTCATCGTTTTGTGCCTGCGCCTGTCGAAGCAGCTTTGTATGCGAAACTAGGTGACGCTCATCAAACCAAGTAATCAGAAACGTCGGCGCTGGCTTTGGCTTATCGGACTGTTAATAGCAGTCGTTTTGTTGGCTGTCTTCTTTTTGATCCCAACCAATTACTATCTAGAAGTGCCCGGTTCAGCGGAATCTTTGAAGCCGTACGTTAAAGTCAGTGGCAATAAAGATGATGCCAAGGGTGCCTATATGTTGACGACAGTGGGTGTCGTAGGGCCAGCATCTCCGGCATTACTTCTGCTCAGTAAGGTGCAGGCGCACACCGATATTGTGTCGAAACAGGATCTGATGGGCAATGATAGTAGCGCTGAGTATGATCAGCTGCAAGCCTACTATATGAAAAGTGCCGCTAATAACGCGGTTGCGGCAGCATTCAAAGCGGCCAAAATGCCAGTGAAAACGGAACATTTGGGTATTTATGTCATGTCCGTGCTGCCGCAGTCGCCATTCAAAGGTAAGCTGGCGTTAGGAGACACGATTACCGAATTGAATGGCCAGCACTATACAACCGCTGATGCCTATGTCAATGCGATCAAATCTAAAAAGGTCGGATCAAGTCTGACACTGACATACCAGCACAAGGGAAAGACCAAACAAGCAACTGGCAAGCTGATGCGGTTACCGCAAACAAAACGGGCGGGTATTGGTATCACACTGACGGAGAACACGGCGGTCACAAGTGAACCGAAAGTGACTATTGATGCCGGTAACATCGGCGGACCGAGTGCCGGTACGATGTTTGCCTTACAGATTTACACGCAAATTACACACCAGAATCTGCGGCGGGGAGCAGTGATTGCCGGTACCGGGACGATCGATAGCGATGGTAATGTGGGGCAAATTGGCGGGATTGATAAGAAGGTGGTTGCTGCCGATGCCAAAGGCGCAAAACTCTTTTTTGCCCCCAATCAGCCAGCTACAAAAAAGCTAAAACATTATGATCCCAATTACGTCAACAACTACGCTGAAGCCGTCGAAACAGCGAAGCAGATTAAGACCAAGATGAAGATTGTCCCGGTCAAAACATTGCAAGATGTCATTCGTTACATGGAAACTTATGCAAAATCAGCATCATAAGCGCTTGCCAGTTGATCGAACATTGGCATGAAGAGATGGTGATGATGAAGAACTGCCAACCAAGGCAGTTCTTTTTTTCTTGGCCTGCGTAATGTGTTGGTGAGGTGAGAGAGATGACGACACTTATGTTTTGGTTGAAAACTTATTGGTATGTACCGCTGGTGGTGCTTGTCGGCGGGTTCTTTTTCTGGCAGCAAACTAAGGCAGCCCCAGCACAATCCCAGCTGGCCGTTAGTGTTCACACCACTCGCAGTCATGCATCTAATGTTCATGGTCAGTCGACCACTATAGCGTCCAGTAGGCAAACAAGAAGCAGTACCAGCCGACCAACCCGCGGATTTGTGCATATCAAAGGAGCAGTCCAAAAGCCTGGGCTATATCCGGTTCGTGCTGATACGCGTTGGGATGCGGTGGTTAAAGCCGCTGGTGGGCTCACAGACAAAGCTGATATCAGTCAGGTGAATTTAGCCAAGCTAGCGGTGGATCAAGAAAGTCTTCAGATTCCAGAGAAAGGTGGCGCTGTTGCCACCGCGCCAGCTTCAGGGACTGCCAGCACTGGCGGCACTGCTGGCCAAACAAATGAGGCGGCTGGTAGTCGTGCAGTTGTGAATCTAAACACAGCTGATGTTAGCCAACTCCAGACAATCAGCGGCATCGGTCCGAAAAAAGCCGCTGACATTATCAGTTATCGCGATAGTCATGGTGGATTTAAGGATGTGGCCGAATTAAAAGAGGTTCACGGCATTGGCGATAAAACGTTTGAGACTTTAGCACCTCAGCTAACGGTTGGCCCATGAGTGGTCGGTTTATTTTAATGGCAGCAGGTTTGCTTGCTGGTATCTTGATTGGCATTGGGGGATGGTTGCCAGCTTGTTTATTGTTGCTTTGGCTACTCGTTAAAACGACTCGCAATCTGGTCATAGTCGTAAGTTTGGCCATTCTCGTTGGGTTAGGACGTGGCTTGATTGATGCCCAGCAGTGGCGGCAACCGCCTGTTCCCCAAGGATCAATTGTGATCCCTGCGACAGCACTCAAGCTTAAAGAAGGTTACGCAAGTTTTACTGGTCGAGCAGCTAATGGGGTGATTGTTAGTGGTCGCGGCAGCGTCAATCAGGCCGTCGCTGCCCGACTAAAATCAAATAATCAACCACTCGTGCTGCACGGTCAGCATCAAATAAAACGTCTAGCGCCAGCAAGAAATCAGTTTGAGTTTGATTACGCGACTTATGTTTGGCAAACACAGCAGTTAGCCTACGAGTTAGTGAAACCGCAATTGAATTTCGAGTCAAGGTCGCCACAAAATATAGCAGAGTTAGTTGATGGTTGGCGGGTTCATTTATTTGACTATTTTGAGCAATTGCCAACAAAAGTTCGTCAATATGCAAAAGGCCTATTTCTAGGCCAACTTGATGAAGACTTTTTGACTCAGCGGCAAGCTTTCGTTGACTTAGGGATCTTTCACGTTTTCTCTGTTTCAGGGATGCATCTTTTTGCAATTATTGCCGGTTTATACTGGTTTGCGGCGCGCTTGCGAGTGCCTCAAGGGTTAGTTGATCTGAGTCTAATCGTCCTGCTGCCGTTGTTGTTACTCCTATTGCCACTTGGTGCTGGATTGTGGCGCGCAGTTTGGATGCGATTGGCCGGTATTGTGAATGATCATTTGCAACTTGGCTTCAGCGGGCTTGACTTATTTAGCTTCGTTTTAATGGTTAATTTATTTTGGCAACCGCGGGTTTTGTTAACCATGGGTGGTCAACTAACTTACCTGTTAACCGGTTTATTAGTGGCGCTTCCTGCCATGCGTTCGTGGCAGCTCAACTGGCGACTAGTACTTGCCAGTATGCCAGTGATTGCTTGGCACACGTTCAGCTTCAATATATTGACGGTTCTTTTTAACTGGCTGTTAATGCCGATCTTTGAACTTGGGGTCATGCCAGGGCTTGTGATCGCGTTGCTTTTGCCACACGCCACCTTGACAGCCACTTTTGACGACGGTTTGCAATTGTTGGAAAATGGCTTAGTTAGTTTAAGCCGTGTACCTGGCCAAATAGTCACTGGCGCTTTTCCAAGTTGGTTAGCACTTATCGGTATTGTCGTGATGCTGACGGTGATTGTTGCTAAACACTGGTTGGCGGCGGCTTGCTGGTTCGTGACTGTCTTTGGCTGGTGTTGGTATCAGCCAAATTATCGGGTGGTCATGTTTGACGTTGGACAAGGGGACGCAATTTTGATTGAAACCCCTTTTCATCAAGGTGCTTTGTTGATTGATACTGGTGGGCGAATTTTCGGGAAGACGACCAATCCACCTGTCCGACGAGCCATTGTGCCATATTTGCATGCTCGCGGCTATGCTCGGCTGGATACCTTATTACTGACGCATCCGGACATGGACCATGTTGGCGATGCCCCGTTGCTATCTCAGCTAATGCCAGTCGGTCGACTGATCACCACAGCGACAAGCGTTCAGCATCAAATGATTCAAAAAGTTGCCAAGCAAGTGCAACATGTGCAGCTCGTGGCGGCTGATGACTGGTTGTGCATTGGACCCGCTAAATTTCAGGTCGTATCACCGAAAGCGCAGACATCCGGCGATCCTACCAAGACAAACGCCGATTCAATTGTGCTCTATGGTAAAATAGGCAACAGCAGTTGGTTGTTAACTGGCGACGCCGAAAAAGAAGCGGAAGAAAAGAATATCATGCCGCGTCAGCTAACGGCCGATTATTTAAAAGTCGGCCATCATGGTTCGAAAACATCAAGTACCCCGGCATTGATCAATAGCTTGCATTTAAAAGCAGCACTTATTTCCGCCGGTGTCGATAATCGGTATGGTCATCCCCATCCAGAAACCCTTGCAACGTTGGCTGCGGCCAACGTTCCATGGGCTAGCACTAGCGAGCGAGGAATGCTGTGGGTTGAGCCGGGGCAAAACAAACAGGAAGATCAGCTTTTTGGCTGGTTACCAACAAAGGAGCAAAGCAGCAATGCAGGTCCGTGATTTTATCAAACATCTTAAGAATGGCGAACGACCGCCGCTGACATTGATTCTCGGTGAAGAATCCGCATTGCGTCAGCAGGCACAACACGCGATAGCCAGCATGATTCCGGAAGATCAACAGGCCATGAACTTTGGCCGCTATGATATGCAGCAAACGCCTGTTGGTGCAGCCTTGAATGATGCGACCTCGATGCCCTTTTTTGGGGATTATCGGGAAGTCGTTATTGACGATCCGTATTTTTTGACAGGCGAAAAAAATGCCGACAAAGTCGATCATGATCTTGCTGGTTTGCAGGCTTATTTTGAGAACCCAGTACCGTCAACGATGATGGTCATCATCGCGCCTTATAAGAAACTTGATGAACGGAAAAGGTTGACCAAGGCATTGAAAAAGGCGGCGCTCATTGTGAATGCAGCACCGCTTGATGAACGGGAGGCGCGTGCTGCTTTAGCCCAAACATTTAAGAAGCACCAAGTGACCATTGATGCACCGGCATTGGATACCCTTGTGCAGCGCACTAACGGCCAGTATTCGATCATGATGGGTGAGGTTCGCAAACTGCTGACCTATGCCAGTGATGGCAGCCCGCTGACCGTTGCAGCGGTCGAAGCCCTAGTACCTAAGCAGCTCAATGATCGGGTGTTTGATTTGGTGACTGATGTTTTGCGCAAAAATGCTGCGGCCGCTTTGGCGCTGTATCGTGATTTATTGGCTCAGCGTGAACAACCCATTCGTTTGAACGCATTGATGCTAGGCCAGTTTCGACTATTGCTGCAGGTGAAATTATTAGCAAAAAAAGGGTATAGTCAAGGCGATATTGCTGGCACCCTCAAGGCCCATCCATATCGGGTTAAATTAGCCATGCGGCAAGTGGATCGCTTACCTTATCAGCAGCTCGCGACTGCCTACAGTGGCTTGGTTGATACTGAAACAGCAATGAAAACGGGAACTATCGATAAGGCGTTGGCTTTTGAACTATTTATGCTAAAGTACACAGGACAGCAGTCTGGCAAGCATGTGCGCGGTTAAGCAACATCGTGCGGATTGCAAATGATCGTTAGAAGCAAAAATCCCCTCGGATAGAAACCCGAGGGGATTTTATTTGGCATGACGCCTTAATTACTTGTTAAGTAGTGCAGAAAGACGACTCTTGTCGCGGCCGGCCTTGTTCTTCTTGATCAGGCCTTTGCTGTTTGCCATATCGATAGCACGGGCAGCAGCCTTGTAAAGATCCTGACTGTTGTCAGCATTTTGTTCGGTTGCGGTCTTGAACTTCTTAACAGCGGTACGCATTGCGTTCATTTGCGCAATGTTACGTACACGAGCAGCTTCTTGCGTCTTAACGCGCTTGATTGCAGATTTGATTTGTGGCATGAGATGTTCACCTCCAACAGTGGATTATGATAAAACTGCATAAGTTTCAACAGTCGCTATTATACAGAAGGCTTGGGGGCAATGCAATAAAAAGTTGTAAAGGGAAAATGCTTGATAGGCAAAAAGACTTGCAATCATTGGGCAGCTCCGGTAAAGTAAGTAAGTACTTTTGAACCTGATACTTAGTTTAGCGAACCACCGACGCTTTACTCAGTTTCAGGCAATACTCAGAAAGGTGGTACACACAATGGCAATTGAACAAACACAAAAAGATGAAATCATCAAGCAGTATGCACGGCATGATGGGGATACGGGTTCACCCGAAGTCCAAATCGCAGTTTTAACTGCAGAAATTTTGGCCTTGAATGACCATTTGTCCGTTCATAAGAAGGATCATCATAGTTACGTTGGTTTGATGAAGAAGATCGGTCATCGTCGTAACTTGCTTGCATATCTACGTAACAAAGATATTACGCGTTACCGTGATCTGATTAAAGCATTGGGTCTGCGTCGTTAATTTAACTTTGAAAGGTCGCCTTGGCGGCCTTTTTTTGATGGTTACAAACTAGTCTGATTAGAAAGCGGCGTGTGAAAGGCTTTTAAATGTAGTCTGGGAAACGCCATTGTGTTCAAGCCTTTTAGGTGTAGACTATTTGCGACTACGAGCGCGTTATGAAAACCGGAATGCCAGACAAAGGAGTAAGCATCATGGGAGCGGAATACCGTCAACGTTATGAGGATCATTTGTTGAGAATCACGGTTTTAGCAGCGACACATCAGATAACGGTTGTCTTTGCAGCAATGGCTGCTGATCAGTGGGCTGCTGCGGGGATCACTAAAAAAGGAGCAGTGCAGACCGCCTCAGAGGGCATTGCGCTGCCTCTTCAGCAATTAGTGCAGGCGATTGCGATTGGCTTAATTGGTAAAACACCAACCTTATCGTTGTTGCCGTCAGAGTTGCAAAAAACGGTAACCACTATTTTACAAAATCGTGAACTGCTAATGACAGCAACACCAACAGGACTGACGATCATGCCTCAAGTGGCTGGTACAACGGTGGACTTTTGGCTTGCTGGTGATGCCGCGTTTTTAACTGTACCGGATGATCGCTTGCAACCGATAGATTTGAAAGCGTGGGTGCAAAATATCCTACCACAAGCTCATGGCATGGGCTTCGGCCCAGTAACCGGGCAAGCAGCGTTGGCGATCCTAGCTAACGACCGTGGCAAACATCTAGCAGCTGGTTGCTCATCAGAAGTTGCAGTCGTTTTAATGGCGGATCATGAAGTAGCCGCCTATCATCTTGACGCGGCACAGACGAGTGATGCTGGCTATCAGACAGCCGTTGCAGCGGCCAAACAAAATCACCACGTTGTGCAACGTTTCTTTGAGAATCACGTTTAGAAAGAAACATCTGTACTTAGGCTCATTTGGCATGAAGTCTTTGAAATGCATCCAATTGCGCTCTATAGGTTTTCCTTCCGTCATGTGGTACACTTGTATAAGAATTTATTCGGCGGAAGCGGGTTTGAGTGATCATCATTGCCGCGCTTCCATAAATTAACCACGAGGTGAAACCATGACGAAGATCAATCTGGTCGCTCTTGGTGGGGTACGTGAAAACGGAAAAAACATGTACGCCGTCGAAGTTGACGACCAAATTTTTGTATGCGATTTTGGGTTAAAATACCCTGATAATGAGTTACTTGGCATTGATGTTGTAATCCCTGATTTTAGTTATTTAACTGAAAATGCTGATCGGATTGCCGGGATTTTTCTGAGCCACGGACATGCGGATGCGGTTGGTGCCTTACCATATTTTTTGGTGGAACATCCTGTGCCAGTTTTTGGCTCGGAATTGACGATCGCGATGGCCAAGGTATTCATGCAACATGATGCTCAGGCTAAAAAGTTCAAAGACTTTCATGTGATTGATGAGAAGTCGGTCATTGATTTTGGCGATGTGTCTGTCTCCTTCTTTAGGACAACACATAGTATTCCCGGATCGTTGGGGATCGATATTGAAACCAGCGAAGGTCAGATTGTTTATACCGGTGATTTCAAATTTGATCCCAGTGCCACACCGATGTATCAAACTGATTGGGCGCGCTTGGCACAGATTGGGAATAAAAAGGTATTGGCCTTGCTTTCGGATTCGGCCAATGCGGAATCTCCTTATCCAAATGCTAATGAACATGAAATTTATGATCACATTAAAGAAACATTCGAGTATCAGGATGGCCGGATCATTGTTGCCGGTGTTGCCAGCAACATTCAGCGCATTCAGCAGGTTATTAATGCGGCCGCTTCGCTCGGACGACGCGTCGTTTTGACCGGCCGAGATGTTGAAAAAGTAGTCAAAACTGCGATTCGCATGGACTACATCAAGCTGCCGAATGAGGACGTCCTTGCTAAAACCAAGGAACTCAAAGCGCTTGCCCCAGAAAAAACGGTTATTTTGGAAACTGGTCGTATGGGTGAACCGATGAAGTCCTTGCAACGCATGGCGACTTCTCGGCATCGTTTGATTCACATTCATGAAGGTGATTTAGTCTTTATTACGACCACCATCGCCCATGCCATGGAAACCATGGCAGCACGTACGAAAGACATGATTTATCGTGCTGGCGGAGATGTGAAAGTGCTTGGGGATGATATTCATTCATCTGGCCATGCCTACAAAAACGATCTTCAGCTCATGATCGACTTGTTAAAACCTCAATATCTTGTGCCAGTGCAAGGCGAATACCGTCTGATGGCTGCTCACGCGGAGATTGCGCATGAAGCCGGTATCCCAACTGCCAATATCTTTATTGTTGGAATGGGCGACATTTTACGTTATGAGAAAGGTAAAATGACCGCATCGGGTCATGTCAATGCAGGTAACACCATGATTGACGGGATCGGTGTCGGTGATATTGGCAATATCGTTTTACGAGATCGTAAAATGCTTGCGGAAGACGGCATTTTCATTGCAGTTGTGACGATTGATCGCAAGAAAAAACGCGTCGTATCAAAGCCGAAAGTCACGAGTCGCGGATTCGTTTATCTGAAGACCAGTCGTGATCTGCTTGCCGAAAGCGGCACACTAGTGACTGATACGGTCCAAAAGAACTTGGACAACAAAGAATTCGACTGGACACATTTGAAGCAGGATGTCCGCGATAAACTTAGTCGTTTTCTGTTTGAACAGACGAAACGCCGCCCAGTTATCCTGCCGGTCATTATGGAAGTTAATCAAAATAGCGCCAAGCGCCAATAATCAAAAAGAAAATTCGGATCACCATTTCCGGATTTTTTATTTTTGCAGTGATGACACGCTTTCTACAGCACGACAGGAGGGTTCTTATGGCAAAAATGGTTTCATTACCGGATAATGAAAAACGTCATTTTGACATCGGCGAGCAGGCTTTGCAGAAAGGCAATTATGCTTCGGCAGCGGCTCATTTTGAAAAGGCCTATGAAGCAGATCAATCTTATGCAATTGCCCAACCGTTGGCCGCAAGTTTGAATGGCTTGAAGCAGTTTCACGAAAGCTTAAATGTGATGTTGCCACACTATCAAGCTTTCATGCAGACAGACGCAGACGTTCAGTTAATGTTGGATGCTTGGTTAGGGACACTCAATTTTGTCATGGCACGTGGCATGTTGCGCCATTTTGATGCGGTGCGGCGCGCTACTTTTGACCGACAAATTGACGCTGCCGAGGCACTTGCTTTAAGTAGCCATGGTGAACAGATTGCTTCATTGGTGCGAAAAATCAGCCATCTCGGCGGCTTTTCGCGGCAGGAGCAGCAAGATTTGTTCAGCCAAATTGGCATTTTGCCAAAAGCGGCGTTAGTTGAAGCAGCTGTGCCTAATTTGGCCGATCAAACGGTTCCTGTTGCGATGCGCGTGTCTTTGCTAGATTTGTTGACAAGTATCAGTTATAACCAACCTGTCAGATATCAGGCATATGACCGCATTGAAACCCTTGTGCCAAATGAGTTGCCTGGAATGGCGGAGGAAAAAAGCGGACCGGCCATTTTGACGCAGTTGCAAGCTGCCTTGGGCGATGATGATCAGGAACTAGGGACGGCATTGGTTCAGATGGCGCGGGTGCAAATTGCCTTTCTCTATCCCGATATTGACCGTCTGATTCCAGATCCAGCTGCATTCGTCCAAGCTTATTTGGATCATCATCAAGGCAAAAGCACGGTATTTGATCAACTTTTTGCATGGCAGACCGCCGAAACGGCAAAATTGTCGGAACAGGCGTAACGATACGTTTTCACTGTAAATGAAAGAAACTTGACGCTATCTGTTTACAAAGTGAAATTGACCATGTATACTCATTGCTGGAATTCATTTCCAGCGTAGATATTTGTTTTGGTATTTACGCTCAAATGTAGTACACTTAAACGTAAAGGATTATCAGGGTACACAAGGTATCCTGTATTCTTACGAAAAATACAGGAGGTTCGTTTTTTCATGGCTGAAAAAGAACACTATGAACGCACAAAGCCCCACGTAAACATTGGTACGATCGGGCACGTTGACCACGGTAAGACTACTTTGACCGCGGCTATCACTAAGGTATTGTCAGAAAAGGGCCTTGCCAAAGCGCAAGACTACGCTTCTATCGATGCTGCTCCAGAAGAAAAGGAACGTGGCATCACAATCAACACCGCCCACGTTGAATATGAAACCGAAAAGCGCCACTACGCACATATTGATGCGCCAGGGCATGCTGACTACGTTAAGAACATGATCACCGGTGCTGCACAGATGGATGGTGCGATCTTGGTTGTTGCGGCAACTGATGGCCCAATGCCACAGACCCGTGAGCATATCTTGTTGGCTCGTCAGGTCGGCGTTGATTACATCGTTGTTTTCCTGAACAAGACAGACTTGGTTGACGATCCAGAATTGATCGACTTGGTTGAAATGGAAGTCCGGGAACTGCTCAGCGAATACGATTATCCTGGTGATGATATTCCTGTTATCCGTGGTTCTGCTCTGAAGGCCCTTGAAGGCGATCCAGAACAGGAAAAGGTTATCATGGAATTGATGGATACCATCGATGAATATATCCCAACACCTGTTCGTGAAACAGACAAGCCTTTCTTGATGCCTGTTGAAGATGTCTTCACCATCACTGGTCGTGGTACAGTTGCTTCTGGCCGTATCGATCGTGGGACGGTTAAGATTGGTGACGAAGTTGAAATCATCGGCTTGAAGCCAGATGTTATCAAGTCTACCGTTACTGGTCTTGAAATGTTCCGTAAGACCTTGGATCTTGGTGAAGCCGGCGATAACGTTGGTGTCTTGCTTCGTGGTGTTAACCGCGAACAAGTTGAACGTGGCCAAGTTTTGGCAAAGCCAGGTTCAATCCAATTGCACAACAAGTTCAAGGGTGAAGTTTATATCTTGACAAAAGAAGAAGGTGGCCGTCATACGCCATTCTTCTCAAACTATCGTCCGCAGTTCTACTTCCACACCACTGATGTTACCGGTGTGATTGAATTGCCAGATGGCGTTGAAATGGTTATGCCTGGCGATAACGTTACTTTCGAAGTTGACCTGATTGCTCCGGTTGCTATCGAAAAAGGTACCAAGTTCACCGTCCGTGAAGGCGGCCGTACTGTTGGTGCCGGCGTTGTTTCCGAAATCCTTGACTAATTTCTGAATATACGCATGAACCCGCAAGCTTGCTTGCGGGTTTTTTCGTGGTGTGGAGAGAGTGGACAATAATTTCCTCGTAATATTTTTTGATTCATTAAACGCCGAATAGTCGTAGGAAGGTGCTGGGTTAAGAACTACTTGCCGTGCCAAACTCCGCAATCTCCGGCCAGCTGGGGCTGGAACGCTGTGACGGCGCTTCGAGCCCGCAAAGCCCGCGGTCTCGAAGTCGCCTAACAACATCAGCTCCAAGGACCGTCGCTGTGTTGTTTGCACGGCTGAGCCCCATCTGGCCTACGATTGCTCCGCCTTGGCACTACGGTCTTTAAAATCGAAATAAATAATCCATGAGAAGGCAAAAGCGAACAATTTCCCAATAAGCGGAAGATTGTTCGCTTTTAATAGCTGACTAAGAATTATGACCCAGCCACTTTTAACACTATCAATGATCAAAGAGACCATATAAGCAAAGCAAGGATCTTTACGCTTCTTTGCTCACACTTTGAACCTGAAAGCAGAAGTTAAAATTTTTATGCAGAAACTTTAATTTCGCTTGGCTGTGCTAATAAGATCTGCGTTTTATCCGGCTCGATTTTATCAGCTCCCAGAATGGTTTTGCCAATAGACTGCGCTCGGATGCGGCCGCTGCTAGGATTCTTGATGCTGACGATATCGGAGCAAATGTCTGCATCAATATTGTTGCTGTATTCAAAAACCAAATCTGAATGAAGCAGCGCATAGTTCTTCATCGTTAAATGATCGATATAACACAGTCCCTGATTGCTTTCGATTGTACAGTTGATGAGCGTCAGGTTTTTAGCGTTCCAACCAAGGTAATTACCACTGATAGTTGAGTCGTATATGGTGACATTTTCACAGTTCCAAAATGCATCTTTAGCAACAAGGGTAGAATGATGGATCTCAACATTTTTGGCACCATCAAAGGCTTAATCACCAATCAGATCGAGATAGTCGGCGACGATATTCGTGCTGTTCATGCCGAAATAGTTGCCGCTTGCTTGCACATGATCGAGGCTTATGTGATCACAGTTCCACAAACTCTCACTTGCGTCGGAGAAGTGAACGTTTTTTAGGCGGATATCTTGATTGCGGCGAAAAGTTTTCGGCGCCTGGATCGCACTGTCCGAAATAGCGATGTCAACCGTATACCAGATACCTGACCGTGCCATGGTTTCAAAGATGGTGTTAGACACTGCAATGTGCTGGCTGAACCAAAGGGGATATTTGCACTGGAAAGTTGACTGATTTAACTTGATGTGTCGGCATTTTTTCAGAGGAGACTCGCCTTTTCCAAAAGCTGTACCAATGATGGTCGCATGTTTCTGACCAAATAAGGGACGTTCACCGTGGAAAAATCGGTTGTTGTAAGTCACCATTATAGGTTGCTTCTTTCTTTGTATTTCCAAAAAATGATATTGCGCATTCAACATATTACCGAGCCGCCAATGCATTGACCTAAATTTTCACGCTATGATGCTGCTGAGAAGTTCAGTAGCCTCACCAGATAAATAAACGGTATTTGATTCGGCCAAATTTTCCATAGAAACTTGGGACGCATTGATGACGATCTTGGGGCAGCTTACCTGAAAACTGGTGGCGGGGTAACGCGTGCCAATGATTAATAACAGGTCGGCTTTTGCTAGCATTTGCTGCCCATGCCGAATTTCGTCTGGATAAGTTGCCAAGTGTCTTAAAACAAAATCGGGTAAAATCAATCCTCCGCAGTTAGGACATGTCGGGACGGCAGAAGTTGACGTTTTTTGCCAGTCACAGGGGCGATGACAAATCGTGCAGTGATTACGTCGGACATCGCCCCAGTATTCCGCAAGATTGCGGGTTCCGGCTTTTTGATGTAGATAGTCAACATTCATTGTCACTACACCAAGCAGTTTCTTAGCCTGTTCGAGTTTAACTAACGCTTCATGGGCCTTATTGGGACGTGCCTTGGGTTGACAGAAAGTCTGTCTGTATAGCTGGTAAAAAGTGTGCGGATCGGCGATTGCTTCTGTTGGATCAAGAAAACGAAATACGTCACCAGCAAACTTGTGTGATTTGTGTAAGATTTGATCAATACCATCTAAATCAGGAATCCCTGATTCAGTCGAGATACCGGCACCAGTAAATGCAACGATTTGGTGATGTTGGCGTATAAGAGTTGCTGCCTGTTGCAAACGTTGCTTTTGTTTCATGACACTCATCTGGTTTCAAAAACGCGACGCGCATCAGTTAAACCATTTAGTACCCGGGGAAAACCAATATAAGGAATGCATTGAATCATGGTTTCGACAATCTCAGTTTTGGTCAAACCGACATTGAGTGCGCCATTGAGATGGACCTGCAGTTGGTCGGCGGTATCACCTTGGATGAGCAGCGCGGTCACAGTAATCATTTCCCGCTGCTTTAGATCCAACCCGGGACGATTGTAAATGTCGCTAAAAGCAAACTCCAAAATATACTTACCGACATCAGGCGCAATGTCTGCTAGCGAATGCATGACGTTAGCAGCGGCAGCACCATCAACCTTGGCAAGCGTCTCCTGACCATTTTCTAATCGTGTTTTGTCTGACATATTCATGACCTCTTTCATTTAGGATACCTTCACCCTAAATGCTGGAGTTAACTCCATGTCAATCACTTTTTTAAATTTTCTGCCATCAATTTGGTTTTTAGCTGATAGTAGGTGGCAATTTTATTTTCCAAAAAAGCGATATGTGCATCAATCTCCTGTCGTTGTGCCGTTAATCGGTTTTTTTGCGTGAAGAGCAACTGAAGACGTTCGTCAATCGTGCTATTGCCTTGATACCGTAAGCGGGCATATGTTTTGATTTCCTTAATTGGCATGCCAGTTGCTTTTAGCCGCTTGATGAATGCAATCCAGCGTTGATCGGCTTCTGAGTATGTCCGGCGATTATTTTGATCGCGAGCGGGAATAATTAGACGCTCCTTTTCGTAGTATCTTAACGTGTCAATTGATAGTGAAACCATTTTTGAAAACTTGCCAATCGGGTACCCCATCAATGAAGCCTTCTTTCTTTGATCATGTTGGGTTGTATGATGAGACTTTCTGTATAATTAGTCAACACTTATAAAAAGCCCGAGCGTTTTAATCGCCAAATTAAAATTATTGTTATATGATAAAATTTCGAAAAGGGGGCCATTCATTTGGCAAAATCTACAACTTGGCGGATGATCGCATTTTTCTGGCACCAACTCGCGGATATGAAGCGCAAATTATTACGTATTATTGTGGCCTTGGTTGGTGTGGCCGTGGCTTCATACCTGGTTCCGCGCTTAACGCAGTATGTGATTGATCAAGTTATTCCAAAACGCGCCATGGGATCGCTGATTGGGACGATCGCATTAGCGTTATTGCTGACGGCGGTGGCGGGTTTGCTAAGTGGACTCAGCACATATTGGATCGGACAGGTTAGTTTAAGCGCGATCGCCCGTATGCGTGACGCTTTATTTCGGCATACGTTGGGACTTGACATGCATTATTTTGAAACAAGTAAAACCGGGGATTTAATGGTGGTTTTAACCAGTGATGTCAACACCTTGCAGCGTTTAATCTCAAGCAACACCTTGGGCCTGTTCGGAAGTATGCTGAGCTTTTTTGTCGTGCTGGTGTTGATGCTGATTCAAAACTGGCAGCTCACGGCGCTGATTTTGCTTACGTTTCCTGTTTTGTTCGTTTTGAATAATATTTTTGTGCGCCGAATTCGCGCTGCTTATCGGCGGGTGCGGACCAGTTCGGGTGTGATGAATAACCAAATTCAACAAGCTTTGACGAGCATTGGGCTTATCAAGAGTTTCACAACTGAAAAAGCAACCGCGAATACCTTTGAAAACGTTAATGAGCAGAACCGCGATAATCAACTGACAGCAACACGTCTTGGAGCAACTTTTTCGCCGATCACTGATTTCGTTAACTATCTTGGTACGGCGATCATTTTAGGATTTGGTGCATTTCAGGTAATGCATGGGCAATTCACAGTCGGGCTAATTGTCGCCTATACAGCTTATCTGGGTATTCTTCAAGCACCGATTCGCCAAGTGACCGGCTTGATTCAACAATTGCAGCAAGCAACGGTTTCTTTTGAGCGGATTGAAACACTGCAGGCGGCGGTGCCGCGGGTGGTATCTCCGCCAAATGCGATCAAGTTAGCGCGTTTTCATGACCGCATTCAATTCGATCGCGTCGGCTTTAGCTATGATCCGTCAGTACCTGTGCTTAAGAATATTGATTTTTCACTTGCTAAAGAACAGGTGATTGCATTGGTCGGATCTTCAGGTGCAGGGAAGACGACCATTACGAACTTGCTGGATCGATTTTATGATCCGACAGAAGGAAAAATTACGCTTGATGGGGTCGATCTTCGCCAAGCTGACTTAGAGAGCTTGCGGCAACAGATTGTGATTGTTTCGCAAGATGTGATTCTATTAGATGGTACGATCAAGGAGAATCTTGAATACGGTACACCAAATGCTAGTGAAGCGGCTATTTGGCAAGCCGCCGAAGCCGCCAACATTGCAACGTTTATTCGCGAATTGCCTGATGGTCTTGCCACTCAAGTTGGTGAACGGGGGATTCGTTTATCAGGCGGTCAAAAGCAGCGAATTGCCATTGCTAGAGTCTTTTTGAAAAATGCGCCAATTGTTATTTTGGATGAAGCCACGGCTGCCCTAGACAATGAGTCAGAGCGATTTGTGCAGGCTAGTTTTGATCGGTTGATGGCGGATCGTACGTCATTAGTGATCGCCCACCGTCTGTCAACCGTCCGGCATGCGGACAATATTCTCGTACTGGAACATGGCGAGATTGTCGAATCTGGTACGCATGACCAACTGATGGCGCAAAACGGTCGTTATAAAGAACTTTATGATTTGCAATTTACTTGATAATTGCAGTTAGCTGGAAAGCTTAAAAATCGGAATCTATCGCTTCAAAGCTCTCAGGGCGGGGGAATGTGAAAAAAAGCGACGCTGATGTCGCCTTTTTTGGCCACAACATTTACATTCAAGTGGGTTTCGGGTATCATACATTAAGTATGCAATGTGAAATTGCGAGACTAATTGTCGGAGGTACAGCATGTCTGCAAAATGGGAAAAAAAGGGCACCAATGATGGTGAGCTCACCTTTGAAATCGATTTACCACAAATTCAACAAGGTTTAGACCAAGCGTTTCAACGTGTTCGCAAGAACTTGACGGTTCCTGGGTTCCGTAAAGGCAAAGTTAGCCGCACCGTGTTCAAACGGATGTATGGCGACGCTGCACTTTATGAAGATGCTTTGAACATCTTGCTGCCAGACGCTTATGAAGCAGCCGTTAAGGAATCCGGTATTGATCCGGTTGACCAGCCGCAAATCAACGTTGATTCTATGGACGAAGGCAAACCTTGGGTCATCAAGGCAACCGTTACGGTTAAGCCAGAAGTCACACTTGGCCAGTATAAGGGTCTTGAAGTGCCAAAGCAGGACGTTGAAGTTTCTGCAAAGGATATTGACGCTGAATTGGAAAAGCGTCGCGAACAGCAGGCTGAACTCGTTGTTAAAGACGACAAAGCAGCTGAAAATGGCGATACCGTTGTGATCGACTATGTCGGGACAATTGACGGGACGGAATTTGACGGCGGCTCTTCCAAGAACTATAGCTTGGAATTAGGGTCAAACTCATTCATTCCTGGCTTTGAAGAACAACTTGTTGGTCACAAATCTGGTGATGAAGTGACCGTTAATGTCACCTTCCCAGAAGACTACAAGGCAGCTGATTTAGCTGGTAAAGCAGCCGAATTCAAGACCACGATCCATGAAGTCAAAGTTAAGGAATTGCCTGCATTGGATGACGACTTTGCGAAGGATCTTGATGATGATGTTGATACCCTTGATGAATTGAAAGCAAAAATCAAGAAGGAATTGACCGATCAGCGTGAGGAAGCTGCAAAGAATGCCGTTCAGGAAGCTGCCATCAAGGAAGCTACTGACAATGCGACGATCAAAGAAGTGCCAAATGCGATGATCGAGCAAGAAGTGCATAATCAGATGGATCAATATCTTGGCAACATGCAACGCCAAGGGATCTCACCAAAAATGTACTATCAATTAACTGGTACATCAGAGGATGATTTGCACAAGCAGTTTGAGGCTGATGCAGCTACGCGTGTTCGGACAAACTTAGTCCTTGAAGCCATCGTGAAGGCCGAAGATATTCAGCCAACCGAAGACCAAGTGAACGAAGAAGTCAAAAACTTGGCTTCTGAATACAACATGGACGAAAAGGCCGTTCGTAAGGCTTTGAGTGAAGATATGCTCAAACATGATATTGGTGTCAAACAAGCCATTGATATCATCACGGACAGTGCAAAAGAAGTCGAATCAGCTAAAGATGATGCTGACAAAGAAGCTTCTGACGCCAAGGCTGACAAATAGTTTGCCGTTTCCACGTAAAAGAGACGATCCCCGATCGTCTCTTTTGTTGTATGAACGCGTTTTTAGCGTATACTTGACGTTATTCTTTTAGCAGAAAGAAAGGCAAGTTATTTGACAAAACGGTGGGTGTGCTTCCGCTAGTCGGCACTTGACGCTTCTGTTAGAATGAAGGTATCAAGAAAGGGTTGAATCAGATGTTTGACAACGTCGAAACGAGGGGTCCAGTTACTTGTTCTTTTTGTGGCAAGTCACAGGATCAAGTGAAGAAAATCGTTGCTGGCCCTGGGGTTTATATTTGTAATGAATGCATTGACCTCTGCAAAGAGATCATTGATGAAGAATTTAAAGAAGAAGCCTATCAGAATCTGCTTGAAGTGCCTAAGCCAGTCGAGATCATGAAGACGCTCAATGAGTATGTCATTGGTCAAGATGCCGCGAAGAAAGCTTTGTCGGTTGCGGTTTATAATCATTATAAGCGAGTTAACCAAATGCAGACTGCAACGAAAGATGACACCGAACTGCAGAAAAGTAATATTGCGTTGATCGGGCCGACCGGTTCCGGTAAGACTTTCCTTGCCCAGACATTGGCCAAAATTTTGAACGTGCCATTTGCAATTGCCGATGCCACCACACTGACCGAGGCTGGTTATGTGGGGGAAGATGTTGAAAACATCTTGCTTAAATTGCTTCAAAATGCAGACTATGATGTTGAGCGTGCTGAAAAAGGGATCGTCTATATTGACGAAATCGATAAGATCGCTAAGAAGGCAGAAAATGTTTCCATTACCCGTGATGTTTCGGGTGAAGGGGTTCAGCAAGCCTTATTGAAGATCTTAGAAGGCACGATTGCCAACGTACCGCCGCAGGGTGGCCGAAAGCATCCGCAGCAAGAGTTCATCCAGATCGATACCACTAACATTCTCTTTATTGTTGGCGGTGCTTTTGATGGTATCGAAAATATCGTCAAGAACCGGATTGGTGAAAAGACGATCGGGTTTGGAACGGATTCAAACGAGCAAGTTGATCCGGATAAGTCACTGATGCAGCAAATTATTCCAGAAGATTTGATGCAATTTGGGATTATTCCTGAATTCATTGGCCGTATTCCGATTTTAGCCGCGCTTGAGAAGCTGAATGAAGACGATCTGGTACGGATTTTGACCGAGCCGAAGAACGCCTTGGTCAAGCAGTATCAAAAGCTGCTGAGCTTGGATGATACCGACTTGGAATTCACCCCGAATGCTTTAAAGGCGATTGCCCATCAGGCAATTGTGCGCGACACTGGCGCCCGTGGTTTGCGGTCCATTATGGAAGCCATCATGCAGGATACCATGTTTGACTTACCAAGCCGCAGTGATGTTGACAAAGTTGTCGTGACCAAGTCAGCTGTTGAAGGTAAGGCTAAGCCACAACTGGTCTTAACCAAGGGCCGTGAAGCTTCTTAAAACGCAACTGTCATGAAAGCATCAAGCGAAAAGCTTGGTGCTTTTTTTGACTATTGAAAAATTCTTTTGAGGTTAGCCACGGCCGTGTTTGCGGATAAGGTGTCACCCGAATCACGACCGGTTTCTCCGGCGAGGCTGCGTAAAATATGCTAAACTATTTGAAGCGGTGTTGTGTTTAGACATCACGTTGAGGTAAAGCCAAGAGGAGGCCGTTTGAGATGGACGTGCATGACGTCAAATTAACTATTAGTGCGGTTGCGGCCGCTCAGTATCCCGAGGACGGTCATCCAGAGATCGCTTTTTTGGGCCGCAGTAATGTCGGCAAGTCATCACTGATCAATAAACTGATTCAGCGCAAGGCCATGGCACGCACTTCTGGTGTGCCAGGTAAAACGCAGACATTGAATTTCTATGATCTTGATAGTCGACTCTTTTTTGTTGATGTACCCGGATATGGATATGCTAAGGTCAGCAAAACCGCACGAGCGAAGTTCGCCGCCATGATTGAGACTTATCTGACGACGCGGCAACCATTGCGCGGTGTTGTTTTGCTGGTCGACAGTCGGCATGAGCCTACTGCTGATGACATCAGTATGTATCAGTATTTAAAATATTATCAGCTCAGAACACTGGTGGTGGCCACCAAAATTGATAAGACGCCAAAAAGTAAACGGCTGCATGTGTCCAAACAGATCAAACAGCGACTTGATTTGAATCAGACCGACGATGTGATTCTATTTTCGGCAACAACTGGTGAAGGTTATGAGGCTGTCTGGTCTTGGCTTGAACAAACGGCTGGCTTGGAGGAAAGATAAAGCATGAATTTCAATGACTATCAGCAAAAAGCAAATCGCACCTTAGCTGGCAATGAACACGTTTTGACTAACCTGTCATTAGGGTTGGCAAGTGAAAGCGGCGAAGCGATCGATTTAATCAAGAAATATACATTTCAGGGACAGGATCTTGATAAAGTCAAGCTGCAACATGAGCTAGGCGATGTGTTGTGGTATTTATCACAGATTGCTTTGTGGGCAGACATTGATTTTGATGATGTTGCAACAAGTAACCTTCAGGAATTGGCGAAACGCTACCCACAAGCCAAAAAATAATCGGTTTCTAGGTATGAAAAAAGCGAAGTGCGTGGGCACTTCGCTATTTCTTTGCTTCTTTTTCTGTTTTTTCTTTGGCTTTCTTGGCCAACTTGTCGTGGTGTTTTGGATCTGGCCCGGTTGCGTTCTCCTTATCACCAGGCAGACTGGCAAACTTATCGAACATGTCATTCAGGTTGGTTTGTGTGTTGATTTTCAGTGCCATGCACGCCACCCCTTTCCTTGCTGAAAGTATAGCATCAACACTGGGGCGCGTCTAGGTAAGTCGCCCGAACAAAAAAATCTGGAAAAATATGAATGCATATTGCATAAAAATCAATTTGAGTGTATAGTACACTCTTGTAATCAAGGAGGGTATTATGAAGCATTTGAGACGCTGGTTGATCGCTTTAGTCGCTGTTTTTGCGGCTGTTGTGACATTGAATATGCAAACGGTCCATGCTGATGACAGCTTGGCCAAGGTTCAACAAAAAGGTACGTTGGTGATGGGCACGAGCCCTGATTATGCGCCGTATGAATTTTTAGTCAACAAGAATGGCAAGAATCAAGTTGTTGGCATGGATGTTGAAGTTGCGCGTAAGATTGCCAAGGATCTGGGTGTCAAGCTGGTCATTAAACAGATGAACTTTAACTCACTTCTGGTCGCCTTGCAAACGGGTAAGGTCGACATGGTGTTGGCGGCGATGTCACCGACGAATGCCCGACGGAAGTCAGTTGACTTTTCAAATACGTACTACAAGTCTGGACAAGACATTTTGGTCAACAAAACGGATGCTAAGATCTACAAAGATCATAAAAGTTTTGCGAACAAGAAAGTCGGCGTCCAGAATGGCAGCTTGCAAGAGACGTTAGCGAAAACACAGATGAAGACGAGTTCCACATTGGGCTTGACTAAGGTCACCGACCTGATTTTGGCGTTGAAGACACATAAGGTAGCTGGTGTTGTCGCTGAAGGTGCGGTAGCGAAGGCTTACACGTCAAATGATGATTCGTTAGTTGAGATTCCCGGTCACTTCAACTTATCAAGCGACACAGTCGGTACGGCGATAGGGTTTGCTAAGAACTCTGATTCATTAGTGGCAGCCGCCAACAAGAGCTTGGCAGAGATTAAGCAAAAAGGTTTAATTAACCAGTATCTCAAAACTGCTGGCAGTTACATGAAAACCAATACTGAAGATACCAGTATGATCCATTACTGGACCTACTTCCTAAAAGGGGTCGAGTATACGCTGTTGATTAGTGCTATCGGTGCTTTCTTCGGGGTTCTACTCGGCACGATCTTCGCCTTGCTGCGGTTGAGCAAGAATAAACTGTCACATTTAATAGGTGTGTCATACATTGAGTTCGTTCGTGGCACTCCGCTGATGATTCAAGTCATGTTTGTCTATTTCGGCATAGGGATCTTCATTGATATTCCTGCGCTAATAGCAGGGTTGATTGCTGTTTCCTTGAACTCGGCGGCGTATGTGGCTGAAATTATCCGTAGCGGGATCGATAGCATTCCAGTGGGGCAAACAGAAGCTGCCCGTTCGCTCGGTCTGTCAGAGCGGCAGACGATGATAAGCGTTGTTTTACCACAAGCAATCAAGAATATTTGGCCAGCGCTTGGTAACGAATTTATCTCCTTGATTAAGGAAAGCTCGATTGTTTCCATTATCGGGGTTACCGATCTGATTTATCAGTTAACGGTTGTCCAAACCGCGACATACAAGGGAGTTCAACCAATCCTTGTCGCGATGGTCCTCTACTTTGTTCTGACATTCGGGCTGTCCAAGCTCTTGAGTCATTTTGAAAGGAAGATGAATCATGCAGCATAAACCTTTAATCCAAATCAATCACCTCACCAAAAAGTTTGGCGACAATGTTGTTTTGAACGATATCACCGAAACCATTGACAAAGGCGATGTGATCGTTGTTATCGGTGCTTCCGGTGGTGGGAAAAGTACCTTCCTGCGTAGCCTGAATTTACTGAATCGACCAACAAAAGGGGAAATTCTTTTTGAAGGTACTGATTTAGTTGGTTTGAGCGAGAAAGAGCTGGATAATGTCCGAGAAAAAATGGGAATGGTGTTCCAAAGTTTTAATTTGTTCCCCAATATGACAGTTTTGGAAAACATTAAACTCGCACCACTTAAAGTCAAAGCTGTGACCGATGAAGAAGCAACCAAAACAGCCAAAGAAATCTTGGATCAAGTTGGCTTAGCCGAAAAGGCGGATGCTTATCCATCCAGTCTTTCCGGTGGTCAGCAACAGCGTGTCGCCATTGCTCGTGCATTAGCGATGCATCCTGATGTCATGCTGTTTGATGAACCAACCAGTGCCTTGGATCCTGAAATGGTTGGCGAAGTTCTGAAAGTTATGCAGGATTTGGCTAAAACCGGGATGACCATGGTTGTTGTGACCCACGAAATGGGCTTCGCCCGTAGTGTGGCCGATGAAGTATGGTTTATGGATGGCGGCAAAATCCTTGAAAAGGGGACGCCAGAACAACTGTTCGAACACCCGCAAGAAGAACGGACACAAGACTTCCTATCCAAGATTCTTGCCCAATAAGCAAAAACACCTCACCCAGCAGCTGGTAAGCGGCACTGGTTGAGGTGTTTTTGGTGTGAAGTGACCATTGCTAAATGGGGGCAGTCATGCCATCACAGATCAAAGCCGCTTGCTTGCAATCTATTTTTAGAATCTTTATAATGTTAGGCGAACATTTGTTTTATAAGGAGATTACGATGGCCTCAGCACACATTGAACACAAGTTATCGTTGCTGCCAGATCTGCCTGGCAGTTATCAAATGAAGGATATCAACGGCAAAATTATTTATGTCGGCAAGGCCAAAAACCTGAAAAATCGGGTGCGGTCTTATTTCAAGAGTTCACACGACGGTAAAGTTGCGGCGATGGTGTCACAGGTAGCGGATTTTGATTTCATTGTGACTTCAACTGACAAAGAAGCCTTTTTGCTCGAAATTACGCTGATTCAAAAATATCAGCCGTATTACAACATTAAGTTGAAAAAAGGGACTGGCTATCCGTACATTAAAATTACTCATGAACGCGATCCGAAGATTGAAATCACTGGTACTATCCGTAAAGATGGCGGTTATTACTTTGGGCCATACCCAAATGTCTATGCAGCGCAAGAAACCATGCATTTTATCCAGAAGGTTTATCCATTGCGGCGCTGTAACGGCTATCAAGGCAGACCGTGCTTGTATTATCACATGGGTCAGTGTCTGGGTGCCTGCTTCCGGACTGTTCCGGAAAAGGAATACACGGACCAAATTGAACGTATTAAGCGCTTCTTGAATGGGAACGTTGGCAAGGCTAAAGCCAGTTTGACGGCTAAAATGGAGCGGGCTGCGAAAAATCTTCAATTTGAGCGAGCCGCAGAAATTCGGGATCAACTGCATTATATTGAACAGACGGTGGAGAAGCAAAAAATTATTTCACACGACAATACAACGCGTGATTTGTTCAATTTTTATATGGATAAGGGCTGGATCAGTATCCAGGTCTTCTTTATTCGTCAAGCACGTTTAATGAAACGTGAGTCACGACTTTTTCCAGTGGTGAATACTGCCAAAGAAGAATTCGAATCATTTATTTTACAGTTTTACAGCCGCAAGAATAATGTGAAACCACGCGAAGTTCTCGTACCTGCTGGGCTTGATAATAAAGTACTGGCAGATATCCTAGAGATTCCAGTTAGAACGCCACAGCGCGGTGAAAAACGGGACTTGATGGCCTTGGCTGCTAAGAACAGTCAAATTAAGCTTGAAGACAAATTCCGTCTGATGGAATTGGATAATCGTACCACGATTGGCGCGATGAAAGAGCTGATGGCCGCTTTGAACTTGCCAATGGGGCATGTGGCTGAGGCATTCGACCACAGTCACATTCAAGGAGCTGATCCGGTGTCGGCGATGGTGCAGTTTGTGGATGGCCAGCCAGCTAAGAACAATTATCGAAAGTACAAGTTGGATGCTGACAAGACGCATAATGGCGCAGATGAGGCGGCTAATACGCGCGAAGTCATTCGCCGGCGCTATACCCGGTTGTTAAAGGAGCGTGCACCGTTACCGGATTTGATCTTGATGGATGGCGGCGAGATTGAAATGAACGCAGCCAAGGATGTTTTGGAAAACGAACTCAACCTTGATATTCCCGTGGCAGGGATGGTCAAAAATAATAAGCATAAAACGGCAGCATTGTTATTTGGCAATGCTGATCAGCTGATTAATCTTGATCCTAAGTCGCAAGGCTTTTACCTGCTTGAACGGATTCAGGATGAGGTGCATCGTTTTGCGATTACCTTCCATCGGCAGCTGCACGCCAAGAACTCGTTAGCCTCTCGATTAGAAGGTATCAAGGGGGTCGGACCCAAGACTCGGCTGAAGCTGTTACGGAAATTCAAGACGATCAATAAGATTAAAGAAGCTCCCCTTGAAGATATTCAGGAGCTGGGTATTTCTAAAAAAGTTGCGCAGGCATTGAAGCTGTCGCTGACGGCAGAGCCGACACCGGCGCGGCGGGTTTAATCAAATCGTAGGAGCGTTTAGGACATCGTTCATAACCATTAGTAAGAACAAACAATCTTGAGATTTAAAGATCTAGTGCCAAGGCGAAGCAATCGTAGGCCAGATGGGGCTCAGCCGTGCAAACAACACAGCGACGGGCTCTGGAGCTGATGTTGTTAGGCGACTTCGAGACCGCGGGTTTTGCGGGCTCGAAGCGCCGTCTCCGCTCTAGCTACGCGTCGCCACCCCATCTGGCCGGAGATTGCGGAGTTTGGCACGGCAAGCGAATTTTTTGGCTAGGAATCTAACGCACCACAAGCTCTTATGTGGAATTCCGGTTCGGTCTCACGGCACAAAAAAGCTTGGCGACATTGATCGCCAAGCTTTTTGCTTACTTATTTGTTTTCTTTTGCGACTGGCCGCCAGAAGCCGAGGATTAAGGCGGCAATGATGGTCCCAATCAGAAGCGACATGATGAAGCCAAGTTTCTGGTTGGTTAGCAGCAAGGCAACAACGCCACCATGAGGAGCAGGGACGTTGACGTGCCATAACTGGGTCAAACCGCCAGCAATAGCTGAGCCGATGACTGAGCTGCCAATGATATGCAGCGGGTCAGTAGCAGCAAATGGGATCGCGCCTTCAGTGATGAAGGTCAGGCCAAGTGCATAGTTAGAAAGACCAGCGTTGCGTTCTTGCAAGGTGAATTTTTTCGGGAAGAAGGTTGAAGCAACCGCAATGGCCAAAGGTGGAATCATGCCACCAATCATAACCGCGGCCATCCACCGACCATCTTTAAAGCCGGATGCTTGATAGACACCGATGGCAAATGTATAAGCGGCTTTGTTGAAAGGACCGCCCATATCGATACTCATCATGGCGGCTAGAATGACGCCAATCAGAATCGCATTACCAGTACCCATGCCTTCAAGGAAGCTGATCAATGCGCCATTGATAGCGGCGAAAATCGGGTTGATGATGAAGAACATCAGCAGACCCATGATGGCAAGGCCGATGACTGGATAGAGCAGGATCGTGCGCATACCGTCAAGTGAATGTGGCATTTTGCTGAGCAGCTTCTTCAAGCCAACGATCATCCAACCAGCTGCGAACCCGGCAACCAGACCGCCTAAGAAGCCAGCTGGGTTTTGAGCCTTCACAACGGAGGCCGTTGCAACGGTGGCCATATAACCACCGACGAACCCAGGCATCAACGCAGGCCGATCGCCAATTGATTCAGCAATGTAGGCCGCTAAAACGGGTACTAAGAAGCTAAAGGCAAAGGTTCCCAAGTTGTTGGTGAAGGTGAACCACATCGATGTCTTGCCCAGCCATTGTTCGAGGATGAACGAGATCGCCATGATAATCCCACCGCCGACAACAAATGGCAACATGTTTGAAACACCATTCATCAGGTCTTTGTAGATGCGATTCCATAAAGTGCCGCCAGAAGCTTCTTCACTGGCCGCATCACTGTTATCGGTGCCTGCAGCATGAAAGACTTGGCCTTTGCCTTGAAGCGTTTCTTCAATCAATTCTTCAGGCTTTTTAATGCCGTCAATCACCGGCCGATTGAGCAACTTTTTGCCGTTAAATCGATCCATTGCTACCTTTTTGTCGGCAGCGACAATGACACCAGCTGCTCGATTGATATCGGAATCGGTCAGTTTGTGCTTAATACCTTCAGAGCCATTTGTTTCGACTTTGATATCGACACCGAGCTTTTCCGCTGTTTCTTTCAAGGCTGCCTCAGCCATGTAGGTGTGGGCAATCCCTGTTGGGCAAGCAGTGACCGCTACGATAAATGGCCGTTCCTGGCGCTTTTCTGCCTTGAACTCCGCTTGCTTGTCAGCTTTTTCTTGTTCTTCCTGAGCCTTTTCCTTGGCTTCTTCAGCTTTATCTTTAGCCTCTTTTTCAGCTTGCGCCTTACCAAACAAGGCTAAAACATCATCCGGTGTCTTCGCTTGTTTAAGATCTGCCACGAGCTTCGGGTTGATGAGCAGGGAAGATAATGCTGCAAGTGCTGCCAGATGTTCATTGTTCGCACCTTCAGGGGCAGCAATCATGAAGAATAAGTGAACCGGCTGGCCGTCTAAGGCGTTAAAGTCAACGCCCTGATCGCTTTTGGCGAAAAGAACGGTTGCTCGAGTAACCGCACTGTCTTTAGCATGCGGCATTGCAATGCCTTCGCCAATCCCAGTCGTTGATTCGGCTTCACGCTTCAGAATATCTTGGCGATACTCGTTTTCGTCGGTCACAATACCTTCTGCATGGTATTTAGCGACCATTTCATCAATCACAGCCTCTTTGGACGTTCCTTTGAGGTCCATGATCATGACATTTTTTAGTAGTAAATCACGAATGTCCATTTTGTCCTCCTAAACTTCAGTTATACTAATTGTTTGTTTCACTTCAGCGATTTTGTCAGCGGTGGCAAGATCTTCAGAAAAAGCGGTCGCGGAACCGCAGGCAATGCCGACTTTAAAGCTTTCCAACGTGTCATGTGTCTGCGCAAATGTGCCGGTAAAACCAGCTAACATACTATCGCCTGCGCCGACGGAATTAACCGCTGGCTGCTTAGGAACGGTGCCATGCCAAGCGTGATCTTGGTCGATCATTAAGGCCCCGGCCCCCGCCATGGAGATCAAGACATGCTGAGCGCCAAGACCAAGTAGGCGGCGACCAGCTTTGATGATGGCATCTGTGCTTGTATATTCTGGATCGCCGAACAATGCTGCTAATTCATGGTGATTAGGTTTGACGACAAGGGGATGGTCAGGCAATGTGTCGAGTAACGCTTGACCAGTGGTGTCGATGACAAAATCAGCCTTGTGGGCATGAATCACCGGAATCAGATCCCGATAGAAAGTGTTAGGCAAGCCTTTTGGTAAACTGCCGGACATGACGACGACATCGCCGGCTTCAAGTTTGTCTAATTTGTTTTTGAAGGCGGCAATTTCAGCAGCGTCAATGGTAGGACCGCTTGCATTGAGTTCAGTTTCGGATGCTGCTTTAAGTTTGACGTTGATTCGTGTATCACCAGCAGTTTTTGTGAAGTCACAAGGCATGTCAATCGCATCGAGCCGATCTTGGATAAAGGTACCGGTAAAACCGCCCAAAAAGCCCCAAGCAGTTGTTGGCAGGCCTAATGTTTGCAAAATTCGACTCACATTGATGCCTTTGCCGCCTGGTAATTTAACGGCGTGCGTAAGTCGATTGACAGCGCCAAGTTCAAGTTCCGGTAACTCGATCACATAATCAATCGAAGGGTTGAGCGTTACTGAATAGATCAAGAATGAACCTCCTTAATATTTTCAAATCGCTGATAACTGGTTGGGAGTCCTTGTAATGAACTTGTCAGGATCGTGGCATCGGAGATATCAGCAAAGCGGACGAAACTGACTTGCTCAAATTTACTTGGATCCGCCAGAATGACAGGTTTACTGGCTTGGTGAATGGCCAATCGCTTGATCACAGCTTCTTCTGGATCAGGCGTAGTAAGACCAAACTCAGGATGAACGCCGTTAGTTCCAATAAAGGCAACATCAAACCGATAATGGTTCAAGGCTTCAGCCGTCGTGGCGCCAATCAACGCTTTGGTTGTGGGCTTGACCATGCCGCCCAGCATGAGTGTAGAGATTTGATAATCAGCTAACAAAGAAGCGTTATCAACTCCCGTTGTAATGACTGTGACACCAATGTCGGCCAAAAAAGGAATTAATTGTGCTGTTGTGGTTCCAGCATCTAAAAAGATCAGATCATCGGGCTCAATCTGACGAACGGCTGCCTGCGCGATCGTTTGCTTGGCGCGCAAATTCTGCGCAGATTTGCTCGCGACATCCGGTTCATCGCCGAGGCCATTGATGCGCTTGGCGCCGCCGTGAATGCGTTTGAGCTCACCTGCTGCCTCTAGCTCGTCCAAGTCGCGGCGAATCGTGGATTCAGAAGCATCAAGAGCAGCCATAAGTGCCTTAGATTTGATGACGGTATGCTGTTGCAATTGGGCAAGAATATATTGCCGACGTTCTTCTGTAAGCACTTTCGTTTCACCTCGTTCTTCATTATACTGATGAAACCGTCAAAAGCAACCTAAAACGTGCAAAAACATTCAACAACTGTCAGTACCCCGACTGACGCGGCATATTGGCAATGTTTTCTAATTCTTGTGCATGAAGGGTGAGTACCGGCTTGGGACGTGTTAAAATAGTTGAGGTATGCGTTACGCTGTACTGAAATATAAACATCGCGTATAATCAAATGACATGTTTTTCTGAAAGGAGATCGCCAATGTTTGTCGATCAGGTTCAAGTAGAGGTTCAGGCGGGCAAAGGCGGCGACGGTATGGTCGCGTTCCGGCGCGAAAAATTTGTACCGTTTGGCGGCCCGGCCGGCGGTGACGGCGGTCATGGCGGCAGCATCATCTTATACGTTGATGAAGGTTTGCGCACGTTAATGGATTTCCGTTATCAACGGCATTTTAAAGCGTCAGCTGGTGGCAATGGCCAAGGCAAGCAAATGTATGGCCGCGCTGCTGAAGATCGGCGGATTGCAGTGCCGGCTGGTACGACAGTTACCGATGCTGACACAGGCGAGGTTTTAGGCGATTTAACTGAGCCGGGTCAAACTTTGGTTGTTGCTAAAGGTGGCCGCGGTGGTCGCGGTAATATGCACTTTGTTTCGCCCAAAAATACGGCGCCGGAAATTTCCGAAAATGGCGAACCGGGCGAGCATCGTTTCATCAAATTGGAACTGAAGGTGCTTGCGGATGTTGGGTTGGTTGGTTTTCCTTCTGTCGGTAAATCGACACTGTTATCAGTTGTAACCCAAGCCAAGCCAAAAATTGCGGCTTATCAATTTACGACGTTAGTACCCAATCTTGGTATGGTTCAATTAGATGATGGTACCGATTTTGTGATGGCTGATTTGCCCGGTTTGATTGAAGGGGCTTCACAAGGTGTCGGTCTTGGCATCCAATTCTTGCGGCATGTTGAACGCACTCGTGTGCTACTGCACCTAGTTGAGATGGATCCTGATAATGGACGCGAGCCGCTTGATGATTACGATCAAATTCGTAAAGAATTAGGGGCTTATGACGATAACATTTTGAAGCGGCCTGAACTCGTGGTCGCGACCAAGATGGACTTGCCCGGCGCGGCTGAACGATTTGCTGATTTTAAGGCAGCGTTACTTGCTCGTGGCGTCGCGGCGGATCATATCTTTGAAATTTCTAGTCTGACGCATCGTGGCGTGACGCCACTCATGCACAAGACAGCCGAAGTACTCAAAACAGCACCGCATTTTGAGCCGAAACAAGCGGCGGTTAAAACGGCTGATTATAAGTATCAACCAGAGCCGGCTTTGAAAGTAACCCGCGATAGTGACGGGACGTTTGTGCTCACTGGTGACAAGATTGAGCGGGCGTTTAAAATGGCCAATCTTGATCATGAAGATGGCGCGATGCGCTTTGCTCGGCAATTACGCAGCATGGGGGTTGATGATGCTTTGCGTGATGCTGGTGCTGAAAGCGGCGATTTAGTCGCCATTGATGATTTTACATTTGAGTTCGTTGAATGATCTTCGGCTGAACGGCTGGGGAAGTTATTTTTAGACAGAATGGTGGGGCCGCAATTGAAACAGACGCGTGGACGAAAGCGCCGGTACATTCATGGATTTGATGGTTTAAGAACAATCGGGGTTATTGGTGTTATTTTGTATCATTTACGCCCCGAGTTGTTTCGGGGCGGATATTTAGGCGTACCGATCTTCATGGTCGTGTCCGGCTATTTGATAACGGATGGGTTGTTGATCGAATTTGACCGCAATCATCGGATTGATTTTAAAAGTTTTTTTATTCGACGATTTAAACGCCTATATCCTGGGTTAATTACCGTCCTCTTTGGGACAGCAGCCTATATCACGTTATTCTCGCAAAACTTGCTGCATAATTTGCACATGATGGTATTGACCAATTTACTTTATGTGTACAATTGGTGGCAGATTTTGAACGGGCAATCCTATTTTGCTAGATATGCAAATGGGGAATCCCCATTTACGCATTTGTGGACGTTGTCGATTGAAGGTCAGTATTATCTCATTTGGCCTTTTCTTGTGTTGGCGCTGTTACTATTGGTTAAGAGCCGGCATCAGATTGCGAACATTGTGCTGATTCTTGCGGCTGCCAGTGGCGCTTGGATGGCAATCTTGTATATGATGACCATTGCCCATGTACAGCCAGCAGCGTTTGATCCAAGTCGGCTTTATTACGGTACTGATACCCGTGCCTTCTCAATCCTATTCGGAGCAGCGCTGGCCTTTATTTGGCCAAGTGGCCGGCTTTCGCAACACTTAGGTAAAAAATGGGTGATTGGGCTTGATCTTCTCGGTACTGCCAGCTTTCTCGGCTTACTAGTCATGGTCTTCACAATTGATGCCCAGAGCAGCTTTCTTTATGAAGGCGGAATGGTATTGTTCTCAATCGTGACAACGATTTTGGTGGCAGTGGTAGCGCATCCGGCAGCTCATTTTGACCGATTGTTAAGTAATCCGTTGTTCAGCTATATCGGCAGCCGTAGTTATGGCTTGTATTTGTATCAGTTTCCCGTCATGATCTTTTGGGAGAATCGTTTTCGTAACATTGCGGATCACCCAGTATTATATCCGGTGATTGAAGTGGTGCTAATTGTTGTTATCACCGAACTTTCTTACCGCTTCATTGAACAACCGGCGGCACATTTTAATTATCACAAGACTTGGGCATTCCTAAAGGGCTTAGCTAATCCTAAAGTTCGTATGGGGAAAACGCGCTGGGTTAGTTATGTGGCGCTGATTATCTTAGCTATTGGTAGTGTTGGATTAGCCAAAGCGCCTTCTGTTAAAGCAGAAGGTGACAACTCGCCTTTAGCACAGCAGTTAAAGAAGCGTGGTGTTTCCACTAAAGAGAAAGAAAAGCGGTTGGCAGCAATGCGTTCCAGTATTGCTGCACAAAAGAAGGCTGACAAGAATAAAGCGGCCGAAGAATCAAGTTCCAAGGCGCTAGAAGCCAAGTATGCTTCTCAAGCTAAAACGCATCCAGTCAATCGTGAGTATGAACAATACGGCTTGACCCAGATTCAATTGCAACAGGCACAAGACATTGGACTCACTGCTATTGGCGACTCTGTCATGCTTGACGGTGAAAATGGGCTTCAACAGCTGTTCCCTAAAGCTGTGATTGACGCTGCTGTTTCTCGGCAAATGATCAATAGTATTGATTTGGTCCGCAGTTACGCTGACCGCGGTGTGCTGGGCAATATCGTTCTGATTGGGTTAGGAACTAACGGCCCATTTTCAGATGATCAGCTAGCGCAAATGATGCAAGCCATCGGACCTGATCGGCAAGTCTTCTGGATTAATGTACGCGTACCAACGCGCGCTTGGCAGAATGATGTTAATAGCAAATTAGCCGCAGCCCAGAAGCAGTATAAGAATCTGACGGTGATTGATTGGTATGACAAGTCTAATGGTCATCCTGATTGGTTCTACAACGACATGGTTCATATGAATCCGAATGGCAATCCACAATATGCGGCATTAGTTGCGAAAACGATTCTGGACAAGGTGAAAAATTAAGCTTCCGACAGATGATTGATTGCGTTGATGAGACAAATATGTCGGTTGATTTCATGAGGCTGAGCGGCATCAAGTCGCTCAGTTTTTTTATTAGCGGTTGCAGTTAGCCGTCCACCTTCGTCTTTTTTAAACCTTGCAAATCTCGGCTTACCAACATTGAAACCGCGAAAATGGCGAGGAACTTGTGGTAGACTACAAAGTGAAGTTCGACAGAATAGGAAGTATGGTATGGAAATTCAATTTTTGGGCACAGGCGCAGGGTCGCCTTCCAAGTCCCGGAATGTTAGCAGTTTAGCCTTAAAATTACTTGATGAGCGTAATGAGGTTTGGTTGTTTGATGCCGGGGAAGGCACACAACATCAGATTTTACAAACCGCTATTCGACCACGAAAAATTGCCAAAGTATTTATTACTCACTTGCATGGGGATCATATTTTTGGCTTGCCAGGGTTTTTGGCCAGTCGCTCCAACCAAGGCGGCACAGATCCGTTGACGATTTACGGGCCTTCTGGCATTGAGGATTTTGTAAAAACCAGTTTGAAGGTTTCTCAAAGTCATCTCAGTTACCCATTAAAATTTGTTTTATTACAGCATCCAGGCGTGGCTTTTGAAGATCAAACTTTCAAAGTCACTTTTGATCGCTTGGATCATCGAATTACGAGCTTTGGTTTTCGGATCGAAGAAAAACCGCATCCTGGCGAGTTGTTGATTGATAAGGTACGTGCCGCTAAAATTCCTTCTGGACCGGTTTATGCGGCTTTGAAGGCCGGCGAAACTGTAACCTTGCCAGATGGCCGGATTTTTGACGGCCACGATTTCATTGGCCCTGCGCAACCTGGCAGAACGGTTGCCATTTTCGGGGATACCCGCATGTGCAATCGCGCGCTGCCTTTAGCAGCAGGCGCTGATGTGTTGGTTCACGAAAGTACCTTTGGACCGGATGAAAGCCAATTAGCTAAGCAGTATTATCATGCGACCAATGTACAAGCAGCGGCGTTGGCTAAACGTGCAGGTGTCGGGCGGCTCTTGCTGAACCATATTTCGGCACGATATCTGAGTCCCGGGGTAGCGATGTTGGAAAAAACGGCGCGGCAGATTTTTCCAAATACGCATGTTGTCAAAGACTTCGAGGAAATTAACATTCCATTTCGGAGTAAACAATCGGAACCTGCTGTCACAGTTAAATCATAAAGCTCAGCGGTAGCAAGTGAATATCAAAACAGAGGAGGAAATCATGATGAACCAACATCCGACGGTGGTTATTTCTGGAGGATCGTCAGGCTTAGGCAAGGCGATTGGACTTGAGGCAGCAAGGCAAGGCGCAACCGTTGTCTTTTTGGCGCGGCGGCGGGAGAAATTACGTCAAGCACAGGCAGAGGCCAGCACGCTTTCCGGCCGACCAGCTTATGCTTTCCCTGTTGATGTTGCTGACCCAGTTGCAATTGAAGCGACCGTTGATCAAATTCACGAAACGGTTGGGCCAGTTGATATTCTGGTGAATGCCGCTGGGTTTGGTCATTTTGAAACAGCCTTCGATACCGATATGCAGGTAGTAGAGCGCATGTTTCGGGTGAATGTGCTGGGGATGATGTATCTGACGAAGTTGCTGGGTCGCGATATGGTCACGCGTCAGCAAGGACAAATCATTAACATTGCTTCAATGGCTGGAAAAATGGCGACGCCTAAGTCAGCTATCTACTCAGCAACCAAATTTGCGGTGCTTGGGTATAGTAATGGCTTACGTCTTGAATTGAAGCCATTCGGTGTTAAGGTGACCACGGTTAATCCGGGACCAATTGCCACGAATTTCTTTAGCGAAGCCAATGCGTTAGACTATTTGGCTAGCGTTTCTTGGCTGGTTTTGGATCCAGATAAATTAGCGCGGCGAATTGTAGCGACATTTGGTCGACCAGTTCGGGAAATCAATGCACCGTGGTTTATGAATCTTGGCGCAGATTTTTATACCTTGTTCCCGCATTTGGGCGATTGGTTAGCTGCTGGTATGTTTAATAAGAAGTAAAGGGGTAGGTCGTATGAAGGGTCAACAACGTTTTATTATTGGGTTAGTTCTGGCATTGATTTTAATTGTTTTTGCCTTGTTGAATGGGCAAGACGTTTCGGTTAATTTCTTCGGTATTCAGCTAAAGTGGCCGTTGATAGTGATTATTGCGGTTTCCGTGTTGATAGGTGCCGTTGTGACCTGGTTGATCTCAACCAGTGCCGTTTCGAGTGCTAAAAAACAGATTCGTGAGTTGCAACAACGGATCACGGAGCTGACAAAATCCAATAAAACTGACAAGCCAGCCCCTAAGCCAGTTCAAGCACCAAAAGAGGAACCGTCAACGGATGCGACGGATACCAAAAAATAGACCTTTGAGGATTGAACTGTCGTACCTAGCTGTCAATAGAGGAGCCCGTGACAAAATTCTCAGTCAGACAAATAAACAAATAAAAGGAACAATTTTTCGATTGTACGATTGGAAAATTGTTCCTTTTTGCCTTCACATAGATTATTTAATGCGATTTTAAAGACCGTAGTGCCAAAACGGAGCAATCTAGGCCACCTGAGGCTCAGTTGTGCAAGCAACACAGCGACGGGCTTCCTACGATTTTTTTAAATCATCATGAAATTTAAAAAATAGTTTGACCTTAACTGACCAATGTCGTATTGTGAAAATGAAAACTATAATGTAAGACGATATTTTTCAGGGAGGCATCCGTATTCATGAACCCAGATAATTTTACGCAAGCCGTTGCCGAAGCACTTGGCGCGGCACAACAAATTGCCCAAGTTCGCCGTCATCAAGAAATTGACATCCCACATGTCATGAAAAGCCTGGTGCAGCCTAATCAATTGGCTGAACAGATTTATCGTGAAGCCGGTGTGAATGTGCAGGGCTTGAATGCTGCGATTGATGCGGCACTGGAAGCAGAGCCTGTCGTTGAAGGCGCTAGCGCATACGGACAAAGCATGTCCCAAAACCTGTCGCAGCTACTGACAGATGCCAACAGCGTGAAGGATGAATTTGGCGATACCTATATTTCTACAGAAGCAGTCTTGCTCGCCCTTTATCAACAACGCTACAACCCGATCACCCAATTCTTGTTGAACGATGCCAAGGTTGATGCAAAGCGATTACGACAGGTGATTGAGAACCTGCGCGGTGGTGAAAAAGTAACCAGCAAAAATGCCGAAGCCTCTTATAAGAGTTTGGAAAAGTACGGTACCGATCTTGTAAAAGAAGCGCGCAGTGGCAAGATGGATCCCATCATCGGACGTGATGAAGAAATTCGCGATGTCATTCGTATTTTGAGTCGCAAAACTAAAAACAATCCAGTTTTGATTGGGGAACCGGGGGTCGGCAAAACCGCCATTGTAGAAGGTTTAGCCCAGCGGATCGTCAAAAATGATGTGCCTGACAATCTGAAGAATAAAACTATCATCTCACTTGATATGGGAAGTCTTGTTGCCGGCGCGAAGTATCGCGGTGAGTTCGAGGAACGCTTGAAGGCGGTCTTAAAAGAAGTCAAAAAGAGTGAAGGCCAAATCATTCTTTTTATTGATGAAATTCACAATATTGTCGGTGCTGGTAAGGCAGAAGGCTCCATGGATGCTGGTAACTTGCTGAAGCCGATGCTGGCCCGTGGTGAATTGCATCTGATCGGTGCCACGACACTGGACGAGTACCGGGAAAACATCGAGAAAGACAAAGCCCTTGAGCGTCGGTTCCAACGGGTGCTGGTTCAGGAACCTAGTGTTGAAGATACGATCAGTATTTTGCGGGGTCTGAAGGAACGATTCGAAATTTTTCATAAAGTTCGGATCCATGATACCGCGTTGGTCGCTGCAGCTACTTTGTCCAATCGGTATATCACGGATCGGTTTTTGCCTGACAAGGCGATTGATTTGGTGGACGAGGCTTGTGCCACAATTAACGTGGAAATGAACTCCCGCCCGACTGAGCTGGATGTGGCAGAGCGCAAACAGATGCAGTTGGAAATTGAACAGCAAGCACTGAAGAATGAAACTGATCCTGCCAGCAAGAAGCGATTAGCAGATGCTGACGCTGAATTGGCCAACTTAAAAGAGAAAACAAATAAGCTCAAGGCTCAGTGGGAAGCAGAAAAGAAAGATATTCGTCAACTTAACGAGAAGAAGTCGGCGATTGATAAAGCCAAGCATGAATTGGAAGATGCCCAAAGTCGCTACGATCTTGAAACCGCCGCGCGTTTGCAACATGGCACGATTCCTCAGTTGGAAAAAGAGCTGCAGACGATGGAACACAGCGATCGTCCGCAATCTTGGCTAGTTCAAGAAAGCGTGACAGCCAATGAAATTGCTGCGGTGATTTCGCGGGAAACCGGTATTCCAGTAGCAAAGTTGGTTGAAGGTGACCGCCAGAAGTTATTGCATTTGGCAGATAATCTGCACCAACGTGTCATTGGCCAAAATGAAGCCGTCAGCGCTGTCTCGGATGCTGTTTTGCGATCCAGGGCCGGTTTACAAGATCCAAGTCGGCCACTTGGCAGCTTCTTGTTCCTTGGTCCCACTGGGGTCGGCAAAACAGAACTTGCTAAAGCATTGGCAGAAGATTTATTTGATTCAGAAAAACACATGGTGCGAATTGATATGTCCGAATACATGGAAAAAGCCAGTGTGTCGCGATTAGTCGGGGCGGCCCCTGGTTATGTCGGCTACGAACAAGGCGGCCAGTTGACTGAAGCAGTTCGCCGCAACCCATATACCATTGTTTTGTTAGACGAAATTGAAAAAGCTAACCCGGACGTTTTCAATATCCTCCTACAAGTTTTAGATGACGGTCGTTTGACAGATGGTCAGGGACGTACCGTCGATTTCAAAAATACGATTATCATCATGACGTCCAATTTAGGCTCCGAGTACTTGCTGGACGGTGTGCAAGAAGACGGCACCGTTAGCCAACAAGCCAAGGATAATGTGCGGCAATTGGTCGGCAAAGCCTTTAAGCCTGAATTTTTGAATCGGATTGATGATATTATCATGTTCAACCCACTATCATTAGCAGATGTTGAAAAGATCGCTGTGAAGGATCTCAAGCAATTAGGCACGCGGTTGGCCGATCAACAGATATCGCTTGATATCACACCGGCAGCGCAGGAGTGGTTGGCCCATAAAGGGTATGAGCCAGCGTTTGGTGCCCGGCCACTGCAGCGGTTAATTACGAGTGCGGTTGAAACGCCGCTGGCTAAAGAATTGATTCGCGGGACTGTGATGCCGGGTCAAGAAGTCGTCATCACGGTTGCGGACGATCAGTTGCAATTTAAGGCAAAAACAGTACCGGTCAAAGCTTAAACCGGCTGGCAACTGATTTTTTCTGTAAAGACCCTTGCCTTGACGCGCCTTTTCATGTATGATTATCGTTGCTGTGACAGATAGCATTCTGTCCACGCGTGATGATGATTGGACTTGCATTTTGATCATCAACCGTATAAAGTTGTTTAGAAATCTTACTAAAAAAGGGGTTTTCCGCTCATGGCAGTTCCAGCACGCAGAACGTCAAAGACCAAGAAGCGTATGCGCCGCGGTCATATCAAGTTGAATGTGCCTAACTTGCAATTCGACGCAGCGACCGGCGAATACCGCATTTCCCACCACGTTTCACCTAAGGGTTACTACAAGGGTGCACAAGTGGTTAAGAAGTCCGACGATAACGCAAATGCATAATCAAAAGCCAACATCTTAGGTGTTGGCTTTTTGTGTGTGAGCGCTCGCCAGCCCGTTTAGAAACCGGCGTGTAAGTGGCCCTGAACATGATGACCGCACTGTGGTCATTGCGTTCAAGGTCCTTACACGCAGGTTTCTGGGCTGGCGAGCGCGTTATGGTGAACGGAGTAAGTTTCTGGGCAGGTGCACGCGTTATGGTGAGCGTGAGTACGAGCAGCTAGAAGTCGGAACATAAGCGACCTTACCAATGAAGGCTGTACTTTGATCATTGGGTAAAATATTAGCATCAATCGGTCCACGAATGGTTATCAAGTCTAGCTCACATGGTATACTCTTCTTGAAAGAGGTGGCAGCATATGGCTGATAACGAACAATTTGCCGATTATCTAGGGCAACTTCAAGAGGCGCAGTTTCCGCGCTGGACTGATCTGCCCCAATTTGACTTGTATATGGATCAAGTGATCCAGTATGTCAATGATATTGTCACACCGCTGGGGTTTGGCGAGATCACATCCACGATGGTCAATAATTATGTTAAAAAGGGGGTTATTAAAGCCCCGCTTAAGAAAAAGTATCGTCCAGAACAATTAGCCAATATTTTAGTCATTGCGATGCTAAAGCCAGTTTTTGCGTTGGATGCTATTGCGGCAGGTATTCAATTTTCACTTGCCAATCGGCCGGTTGCGCAAGCTTACGATGCGTTTATTCTCACTTTTAGCAGCGCAATTGAGCAGGCAAATTCGGATTTTAGCGATGGTTTAACCATTAGCCGCGTCAATAAACCAGATATGACGACAACCCAGCATGCCATTGTGACAATGGCCATTAATGCTGTTTTACAAAAACTGTTAGTTGAAAAAATGATTGATCTGGCTGCTGATGATTCGGAAAAGAAAGGGAAAAAATGAAACTAACCATTCTATCGACAAGTGACACGCATGGTTTTGTCTTGCCAACTAATTATGTGAAACGGGATCAGGATTTGCCTTTTTCATTAGCCAAGGCCAAAACGGTGCTTGATGCTCAGAAGGCAGCAGCTGAAGGACCAGTTGTGACGATTGAAAATGGCGATTGGCTTCAAGGATCACCACTGGCCTATTACGTTGCGAAGATCAGCAAGCAGCCAGATCAGTTGACGCGACTGTATAACGAGGTTGGGTATGATGCCGGCATTATCGGCAATCATGAGTTTAATTACGGCAGCGACTATTTGCGGCAAGCGTTGAAGACATTGACCTATCCAACCATCAACGCTAATATCACCGAAAATGGTCAACCAGCATTTGGGGCGCCTTATCAATTGATTGAGCGCTCAGGGGTCAAAATTGCCATTCTGGGTTTGACAACGAACTACATCCCACATTGGGAAGCACCGGCCCATATTGCCGGCTTGGCTTTTCAAGATGTGGTAGCGACTGCCAAGCACTATGTCCCATTGTTGCGTCAACAAGCTGACGTTGTGATTGTTGCTTATCATGGCGGTTTTGAGCGTAACTTGCAGACCGGTCAGCCGACTGAGCCATTAACTGGCGAAAATGTCGGATATGCGCTGACCCAAGTACCGGGGATTGATGCTTTAGTCACGGGTCATCAACATCGACAATTGGCCGGATTAGTTAACGGTGTGCCAATCACCCAGCCAGGTTACCGCGGGGAAGCGATCGGTAAGATCACACTTGACTTAAATCAGACAGCGAGCGGTTACCAAGTTACTGCTAGCAAAGCCGTGTTAGTCAAAACAGGCGGATCAATTGCGAGCCCAACCATTTTGCAGTCAGCGGCTGATCTGAATCAAACTGTTGAAACTTGGTTAGACCAGCCATTAGCTCATGTTGAAGGGGATATGCGCATTCAGGATCCATTTGCTGCGCGGGTTCATGAGGTGCCGTACATTGAGTTTATTCAAAAAGTACAAATGGCCAGCACCGATACTGACATTTCGGGCACAGCTTTGTTTAACAATGAAGGGCGAGGGTTTGGTGAAACCATCGACATGCGGGATGTCGTCACGAATTACATTTATCCCAACACGCTAGCTGTGTTGCGGTTAACCGGCGCTGATTTAAAAGCAGCTCTGGAACAGTGTGCCGAATATTTTTCGCTAGATGCTGATGGCAAGTTGACGGTGACGCCCCGATTTGAGCGGCCAAAACCTCAGCATTACAATTATGACATGTATCAGGGCATTGATTATACTTTGGATATTCATCAGCCCGTGGGCAGTCGAGTAACTCGGCTGCTTTATCACGGTGCGCCAGTACAGCCCACTCAGACTTATGATGTGGCGGTTAATCAATACCGTGCGGCTGGTGGCGGTAATTTTAAAATGTTTGGTCCTGATAAAGTCATCCGAGAAAATCAAAAAGATATGACCGAATTGATTGCCGATTATTTGCAGGAACACCCATTAATCAAGGCAACTGCTGATCAAAACTTTAATGTTTTACCGTCAATGTGACAGTGAGTCATATCTCGCTTGTCAAGCAGCGAAGGAACGCTTATGCTGTTGGTCGTTATTGAATTGTGCATAGCGAAAGGATTGTTCGGTTTAATGAAAATTTGGAAATATACCATGGTCGGCTTATTGGCATTCGTGCTAGCAGGTTGCGGCCAACAATTAAGCACTACCAAAACCTCATACGGGCGTGACGGACTGGTCGCCATTGTTAAAGGGACGGCCCGCGGTGTGGATCGCGTCAGTTATACAAGTGATGCCGGAAAAGGCAGTGTGCCAGTCAATTCAGGCACGTTTGTGGTCAATGTGCCCGTTAGCGATGTGGCTCAAAAGGTGAACCTAAAAGCCGGTAGCATGCAAACTAACGTCACGGTGAAAGCTGGTCAATCGCTCGGAACTTATAGCACGATTGCGGCAAAGTTTAATCAAATGCTGGCGGTATCCAGTCTACCTAAAGCGGATCAAGCCAAGCTAAAACAGGCACAGGCTGCAAGTGCCAATGCTCAAAAGAACGCTGCGACCATGAGTCCAACTGAGAAGATGGCAATGGCTCAGCAAGCACAGCAATTGAAGACACTGATGGCTCAGGCCAATGCCAATACCAAAGCCTCCCAACTGCCGGCAACGGCGAAGACGGGCATTCATTCAATCTTAAAATCAGCAAGCGGCGATTATCGCGCAAGTATTGTTGATGGCAAGGCAATGGGGTTTGCCGTTGTGGTACCATTATCAGTTTTGAAAAACAGCAAGAAGATGCAGACGTTTGCCACTGACTTCGGGTTACTCACAACTTCGGTCGGTGCTGATGCCAAGTCAGTTTTCTCGCAATTTAAGAAATTGACGAAGGATGCTAAGTCTAAAAACAATGCGACGACCATTAGCACAATCAAGAGTCACGGCGTCAAAATTGATGTTGGTTATTCCACCACAGCACTTTACCTGTATGTGACAAAATAAGCTTGCGTCACTCATTCCAAAAACGTCAGCACATGCAAAGTGCCCGGTTATTGTTAGACATGCCAGTCTAGCAATAATCGGGCACTTTGACGTCATTGACGATTTAATTAATGTTCTGGTTTTTCCGCAGGTTTTGCAAAATGCTGCATGATTGGCGGGAAGAAGAATAAAATGACAACGAAGATCACACTGATAATCGCGCTTGTCTTCGGGTCGTAGCTGCCGCCGCTCAAGGCGCTGATCAGGAAGCCGACAACTTGGCCGAGGATCACGCCCCAGATAATAGTAGGTAGATAACGCATGGAATCCCTCTTTTCTGTCGTCATCTTACCACGACCACAAGCGAATTCAACTGAAATTGTGAGTATTTCCGGTATAATAGAAGCGAGGTGGCAAGATGACGTTTACCCAATTACAGGTTCATAGCAATTATACCTTATTACACAGCCCGTTGGCACTGTCGGATCTTATCAGCGCAGCAAAATCACGCGGTTATTCGGCCATTGCCTTAACGGACACTAATGTTGTTTATGGTTTAGTCGAGTTTTATCGACAGGCGAAAGCGGCTGGCTTGAAGCCGTTATTAGGCATGCAGATCGCGATTGATGATGCCAAACTTTTAGTGATTGCCAAAAATAATCAGGGCTACCATCAGTTACTTAAGATCTCCACGCAGATTATGCTAGCAACTTCGCCGGTGGCCTTTGCGGACTTATTGCCTTTGACAGGCTTAGTCGCCATCACCTTACCGGATTCACCATTTTCGGCGGCAGTTGCTGCTAACGATCACGACAGAGCTGTCGCTTTTTTACAGGAGCTTGATAATAAACAGCCGGAAGCGGTGTATGTTGGTCTGGATGAGGCTCATTTAGATACGCCATTGCCGGCATTTGCGACTAGTCAGCAACTTCACCTAATGGCGTTAGGTAACGTACTGTATCGTGATCCGACTGATGCTTTTACGCAAAAAGTGATGGCAGCGATTGGTGATGGTAGTCAGTTGAATTTTCGTGACCCAGTTTTAACCGATGCTGGGCCGTGGTGGTTAAAACCGCCAGCAGATGCAAGTGCACCTTTTGTTGCTGCTGGACTACAGGCGGCAGTTGACAACGCGGCTCAGATAGCGGATCAAACGGATGTGACGATTACGTTCAAGCAGCCGCAGCTACCTCATTATCAAACGCCAGATCAGCTTGCGTCTAAAGATTACCTGACCAAACTGGCTCAAGAAGGCCTCGCTAACCGTTTTCACGATCAGCCGATTCCGATAACCTATCAGCAGCGTTTGCAATATGAACTGGATGTCATTATCAAAATGGGATTTGCTGATTACTTTCTGGTGGTTTGGGATGTGATGAATTACGCTCACAAGGTCAATATTATGACTGGGGCTGGGCGAGGATCAGCTGCGGGCTCCTTGGTCAGTTACGCGCTGGCTATTACAGAAGTCGATCCGATTGCTTATGATCTGCTGTTTGAACGGTTTCTGAATCCTGCTCGAGCGCAAATGCCTGATATTGATTTGGACATTCCTGATAACCGCCGTGGCGAGCTGATTCAATATGTCCATGACAAATATGGCCGAAATCACATGGCTCAGATTATTACTTTTGGGACGTTCGGCGCGAAACAGGCGATCAGAGATGTGGCACGCGTTTTCGGCATGAGTCAGTTTGAAAGTAATACTTGGAGCAGAGCAATTCCAAACTTGTTGCACATGGATTTAAAAACAGCATACGATCAGAGTCAGCCGTTGAAAAATTTGGTGGCCGATTCACCAAAAAATCGCATGCTGTTTCAAACCGCTTTAGCATTGGAGGGGTTGCCGCGACATTATTCCACGCATGCAGCCGGGATTGTGCTTTCTGAAGAACCACTAACTGACACCGTTGCCTTGCAACCCAGTGGCGATGGTCTTGAACAGACGCAGGTACCCAAAGATGATGTTGAAGCCCTTGGCCTGCTTAAAATGGATTTTCTGGGTTTGAAAAACCTCAATATTTTAGCCGCCGCCAGTCATTTTGTCACCCGTGATACTGGCCGGACGTTTGATCCAAAACAGATTCCGCTGAATGATCAACCGACACTCGCTTTGTTTGCCCGCGGTGATACTAACGGCGTTTTTCAATTCGAGTCTGCTGGTATCAAAAATGTTTTGCGCAAACTGCGGCCAACTGATTTTGAAGATGTTGTGGCTGTCAACGCCTTGTATCGTCCAGGTCCAATGGAAAACATCGACACGTTCATTGCCCGCAAAAATGGGCAAGAACCGATTGCTTATCCTGATCCGGCCTTGGAGAAGATTTTGAAACCGACTTATGGTGTCTTGGTTTATCAGGAGCAGGTCATGCAGGTGGCCAGTGTCATGGGCGGGTTCAGTCTTGGCGAGGCGGATTTGTTGCGGCGGGCCATGAGTAAGAAGAAATCATCAGTGCTGGCAGCCGAACAGGATAAATTCATTGAAGGTGCGGTCAAGCAAGGATTCCCTGAGGCGACTGCCAAAACGGTTTATGCTTATATTGATCGATTTGCGAATTACGGCTTCAATCGTTCTCACGCAGTTGCTTATAGTATGGTCGCATTTTGGTTAGCGTATTTAAAAGTGCATGATCCAGCCGCCTTTTTTGCGGCATTGATGAATGCTAGTATGAATAATTTGCCGAAGCTCCGGACTTACGTACAAGAAGCCAAAGCGCGTCAGGTAGCTTTATTAGGTCCTGACATCAACACCAGCAATGGTGGCTTTAAGTTGAGCGACGGGAAGATTCGCTTTGGACTTTTGTCTGTCAAAGGGATGCGCCGTGACTTTTCCGAAGCCATTTTTACCGCTCGTAAAAATGGCCCGTTTAAAGATTTTCGCGATTTACTACAGCGCCTCGAGCCGAAGTGGTTAAAGGCAGATAATTTCAAACCATTGATTCTTGCCGGTGCCTTTGATAGCTTTGATGATAACCGGGCACAGACAATTGCGAACTTAGATGAATTAATCAACTCGGTTAAACTTGCTGGCAATGATGTTGGGCTATTTTCAGTGCTAGCGCCTAAACCGATTGTGGTGCCGGAAATGCCGGCAGGCGAACGGCTTGAAGAAGAGGCTAATGTTTTAGGCGTTTACCTTTCTGGTCATCCGGTTGACAAATATGCCCCTTTGAAAACGCAATACACATTAGTCAATGTGGTGGATTTAGCAGAAGGTCGCACGGTTGATATTTTGCTTCTGGTTCGACACATTAAGCGGATCCGGACCAAAACTGGGAAGCCTATGGCGTTTGTGGATGGACAGGATGCGACTGGCACCGTTTCGCTGACGGTTTTTCCCAATCTATATCCAACATTAGAAAAAATTGAGACCGACATGGTGGTACTAGTGAACGGGCGAGTTGAAAAACGCAATGACGACTTGCAACTCATTGTGAACCGGATTCAAGATGCCGCACCGTTACTTGAGGCCTTACCAAAAGCACAGTTATTTATTCGCTTGGATGCGGATAATGTTGACGCCCGGACCGATTTACTGAAAAAATTGCAAACTGCCCATGGACCAATTCCGGTTATCACTGTCGACACGACCAGCAAGGAGAGTGTTTTGTTAGATAAGCGATACTGGGTCACTGCTGACACCAGCTTGATGGCTGATCTTGAATCGCGGTTTGGTGCGGCTAATGTGGTGTTGCGAAAACGACAAGAAGAATAGAGAAAATTGTAAAATGTTCTCATTTTCAGGGACTTTGTTTCTGAAAAGTGGTAAACTCAATGAGTATTTGTGATGGGACAAATCGCAAAAGAATATGCATGAGGTGAAATAATGAAACGCATTGGTATTTTGACCAGTGGCGGGGATGCGCCTGGCATGAACGCCGCGGTCCGCGCTGTTGCTCGCAAGGCGATGCACGAAGGCCTTGAAGTATATGGCATCAATTATGGATTTGCTGGGTTAGTTGCCGGCGACATTTTCAAAATGAATGAATCAACTGTCGGTGATAAGATTCAACGCGGCGGGACCATGTTATATTCCGCACGTTATCCACAATTTGCGCAAGAAGAAGGCCAGTTGCGCGGGGTCGAACAATTAAACAAGTTTGGCATCGAGGCGTTGGTCGTCATCGGCGGAGACGGTTCTTATCACGGTGCACTAGCTTTGACGCGTCACGGTTTCAACACCATTGGCCTGCCAGGAACGATCGACAACGATATTCCTTACACGGACTTCACGATTGGCTTTGACACTGCCGTTAATACAGTTGTGGAAGCTGTTGACCGTCTTCGCGATACCGCGGCTTCACATGAACGAACCTTTGTCATTGAAGTCATGGGTCGTGAAGCTGGGGACATTGCCCTTTGGTCGGGCGTCGCCGGTGGTGCCGAGGATGTCATCATTCCAGAACACGACTTTGACGTTAAGAAAATTGCGTCGAAGTTGCAAAGTTCTCGTGAACGTGGTCAAAAGCATGCGGTCATTCTTTTGGCAGAAGGCGTGATGCACGCTGATCAATTTGCCAAGGAATTAGCCGCACATGGCGATTTCCAATTACGTTCGACAGTTCTGGGACACATTGTTCGTGGCGGTGCACCGTCCGCACGTGATCGCGTTTTGGCTTCACAAATGGGTTCATACGCGGTTGAACTTTTGTTGCAAGGCAAAGGCGCTTTGGCTGTCGGCATTGAGAATAACAAGATCACGGCACATGATGTTCGGACCTTGTTTGATGCCAAGCATCACGCAGAACTTTCGCTCTACACCTTAGCGGAAGAGTTAACATTTTAATCTCGTAAACAAACGACATTAACGTCTGTTTAAATAATTTCAAGGAGCGATTTCACTTATGAAAAAAACCAAGATCGTCAGCACGCTTGGACCTGCAAGTAACACCACTGATATCATCGTTAAGTTGATTGAAGCGGGTGCCAACGTTTTCCGTTTCAATTTCTCACATGGTGATCATGAAGAGCATTTGGCACGGATGAACATGGTTCACGAAGCTGAAAAGATCACGGGTAAGACCGTTGGTATCATGCTGGATACGAAGGGTGCCGAAATTCGGACAACTCTTGAAGATACCCCGAATGGTAAGATCGATTTTCACACCGGTGACAAAGTTCGCATCTCCATGGATGCAAGTCTGAAAGGCACCAAGGAAAAAGTTGCTGTTACCTATCCTGGCCTTTATGATGACACTCACGTTGGCGGCCATGTTTTGTTTGATGATGGCTTGATTGACATGAAGATCACCGAAAAGGACGAAAAGAACCGTGAACTCGTTACCGTTGTTCAAAACGACGGTGTCCTTGGTGGTAAGAAGGGTGTCAACGCTCCTGGTGTTGCCATCAACTTGCCTGGGATTACGGAAAAAGACTCCGATGACATTCGTTTCGGCTTGGACAACGGGATCAACTTCATTGCTGCTTCCTTTGTTCGTAAGCCTCAAGACGTTTTAGACATTCGTGAACTCCTTGAAGAAAAGAACGCACTTAATGTTCAGATCTTCCCTAAGATCGAATCACAAGAAGGCATCGACAACATTGATGACATCTTGAAGGTTTCCGATGGCTTAATGGTTGCTCGTGGCGACATGGGTGTTGAAATTCCATTTGAACATGTTCCGATCGTTCAAAAGCGCTTGATCAAGAAGTGCAACTCTTTGGGTAAGCCGGTTATCACGGCTACACAAATGTTGGATTCCATGCAAGAAAACCCACGTCCTACCCGTGCCGAAGTAAACGACGTTGCCAATGCCGTCTTTGATGGCACCGATGCAACGATGCTTTCTGGCGAATCTGCTAATGGTGACTATCCGGTTGAATCCGTTGCTGCAATGGCTCGGATTGACGAATACACCGAAGCAGCGATGATGGATCAGGATGCCTTCGCATTGAAGGAATACAGTAACAAGAACGTCACCGAAGCTGTTGGCCAAAGTGTTGCACACACGGCTCGCAACTTAGGGGTTAAGACCATTGTTGCTGCGACCGAATCCGGCTACACTGCCCGCATGATTTCCAAGTATCGTCCGAAGGCTGACATTCTTGCCATTACCTTCAGCGAAAAGACCCAACGCGGCCTGATGGTCAACTGGGGCGTTTACCCAATCATTGCTGAAAAGCCTGCTAACACCGATGCTATGTTCGACTTGGCAACCAAGAAGGCCCAAGACCTTGGCTTTGCTAAGGAAGGCGATCTGATCTTGATCACTGCCGGTGTTCCTGTTGGTGAATCTGGTACAACCAACGTAATGAAGGTTCAACTCATTGGCTCCAAGCTGGTTCAAGGCTCAGGTGTCGGCGACGAATCCACGATTGGTAAGGCAGTCATCGCAAGCAACGCTCAAGAAGCTGCTGCTAAGATGCAAAAGGGTGACATTCTGGTTGTTAAGACGACTGACAAAGATTACTTGCCAGCAATCGAAAAAGCAGCTGCCTTGGTTGTTGAAACCGGTGGCTTGACCAGTCACGCAGCTGTTGTTGGTATTGCTATGGGTATCCCAGTTGTTGTTGGTGCTGAAAATGCTACCAGCGTCATCTCCGATGGCCAGATCATTACTGTTGACTCCCGTCGTGGGATCATCTACAAAGGTGCTACCAACGCCCTTTAATCTTCAAAATGACCTGTTAAAGGTTAGGAAAAACTCTCAAGGAAACTTGGGAGTTTTTTCTTCCAAAAAAACACTACCGTTGCCTGTTTTGAGCAACTTACTGATAAATGTATGAGCAGAGGTCGTCAGGTGCGTGCGAGTGGCTTATAATAAGAAACAGTATGCAATCTCGTAAGCGATAACGCTGGCAGTTTGGTCAGCATCATGATGGAGGGAACACTTGTGGAGAGTTGGCTTTTTTTACTAGGTATTTTAGCAATTGCAATTGTCGGCAAAAATAAAAGCCTGATAATTGGGGTCAGTGCTGTGATGGTTCTCAAGCTGATCCCGCAAACTCAAAACTTTTTGAAATTGCTTCAGACGCAAGGGATCAATTGGGGCGTGACTGTGATTTCAGCCGCTATCATGGTGCCAATTGCAACCGGTGAGATCGGCTTTAAAGAGCTTCTTAATGTCATTAAAAGTCCGGCTGGCTGGATTGCGATCGGGTGCGGCGTTTTAGTCGCTGTTTTGTCGGCAAAGGGTGTCGGTCTGCTGGCAATGAGCCCGGAAATGACTGTGGCATTGGTTTTTGGCACAATTATTGGCGTCGTGTTCTTAAAGGGCATTGCGGCTGGACCGGTGATCGCCAGTGGCCTCACCTATGTTATCTTGACCGTTTTTAATCTTGTTCCTGGACATTAATGACCGGCAACTATGGCGCTGGTTTAAGGAGAAAAATAAATGAATTTTAATGGCAGTATTGTCACCGCACAAGTGACGGATCACAATGACACGGAAGTCTTTGCTCAGCATGATGGCGTCACTTTGGCCATTGATCGCAGTGAGTTGGCTGAACTTCCAGAAGTTGGCAGTGATGTTGAGGGTTTTGCCTATGAAAATAAGCAAGGGCAGGCTCGTTTAACCACAAAAGTTCCGACAGTTGGCCGCGACCATTACGCTTTTGCGAAAGTAGTCGAAGTGCGTAAGGATCTTGGGGTATTTGTGAACATTGGCTTACCAGACAAAGATATTGTGGTCAGTGAAGACCAGTTACCTGAAATCAGCCGTTTATGGCCGCAAAAAGGCGATCAATTAATGGTTGCCTTAACAGTCGACAAAAAAGACCGGATGTGGGGCAATCTGGCTGATGAAAGTATCATCCACGCGGTTGCAAATCGCGCGAAGCCTGAACAGATGAATGCTGATGTTACTGCCACGGCTTATCGGTTGAAGATGGCTGGAACGCGTGTCTTGACCGATGATTTTTATTTGGGTTTTATCCATCCAAGTGAGCGCGATGCTGAACCGCGACTTGGGCAAATTTTGCATGCTCGCGTGATCGGGGTTAGTGCCAATGGCGAGCTGAATTTGTCGCTAAAACCACGTGCCTATCAGGCCATCGGTGATGATGCTGGCATGATTTTGGCAGTTTTGCAGCATGATCCTTCAGGAAAAATTGCTTATACGGATAAGAGTGATCCTGAAGCAATTAAGCAAACCTTTGGCATCAGTAAAGGCGCCTTTAAGCGCGCACTGGGCCATTTGTTGAAGGCTGGCTTAGTGAAAGAGGAAGCTGGGTATACGATTTTGACGGCCGCAGCCAAGGCGTCTCGGGAGTAACATCATGCATGGGTTGATCGCGGATTTTATTCATTATCTAAATGTTGAACGCGGATTGGCAAAAGCCACCCAAACTAGCTATCAGCAGGATTTGATCACTTTTTCGGCTTGGCTAGCGGCCCGAAAAAGAAGGACATTTCCCGAGGAGTTCGGTACCATCCAGTCCTTTTTAAAGGAGCAGAATGCCACCAAGGCACCTGCTTCAGTTAGCCGCATGATTTCTGCTTTACGCAAGTTTTATCGGTTTTTACTGCGTGAAGGGGCAATTTCAGCTGATCCAATGACCAAGATTGACACCCCAAAACGTGCCCAACATTTACCAGCAACGTTGTCGAGTCAAGAAGTCGATGCTTTGATGGCCAAACCAGATACCGACAAGCCATTGGGATTACGTGATCGCGCTATTTTTGAGTTGATGTATGCTACTGGGTTACGGGTTTCAGAAGTTGTTGATTTACGTCTTGATCAATTGCATTTGGCAATGAATCTACTTCAAGTGACTGGTAAAGGGGACAAAGAACGACTGGTTCCCATTAGTCCGCAAGCCACACAATGGGTGGATCGCTATCTGCAAGAGGCCAGACCCAAATTACTCAAACGAGTACAACCTAAAAACGTTTTTGTCAATTTTCACGGTGGGCCAATGACTCGCCAAGGGATCTGGAAGAACCTCAAAGCATATATTGCAAGTATCGGCATTGAAAAAGATGTCACACCGCACACTCTTCGTCACAGCTTTGCGACAAGGTTGCTCGAAAACGGTGCTGACCTGCGCGTGGTTCAAGAACTACTCGGCCACAGCGACATCAGCACGACCCAGATTTACACCCATTTAAGCAATCAACATCTGGTTGCGGTCTATCATAAAACGCATCCGCGCGGGTAGCTATTTTGACAGGGTGTTCCTTTCTAAGAATATGTTTGATGACTAAGAGATTGTGGCCATCAGCATTGCCATGGGCAGTCTAGCTCGAATACTAAGATAGAAAGCAGAGCGTTGGCGGAGCGGCGATGGGCTCAGTGGTGCCCACCACTCTAGCTGCGCGGTCGCCACCCCGAATCGCCGCGGAGCCAAATCGGACAATAGGATTAAACTTGATTAGCGTAGAACCGAGAAAAACTTGACACATACGTTCACGCTCTGCCCTTTGCTACTGCCGCGTTTCTATGATAGAGTGTTACGAGAGTATCTCTTGGAGGCAAACATGCTGGTTAAATACAAAAACGACTATGAGAAGATCGCGATGGGATTGTTGTCTTTTATTCCGGATCTGAAAGATGTCGGGCATTTAAAGACAGAACTCAAGATGTACACCGAAGATGATTCCCATGCGTTGTATCTATACAAACATAAGAATGATTTTGTTGGTGTCGTTGGCATTGAACTAAGTGCTGACTTTGTTTTGGTGCGGCATTTAAGCTTTTCACCTAATTTTCGTGACCAAGCAACGGCATTTGCCGCGTTGACTGAACTGACTGAACTTTTCCCAAACAAGAAATTGATGGGTGCCCTTGAACATGCACCACTAATCGCCGCCTTTAACAAGTTTCGAAAAGAGGATGACCATGGCACTGACACTCGTGCTGAATGACTTCTCCGGACCGTTAGACTTGCTTTGGCACTTGATTCGGACGAATGAAGTTGACATTTACGACATTCCGATCGCTGAGATCACCGCTCAATACCTAGATTACCTGCATCAAATGCAGGATCTGGCGCTGGACGTGGCCGGCGATTATTTTGTCATGGCCGCTAATTTGATGGTCTTGAAAAGTCGCCTTTTGTTGCCGCAACCTGAACCCGAAACGATGGCTCCTGATGATGCGCCAGATCCACGAGCAGATTTAGTGGCACAATTATTAACCTATCAAGTCTACCAAGAAGCGGCAAAGGATTTGAAAGCACGCGAAGCTAAACGCGCACAAGCCTATGCCAAGCCAACCACATTGCCAGACGCCAAAATGGCTGTGCCACTTGCGCCAGGTTCGGTGAAATTAGTTGATTTACAAGCGGCCATGGCGCGTGTGATGAAGGCACAACAAGCCACTCGCCAAACCATTGCCCACATTGAAACCGAACCTGTATCCGTTGAAAAACGAATCGGCGAAGTGCTACAGACATTGCAAAAAGGCGGGCAATGTCTCTTTGCTGATTTACTGTCGGTTCAGTCGGTTGAGCAAGTCGTGACGACTTTTCTGGCTTTGCTTGAATTGATGAAAAATGATCAGGTTATTTGTGAACAAGAGGCGCCATTTGATCCAATCACAGTGACCTTGAAGGAGGCTGCTTAATGGAGCCAGCACTAGAAGCAATCCTTTACACAGCTGGCGAAAGCGGCGTGACGCTGGGTGAGCTGGCCGGCATTTTAGAAATCAGCGAAAGCGCGATGCGACAGCAATTAGACGCGTATCGACAACGGCTGGCTGCTGATGATCAGCGTGGCCTGCAATTGCAGCAGTTTGCGGACCGGTATTATTTACTGACCAAACCAGCGTACGCACCTGCAATCAAGAAATATTTTGCCGGGCCGCCAGCTGCGGGATTATCGCAGGCTGCGTTAGAAGTGCTCGCGATTATCGCGTACCAGCAACCGATTACCCGGATTGAAATTGACGAAATTCGCGGTGTTCAAAGCTCAGGCGCATTAACTACCTTGGCTGCGCGACAACTCATCAAAGAGGCAGGCCGAAAAGAAGCCCCTGGTCGACCAATTTTATATGCGACAACTCAGTTTTTCCTTGACTATTTTGGGTTGAACCGCCTTGCTGATTTACCACCGCTAGCTGATGCGCCTGCCGATACAGGTGAGGTTGATTTGTTTACGGCATTTCGGCACGATGATGATCAAGAGGAAGCTACTATAGACGAAAAGAAAATGGAGCAAAATCAACAACATGACAACCAAAACTGAACGGCTTCAAAAAATTATCGCAAATGCCGGTATTGCTTCGCGTCGACATGCGGAAACGTTGATTGCAACTGGCCATGTCAAAGTTAATGGCCAAATTGAAACTGAAATGGGCATCAAGATTGGTCCGCATGATGAAGTCGAAGTGGATGGCGTGCCGATTGGCAAAGAGGCTAAGCGCTACTTTCTCTTTTATAAACCGCGCGGCGTGATTAGTGCTGTTCAAGATAATAAGGGACGTGATGTCGTCACCGATTACTTTAAGGATATTACTGAGCGTCTTTATCCAGTTGGCCGATTAGATTACGATACAAGCGGCTTACTTGTGATGACAAACGATGGCGATTTAGCCAACCATTTGATGCATCCACGTTACGCGCTTGAGAAAAAATATGTAGCCAAGGTTCAAGGTGTACCGAATCGACCTGCCTTGGCTCCGCTCAAAACAGGTGTCGAGGTTGATGGCAAGATGACTGCGCCTGCTAAAGTAGACATTATCTCGACTGATAAGGCTAAAAAAACGGCGATCGTATCTTTGACCATTCATCAAGGCATGAATCATCAGGTTAAAAAGATGTTTAAAGCAGTCGGCTTCCCAGTTCTAAAACTATCTCGGGAAGCGTATGGCAACTTAACTTTGGTGGGGTTACAGCCAGGTGAACATCGGCCAATCAAGCCGCAAGAACTGCAAGCCTTGCGAAAACTAGCGGGTGAATCGGAAAATAAGTAGTTGGTGAAATTGTTAACGTTTTCAGTGCAAACGCTTGAACTTTTCCGGCGCCTTTGCTAAAGTAAAGCTGTTAATTAAATAATCTTGGTTCGTCTTCAGGGCAGGGTGCAATTCCCGACCGGCGGTATAGTCCGCGACCCGCTTATGCGGTGGAACCGGTGTGACTCCGGTACCGATAGTGATAGTCTAGATGGAAGAAGATGGGGCTTTTTTGAATCTACATTCAATCAAGACCTATTCCCCCTGAAGGAGGAATAGGTCTTTTTAAGTTCCGGAAGACGGCCTCACGGAGGTAATGCTTTATGGCAAGTAGTTCCAAGGTTCACCGTTTGGTTGGTATCGCGTTGTTAGCGGCGATCGGGTATGTTTTGATGATGTTTTCATTTCCGATCATTCCTGCTTTCCCGTTCCTGAAGCTTGATCTATCAGATCTGGTTGTTTTGCTTGGTGGGTTATTATATGGCCCGGCTGGCGGGATCGGCGTTGCATTTATCCGGAGTCTTGTGCATTTTGCTTTAACAGGCGGCGGGGTCGTCAATTTAATTGGTGATCTGGCAGCTTTCATTGCGAGCGTTGGGTTCCTGCTTCCAGTTGTTTACACGATTCGTGGCAAGCACAGCTTGTTGCGGCAAATTGAAGGTCTGGTACTAGGTACCGCAAGCCTGACACTTGTCATGAGTGTGCTCAATTGGCTGGTGATCACGCCGATGTACATGGCGGTCTTCAATTTTAACCTTGGTATGTCGCTGACGCGTTACGTTTTAATCGGCGTTGTACCATTCAACTTAATCAAAGGAATTGTGGTCTCGGTTGCATTCTTCGCGATCGCCAAGGCCTTGGCACCGTGGTTAGCTCGGCGTGAGATTCAACCTAGTCATTAATGATTTAATCAATCAACTAAAAAACATCCGTCAGCTTAGTTAAGCGACGGATGTTTTTCTTTAGCGTAAAATCGATTGTCTTGCGACGAATCACGTCAATCTTCGGATCACGTGCTATTGGTTCGCGTAATCTGAAACTATAGCAGTTAAGCTTTCCCCGTCTCAGAAAACGGGCGCGCGTTGAACGGGTGATCGCTACGTTTGATAGCGTGGGTCGGGCAGCGTTGGTAGGCCAATCGAAAGTCGATCGTGGCCTGATCGTTTAAAGGCTCAGTGCCGGTGTTGCGATCTGGTTTATAATAAGCAATGCCAGCTTGATCGTAATCAAAAAGGGCAGGTGCCAACATCTGACACAAGCCGCAAGCAATACACTCTGGACGTTCTACTCTGCCATATAAAGCCATATTCAAACTCCTTTATACGATACATAACACTTAAACAGCAATGTTGAGAAATGAGGTGACAAGCTTTGCTGACCGATTTTGTGATTCAATTTTTCAGTGAGCAGCCGCGGCGTGAGCGGGCTGTTTTTGGACTCTTAACTGGTAAGCAGACCATTTCAATCCTTTACGCCGCCTTGATTCACCAACAACTGCAATGGTTGCATCTTTATCCAAGTCTGTCAAAAGAAGCTTTTTCAGCGGCCATCACGACGTTGAAAGTGCAAAGAGTGCTGCGTGAAACTGAAACCGGCTTGATTTTAACGGAAAAAGGGCAGCATCTCAAGCAAGCAGCAGTTACGCAGTTACCGTTACCGACACATTATCAACCGTGGATGAACTTACCGGTGTTCGCACCGCGGTTCTTTTTAGGCGTGCAAGTGCTTTCTGAGGCGAGTTATGCGAACCGTGCTTATCAACCAATAAGTGTTAATTGGGCGACACAGCAAGTTGTGAAGCAGTGGTATCAGCAGGTCGATCATCGAGCTGCCGTTACAACATTAAGCAGCCTTTTTCAAGGACTGCCGACTGAATTAGCTGACACGCTAGCGGCTAACATGATTGGCCATGACTACGCCGGACAACTGATGCCAGCAACATTGCAGGCTCACTTTGAACGACTCGATGCGCTGGCGGCACTGGTTCAGCAGCTCGCTAATACTAGGAGTATGTGGACGGCGTTGTGGGGCGGACCCCGCGATTTCGTTTCGCGACCGGCGCAGCAGACCTTGGCGCAAGCACGCGCTGGCATGGCGTTGCCAACAATTGCTCATCGCAGCCACCGTAAGCAAAGCACGATTAATGAACATCTGTTGCTCGCGGCAATTATGGGTGAAACGTTGCCGATTGAGCATTTGGTGCCGCTTAAAATTCACCGTGCACTTGATCGGGTGACGCAAATCTACGATCATCAGGCATTGTTGGCAGCCATTCCTGGAAGTACTTTTTTTCAGATTCGATTGTTCCAGATTCTAAGTTTTCAAGGGAGGTGGCCGCGTGTCACAACTTGAAGCACAACTTCAACAACATTTTGGCTTTCAAGAATTCCGACCTGGACAAAAGGCTTTGATCCAATCGGTGTTGGATGGACATGACACGCTGGGAATTTTACCTACTGGCAGCGGGAAATCACTCTGTTATCAATTGCCGACTTTGATCAGTAACAAGCCAAGTTTAATTGTTGAACCGCTCATTGCCTTGATGAATGATCAAGTTGGTCGTTTGCAAGCAGCTGGAGAAAAACGGGTCATTGCCTTGTCAGCGCAAATGCCACCGGTTGCTTTTACCCAAATTCTCAAACGATTGGCAAGTTACCACTATATTTTTGTCTCACCAGAAATTTTACAACGCGCTGATGTGCTCATGGCGCTCAAACGACTGGCCCTAGGCTTATTTGTGGTAGATGAAGCGCATTGTATCTCACAGTGGGGGCCAGATTTTCGACCTGCTTATTTGCAGCTGGGACAAGTTCGCCAACAATTGCAAGCAAATGCGATTCTTGCCTTAACCGCAACCGCACCGGAGCCCGTTCGCCGTGACATTGTCCAACATCTAAGCATGCAATCGCCAGCAATTTTGGCTGGGTCAGTCGATCGACCAAATATTTTCCTTGGCGTTGAGACCGGCTTAACAGATAAGGAAAAGGCTTTAAGACTGGATCAGTTATTGCACGAGGTGGTGGGGCCAACGATCATTTATAGTGCTACCCGAGCCGCGTGTGAGACGTTAGCGATACGATTGCAAAAAGCCGGCCATGCTGCGGCCTTTTATCATGCTGGGTTGGATCGGCACCAACGCGATCTAATCCAGCGACAGTTTCAATCGGATCAGTTGCAGATTATCTGTGCGACGAGTGCGTTTGGCATGGGGATCGATAAGGCAAATGTACGGTTCGTCGTGCATACCTATGTGCCGGAATCGCTTGAAGCTTATTATCAGGCAATCGGACGAGCCGGCCGTGATGGCAAGCAGAGTCTAGCGGCGCTTTTGGTGACCGATCATGATGTTCAGCACGGCGCTATTTTGGCGGGGATGTTGCCAGATGCGGCATTGATTCGGCTCATCTATGCGCATCCTGAGGCGTATCGCACTTTTGACGATCCGCAGATCAATCTGATTGAAGCGTATGTAGACGCTGGCTTTTCGGTAGAGGCTACGCAGCAGCAATTACAGCACAGACTAACTGAGAAACAGGCCAGTTTCGCAGCGATGGCGGCTTTTGTTAATGAATCAGAATGCCGTCGTGCTGTTCTGCTGCAACATTTTGATTCGCCAATTGAACCGCATACGGCTTTGTGCTGTGGTGAGATCACCACTACGATATTGTGCCAACTACAGCCTGAAGTGCCACAAGAACAACCAAAATTAGCTTCTTGGCAGGCAGTATTTCACCAAATCTTTAGATAACCGACGCTCTGACGCTGGTCAATATGATACAATAAGCGCAGTAGTGAGGGGGATCGTGATGGCGGAAAAAGATGAACACCAACATGACAATGAGGATCACAAACGCACCAATGGTGAGGATCCAAGTAAACCTTGGGAAACGCTGTTTGACGATGATCGTGATGATCAAGGTAATTTGAGCCGCGTTGCCACCAAGAAAAAAAGGCAAGGAAGTTCAAAATTGACCTGGATTTTAGCGATCTTGTTAATTCTTGTGGTTTTGGCACCAATTATTTATGTCAAAATTTCTGGTGATCAAAGCCGCAATGGCGCTAACCTTTCTAATGATCGCGTTGTGATCCAAAGTACTAAAAAGAGCAGTAAAGTTTCAAAATCAAAGAAATCATCGAAGGCTTCCAAAGCCTCGAAGACTTCAGTGGCCTCGTCACAGGCAGCGTCGACTCAGCCTAGTCAAGCACCAAGCGTTACTTCCCAACAAGAAGAACAGACCAGTGCATCAGCGCAGCCTAGCGAGCAAGCAAGTGCCAGCACGGCTGGCAGTTCATATACCGTTCAAGCAGGCGATAACCTTTATCGAATCGCTGTCAATCATGGAATGACCTTAGATGAGTTGCTCCAGATGAACGGTATGAGTGCGGGTTCCAGCATTGCACCGGGCACGGTTTTGAAAGTGAAATAATCATGACACGACCCTGTTCTGCATGCGTATTGGCATGAGCAGGGTCGTGTGTTGTGGAGGAAAGTATGCAAATTGCGATCGACGGCCCGGCCAGTGCCGGGAAAAGTACCATTGCGAAACGAGTCGCCAAGGAATTAGGGTTTATCTATTGTGACACTGGCGCGATGTATCGCACCGTGACCTACATGGCCATCAAAGACCAGCTGGGCTTTGGCGATGAGGCGGCTATCATGCAGCATCTCGCCAACATGACGATTCGGTTTGAACCGGGTGACCCTGAACAGCGCGTCTTAATGAATGATGAAGATGTGACCTTAGCCATTCGCGAACCAGACGTGACCAACAATGTTTCGCAAGTGTCAGCGTTACCCAAGGTACGTACTGAACTAGTGAAACGCCAGCGGGATATCGCAGCATCCAGCAATATTGTCATGGATGGTCGCGACATTGGCACCACCGTTTTACCTAACGCCGAAGTGAAGATTTATATGGTGGCATCAGTTGCTGAACGGGCAAAAAGACGCTACAAAGAAAATATTCAAAAAGGCATTGAGACACCACTAGCTACCCTCGAACAGGAGATTGCCGAACGCGATCGCAAGGACTCTCATCGGGCCGTTTCCCCGCTACGTCAGGCTTCTGACGCGATTAGAATTGATACGACATCAATGACCATCGATGAAGTGGTGGAACGAATTTTATCCCTGATAGGCCAAGTAAAGACGAAATAGTCAAGGGCTTAAAATAATAGGTGGTAATTTGGTTCGTTTTCAAGTACAATAGATCCAGTATACAGCTGCATAGGAGGATTTTTTGGCATGAGTGATAATAACGTTAATGAGAACACCGAAACAATGGCGGACGCCCTTAAGAGTGTCACCACAGTAAAGATTGGTGATACTGTCAAGGCAGACGTTCTTGCCGTTGAAGATAAACAATTGATCGTTGGGATCGAAGGAACAGGCGTCGAAGGCGTGGTCCCGATCAAGGAGTTATCAACTCAGCCAATCGATGACATTCACGATGTTGCAAAAGTCGGCGACAAGCTTGATTTAGTTGTGCTTTCAACGGTTGGCAAAGATAAAGAAAATGGGCAGTTCCTGCTGTCCAAGCGCCGTTTGGAAGCGCAAAAGGTTTGGAAAGAAATCCAAGCTAAGTATGAAGCAGGTGAAACCATCACCGCTCCGGTTACCAGCGTCGTTAAAGGCGGACTGGTTGTTAATGCCGGTGTTCGTGGCTTCGTTCCTGCATCCATGGTTGAAGATCATTTTGTTGAAGATCTTAGCCAATACAAGGGTAAGGAACTTGAATTCAAGATCATTGAAATCGAACCAAGTGAAAATCGTCTGATTCTTTCACATCGTGCGATTGTTGAAGCCAGCAAGGCTGAAGCACGCAAGGAAATCTTTGCGAAGATTCAACCTGGCGACACCGTTGAAGGTAAAGTTGCTCGTTTGACCAACTTTGGCGCCTTTGTTGATCTTGGCGGCGTTGATGGTTTGGTTCACGTTTCAGAGATTTCGTTTGATCATGTTGACAAGCCAAGCGATGTTCTGAAGGTTGGTCAAGAAATCAAGGTTAAGGTTCTGAACGTTGATCCTGATCGCAACCGCATTTCCTTGTCCATCAAAGCAACGTTGCCACAACCTTGGGACGACATTGAAGAAAAGGCACCGGCCGGCTCTGTTTTGACTGGTACAGTTAAACGTTTGACCACTTTTGGTGCCTTTGTTGAAGTCTTCCCTGGTGTTGAAGGTTTGGTTCATATTTCCCAGATCTCTCACGAACACGTAGCAACCCCAGCGGATGTCCTTAAGGAAGGCCAAGAAGTGCAGGTCAAGGTTCTTTCCGTTGACCCTGATGCACATCGTCTTGCTTTGTCCATCAAGGCTTTGCAGGAACGTCCAGCAGGCTCTGAAGAAGAATCTCATGAAGGCGGCAACAGCAGTCGTGAAAATAGCGACCGTGGTGATCGTCGTCGTTCTTCACGTCCTCGTCGTGGCAATGATCGTCATCAATCCACGTCGATTCCTGCTGAATATCAGCAAGATGATTCAGGCTTCTCACTTGGCGACATCTTAGGCGATGCCTTGAAAGATGCTGCTAAGGGCAATGATGATCAGGATGATAACAAGTAGTCATCTTGAACCTAAAAAGTTGAGCCTTGGCTCAACTTTTTTTATGGGAAACAAATCCCATGACGCCGTCACAGAAAGGAGGCCGTTTTATGGTCTTACCAACATTAGCAATCGTTGGCCGTCCGAATGTGGGCAAGTCAACCATTTTTAACCGTATTCTCGGTGAGCGGGTTTCGATTGTGGAAGATACGCCCGGGGTCACGCGTGATCGCATCTATGGCACGAGTGAATGGCTTGGTAAAGAATTCGCCGTCATTGACACCGGTGGGATCGACTTAGGCGATGAACCTTTTTTGGCGCAAATTAAGGATCAAGCTGAAATTGCCATCGATGAAGCCGATGTCATCCTTTTTCTCGCTGATATTGAAAGCGGGGTAACTGATGCAGATGAACGGGTTGCCCAGATTCTTTATCGGGCTAAAAAGCCGGTTGTACTGGCAGTCAATAAGGTTGATAACCCTGAACGTCGCCAAGATATTTACGATTTTTATTCATTAGGTTTTGGCGAACCCTATCCACTTTCTGGGACTCATGGGATTGGCCTTGGTGATGTTTTGGATGCTGTTTTAGCAGCATTTCCATCCGAAGATAAGTCAGTTGAAGACGATTCGATTAAGTTCAGCCTGATTGGTCGGCCAAATGTCGGTAAATCGTCTTTAGTTAACGCCATTCTTGGTGAAAATCGGGTCATCGTGAGTCCAATCGAAGGCACGACCCGCGATGCGATTGATACGAAGTTCGAAGCAGTTGACGAAACCTTCACGATGATTGACACGGCTGGGATTCGTAAACGTGGCAAGGTTTACGAGAACACCGAAAAATACGCGGTCATGCGTGCATTACGAGCGATTGATCGTTCGGATGTTGTTTTGTTTGTCATCAACGCCGAAGAAGGTATCCGCGAACAGGATAAAAAGGTCGCCGGTTATGCCCACGAGGCCGGTCGTGGCATCATCATCGTCGTCAACAAGTGGGATACAGTTGAGAAAGATAATCACACGATGAAGGATTTTGAAAACCTGATTCGTCAGGAATTCCAATATCTGGATTATGCGCCGATTATTTTTGTTTCTGCCAAGACGAAACAGCGTTTACAGAGCTTGCCAGCCATGATTGTGGCAGTTTCAGAAAATCAAACTCGGCGAATTCAAAGCAGTGTCCTAAATGATGTCTTAATGGATGCCATTACTGTTACACCGACACCGACAGTTAACGGAAAACGCTTGCGGATTTATTACATGACGCAAGTTGCTGTCAAACCGCCAACTTTCGTGGTTTTTGTTAATGATCCCGACCTGCTGCACTTCTCGTACGAGCGATTTCTGATTAACCAATTGCGACAGGCCTTTGATTTTTCCGGTACACCGATTCACATCATCGCACGTAAACGCAAGTAGTTCGGCGATGGCTGAATATTGTCTTTTCATTTAAAAAAATATGTCAAAAATCGTGATTTTCGATAACCGATCCTTGATCAGACAGCAAAAAGTTTGGCAAAAACCTTGTCACAACGGGCTTGCTATGCTATGTTTAAACCTGAAATGGTGATACATATTATCATTGTTTCTTCATTCCTGAGAGGTCAGGAATGGGCATGTTTAGGTGTTAACGCATCTAATCAATATGGAGGTGAAATGTTCATGGCAAACAAAGCAGAATTGATCGAAAGTGTTGCAACCGCAACTGGTTTGACCAAGAAGGATGCAACCGCAGCTGTTGATGCAGTATTCGGTTCTATCCAAGACTCCCTTTCAAAGGGTGACAAGGTTCAGTTGATCGGCTTTGGTAACTTCGAAGTGCGTGAGCGTGCCGCTCGTAAGGGCCGCAACCCACAAACCGGTGCCGAGATCAAGATCCCAGCATCCAAGGTACCAGCATTCAAGCCTGGTAAAGCACTCAAGGACGCCGTTAAATAAGCGGTTCACCTGAGGCAATGATGAAACAACCAAAAACCGAGTCTATCTGGACTCGGTTTTTGCGCGTTTTGGCGTCATTCGCCAGCGACCAGGGGCGGGACCGAGCGACAGTAGCGATATGCGCAGTCAAGTGTGGCTGGAGAGCTTTTGATGCTCATCAGTTCGGAATCGGCAAAACGCAATGTTAAACTAGCAGTAACGACAATCTTTAGGCTTTTTATAAAATAAAATCAACGGAGGCAGCCATGAGTTACGCAAAAGAAATGCTTGATGCCATTGAAGCTGGCCAGATGGAAACGGCGAAGCAGCTATTCACCCAAGTATTGGCCCACGATGACGACGAAACCCAATACAACCTTGCCGAAGAACTGTATGCGCTTGGGTTCAACGGTCAGGCTAAGCGGCTTTATCAAGGGCTCCTGGGGCGATATCCTGACCAAGGCGATCTGGCAACGGCTTTAGCTGATATTGCAGTTTCTGACGGAGATACAGACGCCGCCTTGAATTATCTTAGTCGCATTCAGCCAGGTGATCCTGCCTATGTTCAAAGTCTGGTGAGCGCTGCCGATGTTTATCAAACACTTGGTTTATATGAGGTCAGTGAGCAAAAACTGCTTGAGGCGAAGCGATTGGCGCCAGACGAGCCGGTGGTGACCTTCGCTTTAGGCGAATTCTATTTTGACTGGGGTCATTTTGCCGAGGCCATTAGTGCTTATAACGAGCTGCTAGCGGCCGGTACAACTGAACTTGCTGGGGTTAACATCGAAGCACGGTTGGCGGCCAGTTTAGCGCAAACAGGGCAGTATGAAGACGCAGTGGCTGCTTATGAAGATGTCGGTGTTGATGCACTGGATCTCAATGGCCGGTTCGAATTAGGCGGCTTGTATTTACAACTTGATGATCCAGCTAAAGCGATCACCAATCTTCAAGCCGTGATTGACAGTGATCCAAGTTACGCCAATGCGTATTTGCCACTTGCTCGTGCTTATGAGGCCCAGAATCAGCCTGACAAGGCCTTAGACACGGTTCAGGCCGGCGTCATGGTCGATGATACGAACCCAACGCTATATGCCTTAGGCGGCAAATTAGCGCTTAGTGAAGACAATGTCAAATTAGCCGAGACGTATTTACAAAAGGCTTTGGCGATTGATCCGGAAGATCAAGGTAATATGCTCGCTTGGAGCAACTTTTTGGTGCAGGAAGAGCGTGATCAAGAAAATGTTGACTTTCTTGACCAAATCGATCGTAGTGGTGATGTTGACCCACAAATTTATTGGAATATGGCTAAAAGCTACGATCGGTTGGAGAATATTAAAAAAGCCCGTGAGAATTACCTTTTAGCGTTCAATCGCTTTCAGGATTCCCCGGACTTTCTCCACGATATCATTGATTTCTTCCAGTCGACTGGTGCTCGCGCCGAATTGAAAGCCGCTTTAGTGCGATATTTGAAACTGGTACCTACTGACGACGAGATGCAGGCCCGTTTGGATGAACTCAACGCCGAGACGGATTAATCGTTGTGAATCAATGACCAAATAGTAGTCGGCGGCGTTTTTTCTGGTAGGTGAAGCCTTCGCCCAAGGCCTCATGGACATCAAGGATGCTGATGAAGGCGTGCGGATCAATGGCCTCAATCAGCCGTTTTGTTTGGGCAATTTCAGTTGACGAAACGACAGCATAGACGACCTGCTTGCGATCGTGGGCGAACCCGCCTTCAGCATGTAAGAAAGTTGTCCCACGTTCCAATTCGTTCATAATGGCAGTGGCGATTTCTTGGCTTTTGTCAGAGACGATTAAAAGGCCCTTTGCCGCGTAAGCACCATCCAGCGTAAAGTTAACAATTTGTGAGAACACGTAGGCACCAAGCAGAGTGTACATCATGAGTTCGATGTTCAGATACGTCAACGAGATCGTTAGCACAGCGGCATCGAAAACTAACAGGGTTCGTCCCATTGGCACGCCGGTCTGTTGTTCAACTATCCGGGCAACAACATCCGTGCCGCCGGTGGTCCCGCCATGGCGGTAAATCAAGCCGCTGCCAAAACCACCAAACAGTCCAGCTAAAACCCCGGAGATAAAAAGATCATGATCGAGGTTGATGGTTAAAGGTACCCGTTGCCAGATCCACAGCCAAGCAGAAAGCATCAAGGTGCCAAAAACAGTGTAAGCTAGGGCACGTTTGCCTAAAAATTTGTAACCAACGATGAGCAACGGAATATTCAGCAGAATCGTGCTGTATGCCGGATCGAGATGCCACCAATAGCGGATTAGCAAGGTAATCCCGGTGACGCCGCCTTCAGCCAAGTGATTCGCAATATTAATATAAACAAGCCCGAACCCATATAAAGCACAACCAAGAACAATCATTAAAAGATCCCAACAAGTACGCGTGGTGCGTGACATAGGCCGCCTCCCAAAAAAGAATTTAAGCTTATTCTAACAGAAATGTCATATTTCGGCTTAATTGTGGTAATGGTGGCTGCCGGTTTGGAAAAAGGAGTTTGAAATGCGACTAGATTTGACCCAGCCAGATTTTAAGGCAGCGATTCCGATTTTAAAAAAAATCGAAGCTGCTGGTTATGAAGCTTATTTTGTTGGCGGCAGTGTTCGTGATGCGATACTAGGGCTGCCGATTCACGATGTGGATATTGCCAGTTCGGCGTATCCGGCAGAAATTAAGCGAATTTTCAAGCGGACAGCGGATACCGGCATCGAGCATGGCACAGTGATGGTGCTTGATCACGGGACTGGCTATGAAGTGACAACTTTCCGAACCGAATCGCGCTATCAGGATTTTCGCCGGCCTGATCATGTGACTTTTGTGCGCTCCTTAGCAGAAGATTTAAAGCGTCGGGATTTCACTATCAACGCTTTAGCTGTTCGGCATGATGGCACGATCATTGATTTGTTTGACGGCCTAAAAGATTTACAGCACCACCAGCTGCGGGCAGTGGGTAATCCTCATGAACGGTTTCATGAGGATGCTTTGCGGATGATGCGGGCAGTCCGATTCGAGAGCCAATTGGGGTTCGGTATTGAGCCAGCCACCAAAGCGGCAATCGCCGACAATGCCAAACTGTTAGTGCACATTTCTGTAGAACGAGTCGCCGCAGAATTTAATCGGTTGCTGACTGGGATTGATCGACGCGCTGGCTTGCAAGATTTTATTGAGACTCGCTTGTTTGCCTACGCCCCGAAAATGGCGGCTCATGAAACAGCCTTAACGCAATTTTCTCAGTTGCCTGATACGCAACTGACCAGTTTGGCAAGCGGCTGGGCGGCATTGATTTTCCTTTTAAGAACACAGCCGCTGGTGATGCTAAAGGCCTGGAAGCAATCCAATGAGCTGATCACCTTGGTCACGCAAACTGTCAAGCTACTGCAGGTGATGCCGAATCCGACTGCTTGGGATCTTTACCAAGCTGGCGAAGCGGCCGTGACAACGGCTAGCGAGGTTCAAAAACTGCTGACGCCTGACTTTGATCAGCAGCAGCTAGCTGAGGCTTACGCGGCCTTACCGATTCATAGTAAAAAAGAATTAGCGCTGACCGGTGCAGATCTGATTAAAGCGGGGGTCCGTCCCGGGCCAGCGATGGGCAAAGCACTCAATCAAATCGAGCAGCGTGTCGTCGCTGGAGCTTTGCCAAATGAACTAAAAAAGTTGTTGCCGATCGCAACTGAAATGTCTCAAGATCGTTTGTGAGTGTGTTATGATGAGCATGTAAGCACATTCAACAACGTCAAACAGGACGATTGATCAGCTGGGCGGCTTTAAAATAGCATAGTTGGCCACCAGTGCGTTTCCAACCCGTTCTGCATGACAGTGAAGGGGGATTTCCAATGGCAGAACATGTTTTTGAGCAATTGATTTTTCATTTTCGTAACGGTGACGAATGGACTGTTGAGCATGATGAACTGGCGGACGTCTGGATCAGTCGAGTAACCACGAGTTACGGACGCATTCACGGCGGTCAGATTCAAGAGATTCATCCTTGCAAGAGCTTTAAGGTTGAAATTTTGCCTGAAGCTGACCACGTCAAGTCAAGCGATATCAACACCGGTTCGCTGGAGATGGGGATGTTTGGTCGCGCTACTAAGTATCAAGATATTGAAAAGATGGACTTGGTCTTTAACGCGGAAGACAAAAAGCGCGTTCAAATCTACTTCCCATTCAAGCAAAAGGATCCAAGCGGGCTTGATAACGAGTACCAGAGTAGCAAGCTTGCAGCAAACGGTCATCTTTATATTGTGATCGATGAAAAACATACCGTGGATGATGAATATCCGCGGATCTAATCGTGATCACGTACGGGTCGGCATTGATGTCGGCCTTTTCTTGTGCGCTGCTTCTTGCTAAGATGGACAACGATACGAGTGAAATGAGGGACAACATGTAGACGCTAACAGCGCAAGGCCTGAGTAAGGCATATGGTGACAAACAATTATTCAATCAGATTGATTTTTTAATTAACGAAGGCGAGCGAATTGGCTTAATTGGGGTGAATGGCGCTGGGAAAACCACGCTTATTCGCGCATTAGCCGGACTTGATTCAGTTGATGCTGGTGAAATTAAAACACCCAAGCAATATCGCATCAGCTATCTGGCTCAGATTCCCGATCTTGATCCTGACTTGGCGATTATGGATGCCATTTATCATGGTGACTCACCGGTTTTTCAAGCGATTCGCCAATATGAACAAGCACTAGCCGAATATACCAAGGATCCTATGAATCCGGAAAAAACTGCCGCTTATACAAAAGCAGATGCCCGCATGACGCAAGAAGATGCCTGGTCTGCAGAAACCGATATCAAAACAATTTTGACGCAGCTGCACATTGATGATTTGAGCATGCGTGTTGGCGGTCTTTCCGGTGGTCAGCAAAAGCGTGTCGGTCTGGCCCAAGTGCTGATCGAATCGCCGGACTTATTGCTGTTGGACGAGCCGACGAACCACTTGGATTTTGATTCAATCACGTGGCTTGAGAAGTATCTCAGCAATTATCGCGGCGCTTTGGTCGTGGTAACGCATGATCGTTATTTTCTTGATCGTGTGACGAACCGGATTTTTGAATTGGATCGCGGCCGTTTATTCCAGTATCAAGGCAACTATCAGGCTTATGTCGCCAAAAAGGCTGAGCAATTGGAGGCTGAAAAGTCGGCTAATCACAAGCAGGCCCAGCTTTACAAGCAGGAACTAGCTTGGATGCATGCTGGTGCCCAGGCACGTTCAACGAAACAACAAGCGCGGATTAATCGTTTCGAGACCTTGCAAGCTGCCAAAGATGCGGCACCGGAAGCAAACCAGCAGTTGGATCCCATTCAGATTGCCAGCGCCCGCTTAGGCAAAAAAGTCATCGAAATGCATCATGCCAGTTTGCAGTTTGACGATCAGCCGATTCTAAAAGACTTTAATTGGCTGGTTCAACCAGGCACTCGCATTGGGATTACCGGCAAAAACGGCGCTGGCAAGTCAACATTGCTGAATATTATTGCTGGCAAACAAAAATTGGACAGCGGTTCTATTGAATTAGGCGAGACCGTTCATTTGGGCTACTACACCCAGATGAGTGCCAATTTGGATCCGAACAAACGCATCATCACCTATTTGCAGGAGGTTGGCGAAGAAGTCGTGCAAGCAGATGGTCAACGCGTGTCAGTGACCCAAATGCTGGAACAATTTCTTTTTCCGCGCAGTATGCATGGTACGCTGATTGGTCGCTTGTCAGGCGGCGAAAAACGCCGGCTTTATTTGCTACAGGTGCTCATGCGTCAACCTAATGTTTTGCTTTTGGACGAGCCAACCAATGATCTAGATATTGCCACCTTGACCGTACTCGAAGATTATCTGGATCAATTTCCAGGCACCGTCATCACCGTGTCACATGACCGTTACTTTTTGGACAAAGTGGCTGATCAATTGCTGATCTTCAATGGCAACGCGCAGATTGACCGAGCGGTAGGCGAGTTCTCTGATTATCTGGCTCAGCAACAAACCAAGCAGCCGGCAGCCAAACCAAAAACATCAGCCGCTGACGCTGTACCGAAAAAAGCCGCGCCAAAGAAGAAAACAAAACTGACATATGCTGAGCAGATAGAGTATGATAAACTCCAAAATGAGCTTGACGAGTTGGACGATAAACTCGCCAAAGTCAAGGCAGCTATGGCCGAAGTCAACGGTGAAGATTATGTCAAACTAGGTGATTTACAAGCCCAAATTGACAAGATCAACCAAACAGTTGATAAAAAATTCGACCGATTTGCCGAACTGGATCAGTATGTTTGAACACACGCCCACTGGAGGGAAGAAGACAATGTTAGAGCAGCCATATCTCGATCTTGCCCAAAAAGTATTAGATGAAGGCCATTTCAAGCCTGATCGCACGCATACAGGCACGTACAGTATTTTTGGTCACCAAATGCGGTTTGACCTTAGCAAAGGGTTTCCTTTACTAACAACCAAAAAGGTGCCCTTTGGTCTCATTAAAAGCGAGTTACTTTGGTTCTTGCGTGGCGACACCAACATTCGTTTCCTATTGCAGCACAAAAATCACATCTGGGATGAATGGGCCTTTGAGAAGTGGGTTACCAGCCCCGATTATCATGGTCCGGATATGACCGATTTTGGTCATCGCAGCCAAAAAGATCCTGAATTTGCCGCCAGTTATCGTGAACAGATGGCCAAGTTTGACGAACGTATTCTCACTGACGAGTCATTTGCAGCTAAATACGGTGATTTAGGATTGGTTTATGGCTCGCAATGGCGGGCGTGGCATACCAGTCGCGGTGACACCATTGACCAGCTAGGGGATGTGATTGAGCAGATTAAGACGCATCCATACTCGCGACGCTTGATCGTATCCGCTTGGAATCCAGAAGATGTACCAACCATGGCGTTACCGCCTTGTCACACCCTCTTCCAGTTTTATGTCAATGATGGCAAACTTTCCTTGCAACTGTATCAGCGTTCTGCGGACATTTTCCTTGGCGTGCCGTTTAATATTGCCTCATATGCCTTGCTGACCCATCTTGTTGCCCATGAATGCGGGTTGCAAGTTGGGGACTTCATTCATACATTTGGCGATGCTCATTTGTATGTCAATCATTTGGACCAAATCAAAGAACAATTAATGCGGACGCCACGGCAGGCGCCAACCTTGGTCTTGAATCCGGATAAACACGATATTTTTGATTTTGATATGCAAGATATTAAATTGTTGAATTATGATCCTTATCCGGCCATTAAAGCACCAGTTGCCGTTTAAGCGAAGCACGTGCTTGGGCTGCCTTGTCGGCGAGAAAGCTTATTATTGGCGATATCGAAGCTGTTTAAGTGACGGTTCTGACTGATTGCAGTACCATCAGACGTATCAAAAACGAGGGGGATTTTAAATGGTAGCATTTTTGTGGGCGCAGGATCGGGATGGTGTAATCGGTAAAGACGGCCATTTGCCATGGCATTTGCCAGATGATTTGCATTATTTCCGGACTCAGACTGAAGGAAAAATGATGGTGGTTGGGCGTCGCACGTACGAAAGTTTTCCAAAACGGCCATTACCAGATCGTACGAACGTGGTTTTGACGCACCAGGCTGATTACCAGGCACCAGGCGCGATTGTCTTGCATCAGGTTGCTGAAGTGCTTGATTATGCGAAGGAACATGCAGATCAGGCATTAGTCATCGCCGGTGGTGCTCAAATCTTTAGCGCCTTTAAAGACATGGTTGATACCTTGCTCGTGACCCGTCTAGCCGGCAGTTTTGCAGGTGACACTAAAATGATTCCACTAGATTGGGATGCGTTTACTAAAACCTCAAGCCGAACTGTCGAAGATCAAAACCCCGCTTTGACGCATACTTATGAAGTTTGGCAAAAGCAAAGATGATCTGACGCGTTTAGCAGCTAAAGAATTTTTTTAAGGAACTTAAATAGTTATGTGCATTTGTAGTTCGATTTTTTAACTAAAATTGACTCATGTGCAAAAAAGATCGGCTTCTCCGTCTGACGGAGCGAGCCGATCTTTTTTATATAGTTAGCATTAAACGAAAAGGTAAATTGAAATGTACATGCACAGGCTACCGAGAATGACAAACAGGTGCCAGATGACATGGATGTAGGGGATGCCTTTTTGCAGGTACAGCATAGCGCCACCTGTGTATGCTAACCCGCCAGCAACCAGTAACCAGAAGCCAATCGGTCCTAAGTGATGCCACAGTGGCACCATGCCGATTAAGCAAAGCCAGCCGAGAATGACGTAAATCATGGTTTCCAGATGCTTGAAGCGATTCAAGAAGAACAGCTTGTAGAGGATGCCGCCAAAGCAAAGCGCCCAGATGGCAATTAGCAAGCCGATCCCTAATGGTCCGCCAATCGCGATCAAACAGTAAGGCAGGTAGGAGCCAGCGATTAATATGAAAACGCCGGAGTGATCTAGGACCTGTAGGACATGGCGCGCCTTGCTAAAATAGAAACCGTGGAACGCCGTTGAAGCCGTATATAAGATGATGAGGGAAATCCCAAATCCTAAGTAGCTGATTAACTCAAGCTGACTGCCACTATTGGCACCCTTAATACCCAACGCAATCGTGCCAACCACTGCCAGCCCTAAGGCAAATGCATGGGTTATCGCACTAAACATTTCATTATTAAATTCATAATGCTTTGATTTTGCCACGCGCATCTTCTACCTCCTTGGTGCAACCGGTACAGATTTCTTTACGAGAATTGCCGGGCACGCTTCAATTCACTTACGATTTTAGCATGGTACGTTTCACAATACAACCTAATCTAGTTATGATAACTAGATAATATGTACTGACAATATTTCTGGACTTTGCTATAATGAGTTCGATAAACGAACCTAACAGAAAGCGTGGCTCAGACATGGCAAATATCAAGATCGTCACGGATTCTTCCGTTCAACTGACTCCAGAAGAGATCAGCCAACATAACATTACGGTTGTACCGCTAACCATTATGATTGATAATACCGTTTATATTGATGGCGAAACCATCACGCGGGATGATTTTATGGATGAAATGGCTGCGGCGCAAAACCTGCCCAAAACCTCGCAACCAGCTGTCGGCACGTTCGCCGATGTTTTCGACAAACTGACAGCAGACGGCAGCGAAGTTTTGGCAATTCATATGACTGAAACGATCAGCGGGACGGTGAATTCTTCGCGGCAAGCGGCTCAAATTGCGAAAGGCAAAGTGACGGTGATTGACTCGCAGTTCACGGACCGAGCGATGGCTTTTCAGGTCTTAGTCGCTGCTGAAATGGCCGAAGCCGGCAAAGATATGAAAACGATTCTTGATAAGCTTGAGCAAGTGCGGGACAACACGACACTGGTCCTTGGCGTAACGAATTTAGACAATTTGGTCAAAGGTGGCCGGCTTAGTCGTGTTTCAGGCTTAATTTCATCGTTTTTGAACATCAAGGTCATTCTGCAACTGCAAAATGGCGAATTGAAAGCCTTACGCAAAGGTCGGGGGATGAAGACGATTAATAATTTCATCGCCGAAACAATTGCTAAAATGGCGAAACTCAGCAACATCAAAAGTGTTGGTATTTCAACGGCCGGCGCTAAGGAATTAGGTGAAGACATTGGTCGGCGCATCGCAGAAGTGCTACCGAGTGTCCCGATTCTGGTGCGACCGACTGATCCAGTCATTGCAACCCATACAGGGCCAGGTGCGTTTGCAATTACGTACTACGTTGATTAATTTTTAATAAAATTTAACTGGCCGGCGGAAGCGCCGGCTTTTTTAAAGCACGAACACTTGTGGCTTGAGAACGCCGTATGCACGGTTTCAGGCATGATCAAGGCAACGACAGCTGGTGATGCCTAAAACGGTTAGGCGGGCATCTGCGGCTACTTGTGCCCTGATTTTAGAGAGAAGCAAAGCCGGCACCATTTTTGAATCAAACTGGGCGCCCTTGTCGACTGTTTTTGGTCATTGTTAATGATCATTCAGAAGGAGCGCCTTTGTTAATTTGTACAACGTCAAGTACAATAGCCTATTAATACCAGTCATTTGACCAGAAACACAGGAGGCACCATGGCCAAGTTAAAAAGTTTTCTTATTTCATTCGGTGTCATTTTGCTAGCCGGTATAGCGGCTTTTTTAAGCTGGCAAGTATTCGGCCCTGCCGCTGCGCCCAGTCAAGTCAAACTGACGGCTGATCAGCCGAAGCAACTCAAGCTGACGGCGGTTGGCGATTCGCTGACATACGGCGTTGGCGATGCCACGAATAACGGTGGTTTTGTTGGACTCACTCAGGCCGATTTGGAAGCTACCGGCCAATATCAAGTCACGACGAAAAACTATGGTGTCAGTGGTAACACCAGCACCCAGATTCTTAGTCGCATCAATAAACAGGCGAAGATTCGTACAGATTTGAAGCAAGCCAATATCATTACCGTGACGGCAGGCGGTAATGATCTGATGCATGTGTTGCAGCAACATTTTCTTAGCTTGTCTGAAAAAGAGATCACTGCTGGTAGCACGGCTTTTCAGAAACATCTAACGACCTTACTCACAACTATTCGTAAGGAGAACGCAACGGCACCGATTTATGTTTTTGGCATCTATAATCCGTTTTATGTTTATTTTCCAAAAATGACAGCGATGACTAATAGCGTGAGTGCGTGGAATCAGGCAACGCAAAAGACCTTGCAAGGCTTCCAACGTGTCTATTACATTGACATCGATAAGGTCTTATCAAATGGGGAAACTGTCGCCAACAAGGCTTCTGCAAAAGAGGCTTTGAAGGAAGCAACATCTGGAGATGGCAACCCGCTGATCTTTTCGCAAGATCATTTTCATCCTAATAATGCCGGTTATGCGCAAATGACTAAACAATTGATGACGAAACTAACAGCCACAAAGAAAGATTGGGAGTGATTAGGGTGACAGAAAAGAAACGGCAGCGCAAACAAAAATCGATCAGCTGGTCAATGATTAACTGGTGGAAATGGGCATTTTTAATCCTGATTGGCCTTATCTTGGGTAGCGGAATTTGGTTTACCAAAACCGTCTTAGCGCCGGTTTCACTGAACACAGCCACAGAGACTAAGACGATTTCAAACGACCCGGTTTTCACGGTTAAAGTCACCAAGAGTAGTGCCAACCGAATCATGGCACATTATTTAAAAACCTATCTGAAGGACAGCCCAATTAAATACGCCGTCACCCTTGGCAATAATGAGGCGGCGTTGAATGGTTCGTTCAAATTTCTTGGCAATAATGTCAAGTTCCAATTGACCTTTGATCCGTTGGTACTTAAAAATGGCGATGTTTTGCTAAAGTCAAAGAAATTGAACGTCGGTACATTGCCAGTCCCGATTAGTTTCGTAATGAGCTATATTGGGCATAGTTATAAAATCCCTAGCTGGGTCAGTCTTGATAGTAAGGCAGGAAACGTTGTGCTAAAATTGAGCCAATTTAAACTCCAAAATGGCATGACGCTTCGGGCAACTAAACTAGATCCGACGAACGATGACTTAGAGTTCGCAGTTTACCTCCCGGATAATCAGTGATCATTGGAAAGAAGCTGAATATTTTATGAAAAAAGAAACAGCTATTTTTGCTGGGGGATGTTTTTGGTGTATGGTTGAACCCTTTGAAGAGCAGCCGGGCATTTTGAATGTAGTGTCCGGCTACACTGGCGGCCATGTCGCCAACCCCACCTATGAACAGGTTTCGTCTCACACCACTGGACATACTGAAGCCGTAGAAATCACCTTCGATGCCGACACTATTAGCTATCCGCAGTTGTTGGACATCTATTGGCAGCAAACCGATCCGACAGATGCTATGGGTCAGTTTCAGGATCGCGGCGATAATTATCGACCGGTGATTTTCGTGAAGGATGATGCCCAACGCGAAGCTGCAGAGGCTTCAAAAACGGCCTTAGCTGCTAGTGGGCGCTTCAGTGATCCGATTGTGACGCAAATCGAAGCTGCCAAGCCGTTTTATCCGGCTGAGCCTGAGCACCAACAGTTTTATGCTAAGAATCCCCGCCGTTATGCATTAGAACATGCACAACGGCAGGCTTTTATCGACACAACATGGAAGGATCAATAATGCATCGGACTTTTTACGAATATCTCATGACCCTGCGTAACCCCAATGACCATAGTGAAATTGCTGAATTTGCGAAAAATGCCTTTTTGGATCAAAGCTTTCCTAAGCAAGAAAAGGATTACCATCGACTAAGCGATTATCTGGAACTAAACGGCAATTATTTGCCAAGCATGGCCGTTTTTGACGAAACGTATCGCGCCTATGAGGCGAGTGAAAGCACAGGAGGCGATTCGTATCAATAAACGTAGATTACCGTGGTGGGCCGTTTTGATAATTGTCATCGTCGCACTTGGCGGTGGTGTCGCAGGCGGTTACGCGCTCTCTTATCAGCAAGCGCAACAAAGTGTTTTGAAAACAAGTGTCCCCAAGGAACTAGCACCCGTTATTGCTGCTTATGAGACGGTTACCAATAACTACTATAAAAGCGTCAATACGACCAAATTAACCGATGGCGCGATTAAAGGTATGCTGGCAACGTTAGATGATCCATATTCCGTTTACTTGCAGAATAACGATAAAACCAATCTTGATGACACGATTTCGGCTTCATTTGGCGGTATCGGTGCCACCATCCAGCAAAATCATGACAGTCTTTCCATCGCCAGCATTTTACCTGACACGCCCGCCAAAAAAGCAGGCATGCAAGTCGGCGATGTGCTGCTCAAGGTCAACGGTAAAGATGTCTCCAAACAAACCGTTAGCAAGGCAGTTGCCAAAATTCGCGGTAAAATCGGTACCACAGTGTCCGTCACCGTTAAGCGCGGCAGCAAACAAGCGACCTTCTCGATGAAGCGGCAGAAAATCACGGTTGACACTGTCACTGGCCAACTTGCTTCGGCCAACAAACAGGTCGGCGTCATTACTATCTCGACTTTTAGCGAACCAACCGTCAAACAATTCAAGGCCACTGTTAAGAAATTACGCAAAGAAGGGGCCAAATCCTTTGTCCTCGACTTACGGCAAAATCCAGGCGGCATGATGAGTGCGGCTTTGTCCATCAGCTCCATGTTCTCTAAAAACGGCCAAACTGTTCTGCAAGTCGAAGACCGCAACGGTGCCAAGGAAGTCTATAAGGCTGGCAAGAAACTCGATGACGGCTTTAAAGTCACTGAAAAAACGGCGGTCTTAATTGATGGTAATTCGGCCTCAGCCAGTGAAATCACCGCTGCAGCACTTCACCAAAACAGCAACATTCCGCTTGTCGGTGAAAAGAGTTTCGGCAAAGGCACCGTCCAAAATGTCGGCGAAATGGGCAGCAACAAAGAACTCAAGCTGACCATCGCTAAATGGTTAACGCCAAACGGCACTTGGATCAATCACAAAGGCCTGACACCTGATATCAAGGTCGACTACCCAGCCGCGGCGAAGATCACCTTGATCAACGCCACTCAGCTCAAACCAGGCGATAAAGGCAGCGATGTGAAGTCCTTGCAACAAATGCTCACGGCACTTAAAGTCGGCTCCGTCACTGTCAATAGTCAATACGACGATGCCACCCAAGCCGCTGTCAAAACGTTCCAGCAAGCAAATAAGCTTGACGCAACAGGAACAGCGGATCAGGATACGTTGGCAACGCTCGCGCAGAAGTTGAGTGCACAGTTGACCAAGGATGATCCGATGATGAAGGCGGCTGTGGATGCGGTAGCCAAGTGAAAATCAAATAGGTTATGATATGCGCGTATATGCCTTTTAGGAGGTGTGTACGCGTTTTTTGATACCTATTGCTAGAAACCAAACGGAGGGAAAGAGATGTCAGTTGAATTAGAAGGATTTGCGGTGTATCCGAATAAAGTTGTAAGGACCAATGCGTGGATGACTTTTTTGAGAACACATCAGAGGGAGGTTGACGTCACGCTTAGGCCAGAGCACATCTTAGTGGAGCGGATTTTCTCGTCATCTGTTGGTGGACGTTTTTATTTGTGCTGGTATCCGGAGCAAACCGCTGCGAGTCCGGATGTGACTGAAAGCTTAAATCCGATTGATCAGGCGCATGTGACGTTTTGGCGGGAGTGCGTTGATGAAAAGGTGCCTCGGTTGAGGTTTCGGTTGGAGAATAGTTTTCATGCTTGATGATGAGATAATATCGATTTAAAGATCGGCTAAACAATATATAAGACATTTTCTATTAGTTATAATAATATTGTTTATCGAATAATCTTATTAAATGTATAAGATTATTGTAAGAAAGAAGACCTAAAAAGTGTACAATTAAGTTTTGTACTATTATATTTAAGTTGCTTAAGCGCTTAAACAATACCAACCTGGACACAAGTATAAGTTACTTTAGTTTTAAAGTGTTTCAACAAAAATCGTGTATATATCGCGGAGAGAGCATGCTGTTCTGACCTGACAGTTTTTTTGAGTCCTTCACAGTGAGGATCAAAAAGATTAGTCATGAAGGCGCTTTTTACGCTGCAAATGCTGTTATGAAAAAATAAAGAAGAGATGGAGTTTGAAACATGCAAATTTCCGATTTTTGGAGGATGATCACTGATCTAGAATCACGATCGCCTGAGCATGCACTCATGCTTTTAAATGCGCCTACTGGTACTGGAAAGAGTTACACGATTGCACAAGCATTGTGTCAATATGCAGCTGACCATGAGAATTTTCGGGCTTTCTTTGTCACTGACCAAAAAAAGAATTTCAATGAGCATACTTTTAAAGCAGCCTGGAACAAACACGCGAGATCAAGCTGTGGTACTTTTAATCAACGAGTGGCTATTTTACGTTCTTTGGAAGATACCGTCAATAAAATCATTGGGGACTGGGATAACCAACAAATGCCGGCCAAATATCGATCATCAGAATCTGTTAGGAAGGTATTTAAGAACCTAAAGATGCATCTTGGTTTATTTCAAGCCTATAAACATCAAGCCGCTGATTCCCAGACCTCGTGGGAGGCGCTGAGAAAAGCCGAGTTCGAATTCCGACAAGCAATCACGGTCCAACTGGCAGATTCGGTCGAATTGACTGTGCCCCTTGACGACGAAGGTCAGAAGAAAGCTTGTGACTATGTTGCGAAACAAGTGAATTCGGAAACTAAATGGTTGAATGAAACATATCCAACGATTGACCTTTATCGTCGACAAATCATCATTTTAACAACGGCAAAATTTACCAGAAGTTATACGCCTTTCTTCCAGGAACACGCTAAGTCTTTTCAGTTTGCCCCAATCATTCACAATGCGCTCATCGTCATGGACGAATTTGATAGCACCAAACAACAAGTCTTGGATAAAGCGATCGATGATGCTTTAAAAATCCAGGCAGACCTGATTATGCTATTCGAAGCTTTGCACCAAGGATTCAAAAAAATGGATGAAGATGTTTTACCAAGCCAGTTGAGAGATTGCTTCACAGCAAGAAAACAGTTTAATGTTTTAAAAGAGGAGGGTAAACAGCTGCGCTCCAAGTTTGCCTTGAGGCATTTGTATAAGACAGAGGCAGTTTCGCTTGATTCCGGCTTTGTGATCCATACGCCCCAAAGACAATTGATCAGCGCAGGTAAGCCCTGGCACGCATACTTAGATCATCATTTGAAACAGGTTGTCTTGGGGCAACAGGCGCGAGACGACTTGCACTTTCAGAGAATGTTGCCCAGGGTTTACACATTTTTGCGGCGAACAACGCGCTTTTTTCGTGATCGAGCTCGCGATTATCAAGGCTTAAAAAATTTTGAACAGTCAAATTTTGATGATGCTATGACAATTGATGATGCTTGCCATAGTATCTATAACGCACTCGGACTGTCAGGTGAACAGATTAAGGTTTTACTCTCGCTGGGCCATGATTACTCGTCTGCTCAAGGCATTAAATCTAATTATCATGCGCATAGCACCCATCGCTTTCAACAACAAGGTCTAAGCCTTTTTCAAATGATGAACGATTATCAGCATGAATTCCGGACTGACATTGACGCTTCTTTTTTTAAAGTAACTCCGGAAAGGTACCTGTTGAATTTACTAAATAAAGCCAACATTCTTGGCTTATCAGCAACTGCTACTTTGCCAACAGTGCTAGATAATTACGACCTGACTTATCTGAGAGAGATGTTAGGTCCTCGCATGATAAACGGGATCGAATTTTTGAGTGCAGAAACTCAAGAAGAACTGGATTTTGAAGGGCGATATGCAAAAGGAAACATTCAAGTTAACGCAGAGATGGCCAATATTGGGACTTCATTCGCCTCAATCTTTGAAAATCGTTTGAAACAAAATGGGTTGGTGATTGAATCCACTATAATTCGACAACTAGATGCAGCATTAGAAAAGAAGGCCAATGCTGTCAAGAACAACGAGCAAGAGGGAGGAAGCGGCAAAGACTACTTTAAACAACGCTACATTGCTTTGTTCGACAGTTTCGTTGTTTTCTTGACCGATCCCATGCTGACATCTTTTTTAGGCTTGCAGTCGCTTTTGCCGGGGAAAGAACAAGGTGGCATGGATCAAGAATACCTTTCAGTGACTTTTGATCGGCTTAAAGAACTTTTAACTCAACAATTTACAGAAGCTGCCGATACCAAATTGAAAATTATTTCGCCACGAAATGGCGAGAACGTTCAGTCCGATCTCGCAGAAGCTTTAGCCATCCCAAGTCATGAAGATAAGCGTGTCTATATTCTCAGTGCGTATCAAACGGTTGGAGTAGGTCAAAATCTTCAACATGTCATGAATGAATTCGAACGGGAACATGCCGTGAATATCGCCCCAAAAGGAGCCAATTCATATGACCTACGACATGAAAGTGTTGATTTGGCGGGCATCTATCTTGGCGATGTGACGCATATTCTTACCAACACTCGTCAGTTTAGGATGGATGCGTCCGGACTCCGCGCCATTATCGAACGAGAATATCTTTTTGACACTTACGAGATCAATGTGACGACCTTAAACACATTTTTTACTAACTTGGAGCGAGGAAGATGGCAGGCCTATCCTAAAAATGCACGTAGTCTTTATGTCAGTTATTCGCGGACGATCATTCAGGCGCTGGGACGAATGAACCGGGCTTTCAACAAGATGCCATGCGTCCGTATCTTGGCAAGTGCCAATGTACTGGGCAGTATCACAGGGAACGGGATCGATCTGGAAGAGACAAGCTTCGAATATCGGCGTTTGCTGGACTATGCAGATGAAAAAGCGCCGACATTCGAAAAGACGAGATCGGAAGCCTTCAAACAGAATGCCACTTTGTATACCCATCGTGATCTTTTATTTTTAAAATCCCATTTACAAACTAATGAACAAGATGCGGAGTACTATCGTGATCTTCGTCTATTTGTGGCAAAACATCCAACTGCTTCTGAGGAAGAACGAATAGGGAATGCGGTCTTCAAACGGCGTAACGATGAGTCTGGATTTCAATATTTACCTTCAGAAAAACACGAAACAAAATATGAAGTCAAACCCGATACACGCGATAGCGGCTGTTTTGACTTTAGTAAAATCGGAATGGAAATTTCCGCCGAGGCATCGGGATTGACCATAATGTGCCGTTATCCCGGCTTAAAGACACATTTTGAAGATTTGGAGATTCCGACAGAATGGTTGCCGAATGAACTTATTTTGAACCCGGTGCAATACAGGAATCTGTATCGCGGTCAAATAGGTGAAGTGGCGGGTCAATTTATCTTTGAAAAAGAGTGGCGACAAAAACTTCAGGATTTTGACGATTTAGCCAATAACGAATTATTTGATTTTCAGTGTCAAGGCGAGGTGGCTATTGATTTTAAAAATTGGCAGGGTCAACCGAACAAAGATACTGAGAAGGAACGGCAGCATGTTGCACAGAAACTCAGGCACTTGCAAGTTAACACTGGTCGAGAATGGCGAGTCATCATCGCCAATGTAGTTGCGATTAACAAAGGTAAACCGACCATTACGATTGACGGGAAAATCCTTGAAATCTCTGGACTCATTGATGAGCAAGGAAAGCTTGTGTTGACCCCAGAACAAAAAATACAAATAGGGAGGTTTTTGCATGCAAGACCAAATGACAATTCAGACGACTAGGCTCGACTATAAACTCAATTTAATGGCACTACAGTCAGATTATCGATTTTTACAAGTGACTGTAAAAGAAGGCGCCTTTTCGAATTACAACAAGTTGATAGCTTCTTGGTTGCCTGAGGCGGTCATGACGCCTCGTCGCAATATGTACGTTCTGATGTTTCGTCAACTACCTTTATTACAACAGGTTGAGGGGCTTGAGATGCGCGAGATTATGTTGGCAGAAATGGAAACAGATTCTATTTATCCGAATCACATATTACAGTTACTCCTCAATCAACAAGCATTCGGACAACCAGCCATTTCTGAGGTTAATAAAACGCCAGAATTACTCGTATCACGAAAAGAATGGCAGTATCAACGCCAAGACTTAAGACGACAATGTCACGCGTTGAATGTAAAAGTGAATTGGGACCAGGATCTTGAATTAAATGTTCAGACATATACCGAAACAGCAGAATGGGACTGGAAGAGGCCGCTATACAAGTTGGATCTCGCTCGAGGATTCTTAGAACGTTGTTACCAACCTTCCGATGGACCATACTTCTATCAGGGCAACCACACCTCAAGGAAAAACCAAGTTAAATTTTTATCTATTAAAAACCTGAAATCGTTTGAGAGAAGCAAAGTCGGGATTGCAAGAGCGCTTCTTGATAATCTTAATCAAAATACTACTCGCTATCTTCGTAAATCAGTCAAATTTCATCAAAGTCAAGTTGAGCAGTCGTGTCAGCTAAAGCTTGAGAGGACCGACGCGATTTGGAAACAAATAGCAGGCTGTTCGATCAATATTTATCCGCAGGCGAATGATTCATTGGCTGCGGAATTGGCCAATCGAATGACTGCTGCACTAAAACAAAGTCAAATCGTGCAACAGGTCAAGGTAAATATCCATTGCTCGCGAAGTTCTCAATCGGGACTTAATATTCAAGTAATTCGAGATACACGCGATCACGCGAAGTATGATCATTATGAAGTTGGAACAGTAGACCGCATCATTCAACATGTCACGGTTGAAAAATTTGGCGCCTATCAAAAGGGAGATGAAGGAGTTAGTTGGGAACCCCATGATGGCAAAAAAAGTCGAGACGCTGCCACTGATCCAGCCTTGATTAAGCTAGCGCAAGAGTTATGTATCAAACAGGATCTAGCGAATAGGCAATTAACAATGGTCGACGCTGCTTTGGCTAGAAAAATTCAGCCGTTTACTTTCTATCGCTTTGAATACATACGCGAATTGCCAGCGCCTGAGGTCATGGTTACAAAATTAGCATTTACTATGACAATGGGTTTGGTGTTTTCTAAAAAACAGGTAGTCCTGAAGGCGGATCATCTTAAAACGGATGACGAGTACACAAGGATTTGTGACAAAGTCTTTAAAGTGCTGGGCTCAAAAAAACAGAAATATATCTGGGATCGGGTTGATTGTGTCGTTCAGTTTGGCACCAAACAGATTATGATTCAGCAATTTGCCCGCACAACGATGCCGGATGGTGAACAGATAAAGAAACAATTAGAGCTATGCAATCCTAATAAAATTCTTTCTCGAAAAAACGCAGGTCAGGAGCTGGAAAGGGTGCGACCAATAGATGCTGATGATGAAGCATTTATGACGGCGTTCAAGCAATTACAATCGGTGGTCGCAGAAAGTCCTAGCACTTTTAATTTAAAGGATCTGGATCAAGCGGCGCGTGATGCAGGGCTGAATCCACGGCAACCGGGGATGAGGCAAGTCAATCAATTCTTGGAAGCAAAAGCTTCCTTCACATTGAAAAGTACATTGCAACGCAACCTTCCGGATTCGCCGCTTCTAGGGTTGAAATGGATCGGTTTAACGAGAATTGAAGAGTGGAACGGTTACTCTATTGCCCAGTACTTCGTGGGTGCCAATCAATCCCTAAAGCCGGATATTGCACGAGCTGTGACATTGCGTCGTTTATTGCCATTGTCATACGGTGATAAGGTCGTTGATGAAGTTTTTCCGGAGTTGGCTGCTATGATGAGCGTTGAATTCGTACGCAATGGACAGTATACGGTTGTGCCGTTTCCGGTAAAGTACCTGCGAGAATATTGGTTAGCAGAACAGCGGGAGCATCCGGAGTATCGGTGGAAAAGATTGCCAAGTGATCGATCATGATCATTCGGGAATGATCATATAAATATAAGGAACGCCAGAAACCATTGACAATGCTGTCAAACTCTGACGTTCCTTATTTTGAGTTGCGGTTTTTAAAAATTAATCTTGCTTACTTTGTTGATAGAGTTTTACCGTTGCGATAAACCCATTGTTACTTCAACCTAGACTACGAATGCTAATGTTTCCTGTTTTTGAGCACAATTCTCACTTCATCCACCTGTTTCTATGACAACGTGCCAACCCATCCACCACAAGATCAATCGCCCGCCAATAACGTTTAAAAGCCGATTTAGGCAGGTCGCGGCGTGCTTTTTGGGACAGAACTTCAAGTGCCGGTGCCGCCCAACGTTTTGGCGTCTCGATGGCGTGGGCGTACATGCTCGCGTAGAAAGTAGTCACCAATGCAATAAAGATGGGCGTCGGCATGCCATAGACGTGAGATGTGGTTAAATCTTTCTTGAGTTCGACTAAATCTAAAGCAAACCAGAATCCTTCTTTTGTGATACGCTCAGCCGTCACGGCTTTCCATTCGTATTTACCGACCTGAGTCGCATGTGGTAGTCCTTCGGGTCGTTTCATGGTCATAAAGTAGTCGTCTCTGCGGCTGATTTTGAGTCCCCGTTCAGCAGCGTACTTCACTTCGGGCAGGTCGGCTGGTTGATCGAAACCTGCGATGACGTTCAACTGATCAATATCGAAATTTTCAGCAGTCATCGTAGCACCATGTTGTTGACCAAGCTTTTGAACGCCGGTGATAAAAGCCCCGGGATCTTTTAGGTGCGGTTGCACATTGAAAGTTAAAAAGATTTGAATAGTGGCGGCGTGTGTCGCGTAAGCCACTGGATCTTTGAAAAAAGGCGTTAGCTGATCTTCCATGACAGTTAGTATCCGATTGATGTCAGTCCATCCAGAGGGACTGTGGCCGGTTTGCATATACATCGCCGTACCGAACTTTTCCAAAGTAGCTTCGATTGTATCAGGATCAACGAAAGGCAGAAGTTTCTCCGGAATAGGTGAGTTCACGAAGTTTTGAATGATTATTTGGGTGTTTTTAAGCGGTTTTTGTGCCATCTGCATAATGTCTTTTTTTAATTACTGTTTCGAATTTTGATATATGATTTGAACGAATTAGAAAATGGCTTTACTTATAGGTATCATAAGGTAAGATCGTTTGCGATACAAGGTTATTTGTAGCTGGCATTATTCGTTTGTTTGCTAATGGGAGACTCTATTATCTGAACGGTAAGCAAAGACGAGCGCATACTGCCGAGCGCTTGGCGAGACACATGACTTAAGCGCGAAAAAGGAAGCCAATTTGCTGGCTTCCTCAAAATATGCTTTTTCCAATTTCAACAAAACGAGACCTAGCTAAACCAACCGTGCAAACTTAATCAACGTTCGAACCATCTGACAGGTAAACCCATACTCATTATCGTACCAGGCAACGGTTTTAACCAATTGTGTGTCGCCTGCCGTAACGACTTCGGTTTGACTTGGATCAAAGACTGAGCCAAAAGTGGTATTTACAATATCGCTTGAAACAATTGGGGCATCTGTCCAGCCAAAGCTTTCGTTGTTGATCGTGTATGGCTTGATATGCTCATTGACGGTATCGACGGTGAGGTCTTTGGTATGCAGAATGGTCACCAATTCGGTCAAAGAACCATCAGTAACAGGGACGCGTTGGGCATGACCTTGCAGTTTGCCGTTTAGTTTGGGTAGCACGAGCCCAATTGCCTTGGCAGCACCAGAAGAATGGGGGATTGTGTTAACAGCGGCAGACCGGGCGGCACGCAAATTACCGCCGCGAACAGGTCTATCAAGTAGCATCTGCGTTGAAGTATACGCGTGAACGGTTGTCATGGTGCCAACTTCGACACCGAATTCTTTGTCGAGTGCATCTGCCATTGGGGCTAAACAATTCGTGGTACAAGAACCTGCTGAAACGATTGTGTCACTGTTAGTGAGTGTATTATCGTTAACTCGATAGACGATTGTCTTCACGTCTTTACCTGCAGGCGCTGAAATGAGGACCCGCTTAACCCCTGCGTTCAGATGCGCCTGGGCTTTGTCTTTTGAAGCGTAGAAGCCGGTACATTCTAGAACGTAATCAACGCCGTCATTTGCCACCCATGATAATTTTTCAGCATTGGGTTCGGCGTAAACATGATAAGATTTGCCATCAACGCGAATGGCATTTTCGGTTGCGGATATCTCAGCATTCAAAGTGCCGTGGCTTGAATCATACTTCAATAAATGGGCTAGCATGGTTGGCGAGGTCAGATCATTGATCGCAACGACCTCAATGTTCGCGGTTGGACCAACTTCAAGTATCCGCCGAAAAGCCAAGCGACCGATTCGGCCAAAACCATTAATTCCTATTTTTACAGTCATAATGCTTCCTCCTTAAGCGTGTTGATTGTCCTAGAAACCGGGACAACTCACGCTTTTTCTTGTTGTGTCATCTGACTACGCATATAGTATGGAGCAGAGGCTGGTACACAACCAGACCATGGCTATCCTAGGATAAGCTGTCCTACTTTGAGGTGAGCAAAATGAATGAGAAGGTTTTGGGGCATTTTTTGAGATATAAACGGACACATGCTGATCGGGCAAAGTTTGATGTCCCGGATATTAAGCATCGCACGCCTGGGTTAACGCGGGACGAGGTTGCTACATTGGCCAATGTCAGTACAGATTGGTATATCCGCATTGAGCAAGGAAGAACTGGCGTATCTGCTTCCGCTGATGTACTGAGAGATCTTTGCAAAACTTTGAAGTTGAATCAAGCAGAAACGAATTATATTTTCAATTTGGCCGAGGAAATCCCGCCAACGACTGACCAATCGACTTCATATGACAGTGTGCAGCGGTTTGTTGACGAACAGATGCCAAATCCTGCTTTTGCGCTTGATCAGAATTTAACGGTGGTAGCAGCTAACAAAATGTATACGGCTATTTATGGCAACTTTTTAGCCGAGAGTGCGTTGCGACGTCATTTGGTTTTTCGCACGTTCAATGATCCGCATTTTCGTGCTGTCATGGTTGACTGGGAAAATTATGCCAGTGCGCTTACGGCAAAGTTTCGCCAATTATATAGTCGAACGCCGGATTCAAAGGTCTTATTTGAAGTCTATTCCGCGGTGAAGGATGATCCCGTTTTTAAGCAAACGTGGGATCAGCTAAAGGTCGAAGAGTTAGGAGAAGAACGGTTGCTGCTCAACGTTCCTAATGCATACGAACTCTATTTGATTGAGACTTTTCTGAAGCTTTTGGGGGCTGGCGATATTATCGGCGTGCAACTGCCAGGGGATGAAGAAACTCGAAAGAAGCTTGGCGAGATGGTTAACGACTAAAAAGTATGTGACTGAGCGTACCAACAAGTCTTTTGTAGCTATCGAGGTTAAAAACAGGCAGTTGTTACTTTTCACATAAATACAGTATGCTAGTCGTTAGGAAATAGTTCATACTGAGATTTTAATTGTCTTAGTACTAAAGGAGTTACACAAATGGCACAAATTCAATGGTTTCCTGGTCACATGGCCAAAGCCCGGAAACAAGTTCAAGAAAAGATTAAACAAGTCGACCTCGTGCTTGAAGTTGTCGATGCGCGGACACCGGAATCGTCGCGCAATCCGATGTTGGATGAGCTGGTGGCTGACAAGCCGCGCATTATGGTGCTGAATAAGCAGGATTTGGCTGATCCGGCGTTGACGGCGGCGTGGGTCCAATATTATCAGGATCAAGGGTTTGCGGCGATTGCGATTGATGCCCAGCATGCCAAGCGGTTGCAGCAAATTCCGCAATTGGCGACGAAGTTGATGGCGGAAAAGATTGCCCGGAAAAAGGCGCGCGGCATTCGTAATCCGATGATTAAGGCGATGTGTATTGGCATCCCCAATGTCGGCAAGTCGACGGTGTTAAATCGTCTGGTTCGGCGTAACATCGCGGTGACCGGCAACAAACCAGGCGTGACGAAGAATCAACAGTGGTTGAAGGCCAGTGATAACTTTCAATTGCTTGATACCCCTGGAATTCTTTGGCCGAAGTTTGCCTCACAAACGATTGGGATGCGGTTAGCCTTTACAGGTGCAATTGCCGATGCAGTTTTCCAAGAAGACATGGTTGGCTTGTATGGGCTGACTTATTTTATGGCGCATTATCCAGCTGCTTTGAAAAAGGCATACCATGTCACCGAGGATGATTTAAATGAAGCGCCCCATGATCTGCTGGTTAAGTTGACGAAATCACAAGGTTTCGCTGAGGCTTACGATCGGATGGCTGAGCGCTTGATTTTTGATGCACGACAAGGAAAATTGGGACGCTTTACCCTCGAGAAGCCTGGTGAGACAGATGCCGACGCTGAGTGAGTATAAAGCGTTGCTGGCTGCTGACGAAGTTGCACCGGCTATTTTGGCGGCACTTAAAGAAGACAGTCGCATCGGTGCTGGCAAATTACTGGCAGCGTATCAACGGCGAATGGCCCATCAAGCAGCTGAAGAGGTGGCTTTACGTTATCGTAGCAGGTATGAGCGTCAGTTATGGGGAACCTATGAGTATGTCGCTGGGTTAGACGAAGTAGGGCGGGGACCACTTGCTGGCCCTGTCGTGACGGCGGCGGTGATTTTGCCGCACCATTTCCAGTGGCCGGTGAATGACTCGAAACAGCTGACCGCACATGAACGCAATGTGCTTTACCCGCATATTTTAACTGAAGCGATTGCAGTTGGCATTGGCGTGGCTGATAATCGGACGATTGACCGTGAAAATATTTACCATGCGACTGAATTGGCGATGGCTCAAGCTGTTGACCATTTGCGAGTCGCTCCGGAATGTTTGTTGGTGGACGCAATGCACGTGCCAGTCGACTTACCGCAAAAACGCTTAATTAAGGGCGATGCCAACAGCATCAGCATTGCTGCGGCCAGTATTGTTGCTAAAGTGATTCGTGATCGGCTTATGATGATGTACGATAAAATTTACCCTGGTTATGATTTTAAGGACAACATGGGATACGGGACAAAGGCACATCTTGCCGGATTGGCGGCGCACGGCGTTACCCCAATTCATCGCCGCAGTTTTGGGCCTGTACGTGATCGACTGCGCTCTTAGTGCTTCATTGAGTGTGTCGATGTCGTGTTTGCGTAGTTTATTTGCGGGAGGACGACCAACAATGACACTGCGCAATTTTTTACTAGCATGGCACATTGCCACACGCCAGAATCCGCGGATGGCAGTTGCTTTAGAACAAGCTATCCGAGGAAAAGATGATCTCGCACCGTTTCAGGCAGAGCTCAAGAAGCGTTTGACTGACCAGTATAGTCAACAATTAATTGCTGCCAAACACGTGCCGTTTATGACGTATGTTGATGCTGCTTATCCACCACGATTGCGGGAAATTCCGCAACCGCCGTTGGTGCTTTTTTATCGTGGGCAGTTAGGTCTGTTGAATCAATTAACGTTAGGGATTGTTGGTTCGCGGCGTGCAACCGGCTATTCAGCAACGGCGCTGGCGCAGTTATTGCCGCAACTACCGTCAATGGTGATTGCAAGTGGACTAGCAGCAGGCGCTGATGCGATGGCGCATGAGGCAGCCCTCAGTGCCCGACTGCCAACGATTGCAGTGATTGCCAACGGCCTTGATCAGGTGTATCCTGCCAAGAACCGCGATTTGCAGGTGCAGATTGCGCATGTTGGGCTTGTTTTAAGTGAGTATCCACCAGCAACCGGCCCGCAGCGGTTTCAATTTGTCGCTCGCAATCGGATTATTGCCGGTATTGCCCATGGTGTGATGGTAACTGAGGCGGAGATGAAAAGCGGCAGTCTCATCACGGCTAACTATGCTTTGCAACATAATCGCGAAGTTTTTGCGTTGCCTAATCGAATTGATGCGCCTTTGGGAGCAGGTACAAATGCGCTGATTCAGGCAGGAGCGGCGTTGGTGACTGGTCCAGAGACGTTGGTAGAAAACTTGAATTTTTACCCTTGAGGTGCACATTTTTGCTTACTTTATAGTAGAAAAAATTTCTTTTGATTTGACAAGAGCAAAATGACTAGCTTATGATAGCAACTGTTTTGAGTCAGCAGGTGGCATTGACCATTAGACTGGCACCAGTTGCGATTGCTCTGATGGTCGCACCGTTGGCAGATGATCTATTGCCGCCTTAGGACGCATCAATTACTGACGACGAATCGTCAGCATCGCACAAATTAATCAGGGCTTGCTTACTAGGCAATGCCACCGGAAGGAGCGCGTTCATGGCCGACAAGAAGTTAGTCATTGTTGAATCGCCAGCCAAAGCCAAGACTATTGAAAAGTATCTTGGCCGAACCTATAAAGTTGTTGCAAGTTTGGGGCACATTCGCGATCTACCTAAGAGTCAGATGGGGGTCGATGTCGATAACGACTACGAGCCAAAGTACATTTCGATTCGCGGCAAAGGCGATGTGATTAAATCCCTTAAAAAAGATGCTAAAAAAGCTAGCAAGATTTATCTCGCAGCCGATCCGGATCGTGAAGGAGAAGCCATTGCATGGCATGTCAGTCACATTTTAGGTTTGGATCCAAAAGCCAAAAATCGCGTCGTTTTTAACGAAATTACGAAAGATGCCGTTAAAAATGCGTTCAAAACCCCTCGTGGCATTGATATGGATCTTGTAGATGCCCAGCAGGCACGGCGGATTTTGGATCGACTGGTAGGCTATTCCATCAGTCCTTTATTATGGAAGAAAGTTAAAAAAGGCCTGAGTGCTGGCCGCGTTCAAAGTGTTGCGCTAAAGCTGATTATTGATCGCGAAAATGAAATCAAAAACTTCACGCCAGAAGAATACTGGTCATTAGACGCTGAGTTCCAGAAGGGCCGTAGTAAAAAGTTCAGTGCTAGTTTCTATGGCCTGAAGAATAAAAAGCAGGCTTTAAAGAACAACGAGGCCGTTCAAAAGATTTTGGGCCAAGTGGACAAAACTAAGCCGTTTGCTGTGACGAATGTTGTTAAAAAGGAACGCAAACGCTTCCCATCCCCACCATTCACAACCAGTACCTTGCAGCAGGAAGCTAACCGTAAGTTGGGATTCCGCACCCGAAAGACCATGATGTTGGCCCAGCAACTGTATGAAGGAATTAACTTAGGTGGTAAGTTAGGCACCGTTGGGCTGATCACGTACATGCGGACCGACTCGACTCGCGTGTCAAATGTTGCCAAAACTGAAACCAGCCATTACCTGCATGAGAAATACGGCGAAGCTTATGCTGCCGTCAAAATTCGCCAAGGTAAACTGCAGGAAGGGGCACAAGATGCCCACGAAGCCATTCGGCCAACCAGCACATTACGGACACCGGATAGTTTGACGGCAGTTTTGGACAAAGATCAGATGAAACTTTATCGGCTGATCTGGAGTCGGTTTGTTGCCAGTGAAATGACCCCGGCGATTATTGACACTGTGGCCGTGACGTTAGACCAAAACGGTGTGACTTTCCGCGCCAACGGTAGTCAGACTAAGTTTGAAGGGTTTACCAAGTTGTATGTCTCATCACGTGACAGCGATCAAAAGGACAATATTTTGCCACCGCTTGCAGTTGGTGATGATGTCAAAATGTTGAAGACCGATCCGGCTCAACACTTTACACAGCCACCAGCCCGTTACTCGGAAGCAAACCTTGTCAAAGCGCTTGAAGAAAATGGCGTTGGTCGTCCGTCAACTTATGCGCCAACTATCGAAACCATTCAGAAACGTTACTACGTGAAACTGAATGCTCGTCGGTTTGAACCGACTGAATTAGGTGAGATCGTCAACAGCTTGATCGTTGAATTCTTCCCGGACATCGTGAATATCAAGTTTACGGCGAACGTCGAATCTGAACTTGATGGGATTGAAACCGGCGAGGCTGATTGGGTTAAGGTGATTGATCAGTTCTATAAGCCATTTGAAAAAGAAGTGGCTCACGCCGAAACTGGGATCGCGAAGATTCAAATCAAAGACGAACCAGCCGGCTTCAACTGTGACATCTGCGGTGCGCCGATGGTTATCAAAATGGGTCGCTATGGTAAGTTTTACGCCTGTTCCCGATTCCCGGATTGCCGCAACACCAAGGCCATTGTCAAAGAGATCGGGGTTGTCTGCCCGAAATGTCATATCGGTCAAGTTGTTGAACGTAAGAGCAAGCGTAACCGCGTCTTTTATGGTTGCTCGCGTTATCCAGACTGCGACTTTGTCTCATGGGACAAACCAGTCGGCCGTGATTGCCCAGTCTGCGGACATTTCTTAGTTGAGAAAAAGAGCAAAGCTGGCACCCAAGTCGTCTGCCCAAATAACGATTATAAAGAAGCCTTACAAAAAGCATAATTTGAGAAAGCAGTGAGTATGTTATCTTTGTACTCACTGTTTTTTTCGGGTAAACTTGGGCAGAGCGCGAACAGGCGCGCTTAGAAACCGGAGCCTAAGTGGCCTCAAGCCTAAATGGCTGGGCTTTGGCCATTTAGGCTTGAGGTCCTTATGTGCAGGTTTCTGCGCCTGTTTGCGCGTTTCGGAACTGGAGCATCACCAGCCTTAAAGTCTAAATGGCTGAACTTTGGCCATTTAGACTTCAAGGTCCTTACACGGATGTTTCTGCGCCTGATCGCGCCTTTAGAAAGCTTGCTCAAAGATTCAGTCTGCCCACAATAGCAAGCTGAGTCGCTACCACATCAGCAAGCCCCCAAAATACACATGCCGCAAAACTCACATTTTCTCTGAACGAACTAATTGCGCCACGCCACCACAAGGAGGAATCACTCATGCCAACAGTTAATGTCATTGGTGCCGGACTAGCCGGATCAGAAGCAGCCTGGCAAATCGCTCAGGCCGGTGTAGATGTCAACTTATACGAGATGCGTCCCGCTAAAATGACACCTGCTCATCACACGAGCAATTTTGCTGAGCTTGTCTGCACGAATTCACTGCGCGCCAACCAGATCACCAATGCGGTGGGTCTATTAAAGGAAGAAATGCGTCAGTTACATTCAATCATTATTCAAAGTGCTGACGCCACCGCAGTCCCTGCTGGCGGTGCCTTGGCGGTGGATCGCGAACCATTTAGCGAGCTAGTGACCCAAAAGTTGACGAGCAATTCGCATATTCATGTGGTGAATGAGGAATTGTCAGCATTTCCTGATGGGATCACAGTGGTGGCTACCGGTCCGCTAACAGCGCCCGGGCTAGCACAGGCAATTGTTGATCTGAACGGCGAGGCCGGTTTGTCATTCTTTGACGCAGCCGCACCGATTCTTGATGCGAATACGATCAACGAGGACATTGTTTATAAAAAGTCGCGCTATGATCGTGGCGAAGCCGCCTATTTGAATTGTCCGATGACGAAGGATGAATTCTTGACGTTCTATCAAGCGCTCGTTTCTGCCGAAGTTGCTGAAGGCCATGATTTTGAAAAGATGACGGTTTTTGAAGGCTGCATGCCGATTGAAGTCATGGCCAAACGCGGTATTAAAACTATGTTGTTTGGCCCGCTAAAGCCAGTTGGCCTTGAAGATCCACGGACAGGTAAGGAACCTTACGCGGTTGTCCAGTTGCGTCAAGATAACGCTGCAGCAAGTTTATATAACATGGTCGGGTTCCAAACTCATCTTAAATGGGGCGAGCAAAAACGGGTTTTCCGACTAATCCCTGGACTTGAAAACGTGCAAATTGTCCGGTACGGCGTCATGCATCGCAACACTTTCATGAAATCCCCAGTGGTTTTGGAACCAACATATGCATCCAAACGCCGGCCTGATCTGTTCTTTGCAGGCCAGATGACTGGGGTGGAAGGTTATGTTGAAAGCGCCGCTAGCGGTCTGATTGCGGGTACCAATGCGGCCCGTATGGCGCTTGGAGAAACCCCGCTGATTTTTCCCGAAACTACAGCGATGGGGTCAATGGCGCATTACATTACTCACACATCCGCCCATCACTTCCAGCCGATGAATGCGAACTTTGGCATCATGCCAGCGTTAACAGTCAAAGTACGCAATAAAAAAGAACGCAATCAGCAGTTAGCTGATCGTGCATTAAAAGATTTAGCTACTTTCCAAGCAGGTATGAATCGGGTTGAACAAGTTTAAGGACGCAAAAAATCTCGGGTTACCGGGATTTTTTCATTGGTATTTCGGCGGCTTGATGGTGTTGATGCACTGAAAGCGTCAACAATGGCTGCATTTTATGTTAATGTATTATCGGAGGGATTCAATGAAGCCAATTGCAGCGTTTCAAGAGTATCTTGAAGTTGAACGGCAGTATTCACCGGAAACAGTGACGGCTTATTTGAGTGATCTTCAAGAATTTCAGGCGTTTCTCAAGGCCAACGGCGGGTTTACTGACTTTCGGCATGTGGATGATTTAGACGTTCAAACTTATTTGACTGATCTTAACAAACAGGATTTGGCACGGACATCGATTGCCCGAAAAATCAGTAGTTTGCGAAGCTTTTACCGTTATTTGACACGAATTGATGTCGTCAAACGCAACCCATTTGAGCTGGTTGAATTAAAAAAGCAGCATCATCATTTACCACAATTTTTCTATGAAGCCGAGATTCAGGAACTGTTCAAGACAGTTGCTGGCAAAACCCCGCTGGATCAACGTAATCGCGCTTTGTTGGAAGTTTTGTATGGCACCGGTATTCGAGTTTCCGAGTGTGCCAAACTGACATTGAATCAGGTCGATTTCAATACGGCATTACTGTTGATTCATGGTAAAGGCAACAAAGATAGGTATGTGCCCTTTGGACAGTACGCTCAGCAAGCACTACGAACTTATTTAAAAGATGGCCGACAAGTCTTGATGGCTAAAAGTCAGGCACAGCATCGATATGTATTTGTGAACCAGTATGGGCGTCCGATTACCTCGCGTGGCATTGAATATATTTTGGATCAGCTCATCAAGCAGACGACGCTGACAGCCAACATTCATCCCCACATGCTGCGGCATAGTTTTGCAACCCATATGCTGGATCATGGTGCTGACCTGCGAACTGTTCAAGAGCTACTGGGTCATGCAAGTTTATCAACCACACAAATCTACACGCATGTCACCATGGCACATTTAAAAAATGAGTATATGAAATATTATCCGAAGCATAATTAAGACTAAAGCATGATGCAAAAGCAGTCTGAGTTTTTTAAGCTAAGAACATTGGCGATAACAGATTAATCGCTACTTTAGCTGTTTTTATCCGACGAGATACGCAGATAACGCGCTCGCAGTCGCAGAAACCTACATAATGACCTGGAAGCCTAAATAGCCAAAATTCAGCCATTTAGGCTTCCAGCCCACTTATGCTCCGGTTTCTAAGCGCTTCTGCTCGCGCTCACTTAAAAAGGAGCATGACTATGACAACAATTGCAGCAGTAAGAAAAGATGGTGTGACCGCTTTGGCCGGTGACGGTCAGGTAACCCTTGGCGAAAAGGTCATCATGAAAGGCAACGCGCAGAAAGTTCGCCGGATCTATCATGATCAAGTCGTCATCGGGTTTGCCGGCGGGGTGGCAGATGCTTTCACCCTGCAAGACTGGTTTGAAAAGAAGCTGGAGCATTATGCGGGCAACTTGCGACGTTCCGCAGTTGCGCTGGCTCAAGATTGGCGCAAGGATCCGACCTTGCAGAAACTTGAGGCCATGATGATCGTGATGGATGAGCATGACCTGTTACTCGTATCCGGGTCTGGCGAAGTGATAGATCCAGATGAAGACGTGGTAGCGATCGGCTCCGGCGGCAACTTTGCGCAAGCCGCGGCAATCGCGATGCTGCGGCATGCCCCAGATATGACACCAGCTGACATTGCCAAAGAAGCAGTGAATATCGCAGGGAATATCGATATTTTCACAAACCACAATGTTATTGTCGAAAGCTTTTAGTTTGTAACCGTCGGCAATTACATTGACCTACAGGAGGCTTATGATGGCAGAAGTACAAACCCCAAAACAGATCGTTGAAAAACTCGATCAATATGTCATTGGACAAGATGATGCAAAACGGGCCGTCGCGGTTGCCTTGTATAACCGTTATCGGAGAATGCAATTATCGCCAAAAATGCAAGAAGAGATTACCCCGAAAAACTTACTCATGATCGGACCAACCGGTGTCGGGAAAACCGAAATTGCACGACGACTGGCGAAAATAGTTGAGGCGCCATTTGTGAAGGTGGAAGCGACTAAGTTTACGGAAGTTGGCTACGTTGGCCGTGACGTCGAATCCATGGTCCGAGATCTTGCCGAAACTGCCGTTGCCATGGAAGAAGAGAAGCAATTTTCAAAGGTTCGCATACGTGCCGAAAAAGAAGCCAATAAGCGTTTGGTTAAAATTTTAGTGCCGGCCATTCGTAAGGAAAAGAATACCAATCCGATGGCCGAGATGATGAGCATGTTGCAAGGAATGCAAAATGGCAAAATGCCAGCTGGCGATGATGCAGACGCAGGCGGCGAAGTGACCGATGATATTCGCAATAAGCGTTTAAGCGTGGCAGAGCAACTGGAAAAAGGATTACTTGAAGATCATGAAATCACCGTTGCTGTCAATGATGAGAAAAAAGGCGGTGGCATGGGTGACATGTACGGTCAGATGGGCATTGATCTAAGCGACACCATTGGCGCTTTAATGCCTAAGAAAAAGGTTGAGCGGACCATGACCGTCAAAGAAGCTCGCGAAATCTTCATCAAAGAGGAATCTGACAAACTGGTCAATCATGCCGACATCTATCACGACGCCATTCAAAGTGCCGAGAATAACGGGATCATTTTCATCGACGAAATCGATAAAATTGCTGCGGGAAACAAGCATAATAGCGGCGAAGTTTCGCGTGAAGGTGTGCAGCGAGATATTTTACCGATTGTAGAAGGATCGCAGATTAACACTAAGTATGGTCCTATCAATACTGATCACATCTTGTTCATTGGCTCAGGTGCGTTTGCCGAGGCTAAGCCTAGTGATTTGATTGCTGAACTTCAAGGGCGTTTTCCAATTCGGGTTGAATTGAAGGACTTAACCGAAAAAGATTTTGTGCGGATCTTGACCGAGCCAGACAATGCTTTGATCAAGCAGTATATCGCCTTGATTGGTGCAGATGGCGTGAAGATCACCTTCACGAAGGAAGCGGTTGATCGAATTGCAGAGATTGCGACTCAGGTCAACCACGACACTGATAATATTGGGGCACGGCGACTGGCGACCATTCTTGAAAAACTGCTTGAAGACGTACTTTATGAAGGTCCAGATATGGCGATGGGCGCTGTGACCGTCACCCAGCAATATGTGGATGATAAGATTGGCCATATTGCGGCTGATTCAAACATGACGCGGTATATTTTGTAGTTAACAATAATGTTGTAGGTAAAGGATGAGGATGTATGGTAACGATTGCAAATGACTTTTTGACAGTTAAAATCAGTCGGCATGGTGCTGAACTGACCAGTATCAAAGATAACCTGACAGGCAGGGAGCGTCTGTGGCAAGCAGATCCTGCGGTGTGGGGTCGCCACGCCCCGGTCTTGTTCCCGATTGTTGGGGCGCTGGCTGACAATCAATATCATTACGCAGGCAAGACTTACCACATGGGCCAGCACGGTTTTGCCCGTGATCGTGATTTCAAGGTGCTCTCTGCGACACCGTTTAAAGCGAGCTTCGTTCTGAAGGATGATGACAAAACGCGGGCGATGTACCCGTTCGCTTTTCGTTTAATCATCACGTTTGCACTAGAAAATAACAATCTACATGTCACGTATCACGTTGACAATCCGGACAAAAGTGAGCCACTGTTCTTTAGCATCGGCGGCCATCCGGGCTTCAAGGTCCCAATGACGCCGGATACTCAATTCTCCGATTATTATTTGAACTTCAAACCGCGTAAGTCGCTTGTTCAGATTCCATTGGTTGCTGGTGAAGGCATTGATTACACGCACCGGACCTTGGCTGCAACTGATGCCAATTTGGCCTTAACGCACGAAACATTTGATCATGATGCTTTAATTTTCGCGTTGCTTGGTAAGACAACCTTCAACTTGGTTTCTGACAAGACGAAACATGGTGTCAGCGTTACCATGACCGATACCCCATATCTGGGCGTTTGGAGTCCGTATCCAACCACGGGCGACTTTGTCTGCATCGAACCTTGGTGGGGCATCGCCGACACGATTGGCAGCACTGGCGACCTGACGCGCAAACTCGGGATCAATCGACTTGAACCTGGCACGGCATTTGAGAAGGGTTACATGATCAGCATTTTCTAAGGTGTCATCAGTTTGTCGATTAGGTACATGAAAAAAGACATCCAGTTTCGGATGTCTTTTTGGTTGCCATCAAAAGGTGACTAAGAGCGGCCCCGGTGTTGACGAAGATATTGGCCTAAGCCAAAGGGCACCATATTTTCATCTCCGGCCTTGATGCGTTTGAAGTTTGCCCGATGTTTGATCAAAAAGACAACCAGCAACCCGCAGGCAACAGTTGTCAGCAACCAATCATGGTAAACAAGCGACCAAGCTGTGATCAACACCATACCCAGTGTGCTGGCAACGCTGACCATGGACGTTAGCAAGATCAAACTAAACCAGATGGCAAATGCAATGACAAAAAATGGCGGATTATATGCAAGTAAAATGCCAGCGCTAGTTGCCACCGCCTTACCGCCTTTAAAGCGAATGTAGATCGAAAATGTATGACCGAATACGGCCGCTAAACCCACGATCAGCACCAGCCAATGATGCTCGATGCCAAAGAGAATGGGTAAGCTGGCAGCCAACGTGCCTTTTAAGATATCCAGCACCAAGACAATTGAGCCGCCGACTGGCCCTAACATGCGATAAGCATTTGTGGTGCCAATATTGTGACTCCCGCCTTTGCGGATATCGGTGTGATAAAAGAGTTTACCAATGACCACACCAAACGGGATGGCGCCTATGAAATACGCGAGTATAAAACAAAGCACAAGTATCAAATGTGCCCCTCCTCTCAAACTAGAAACTATTTTAGCATTTTTGACTTTTGAGTGATACGTCAGTAGAATAAAACGAACGTACATTCGAATAAAACCTGTGAAGCGGGTTGTGGCGCGATTTGGTGTTGTCTTGCGCAAGGATCATGGCGGGGCACAGCGTAGATATGGTGCCAGCGGGCGATGAATTTCACGTCAAGAAGTCATAGTTATGTGCCATGCTTAGGGAAGTGCGGTTTTCTGCTGAGCTTTGGGACATTGACACGGCTAATAAAATTTAAATGAACAATGATGGTATTAGCCAGCTGGGTCGATTTTGAGGAGAAAACTGGAGTCCTGAGAGCAATACGGTGAGGTCTGGTGTTGATGCCTAAACGCGATCACCAGCCCAGCAACCTGCGTGTAAGGACCTTGGCCGCAATGGTCAAAGCCCGACCATCACGTCCAAGGCCGCTTACACTCCGGTTGCTAACCGCTCCTGCTCGCGCTCTACTGAAACGCGTTCACCAGCCCAGAAACCTGCACATAAGGACCTTGGGCACAATGGTCAAAGCCCAACCATCGCACCCAAGGCCGCTTATGCTCCGGTTTCTAATCGGGCTGCTCTATTGAAACGCGCTCGCAGTCGCAGCAACCTGCGTGTAAGGACCTTGGCCGCAATGGTCAAAGCCCGACCATCACGTCCAAGGCCGCTTACACTCCGGTTGCTAACCGCTCCTGCTCGCGCTCTTATTTTTTATTTCTGAAATCTCAACGCGTGGTGTATTCTATAACTTAGTTGTTCAAAAAAGGGAGTTTACTATGGATAAAGCAACGCAAGCATATAATGATTCATCCATTCAGGTGCTGCATGGCTTGGAAGCTGTGCGGAAGCGTCCGGGGATGTATATTGGTTCCACCGATGGCCGCGGTTTGCATCACTTGGTCTATGAAATCGTGGACAACTCCGTCGATGAAGCGCTCGCGGGGTTTGGGGATGAGATCAATGTGACGATTCACGCCGATAACTCTGTGACCGTACAGGATCATGGTCGCGGGATGCCAACGGGGATGCACCCGAGTGGCAAACCGACGATTGAAGTCATTTTAACCGTGCTACATGCCGGCGGAAAGTTTAACCAAAATAGTTACAAAACTTCTGGTGGTTTGCATGGGGTTGGCTCAAGCGTCGTCAATGCCCTATCGGAGTCATTGACTGTGCGAGTTGTGCGGGATAAGCACGCATTTGAGGAGCATTTTATCAATGGCGGTCATCCTGATGGCAGTTTGCAGAAGTTGGGCAAAGTTAATGAACCTAATGGCACGACCATCACGTTCAAGCCGGACCCGACTATTTTTCAAACCACCGTCTTCAGTTATGATACCTTGGCCGAACGCTTGCGCGAATCAGCCTTTCTACTGAAAAATATTACGATTAATCTGACTGATGAACGCACCGGCAAGCATGACAGTTACCACTATCCTGATGGCTTGGTCAGTTTTGTTAAATACCTTAATGAAGGCAAAGACGCATTGTCACAGGTGATCAATTTTGAAGGCAAAAAGGACGGTATCGTGGTTGATTTTGCCGGCCAATATAACGATGGCTATTCTGAAAACCTGATTTCGTTTGTTAATAACGTTCGCACTGGTGATGGCGGGACGCATGAAATTGGCTTGCGCAGCGGCATGACCCGTGCATTCAATGAATTTGCCCGAAAAGTCGGCTTGCTGAAGGAACGCGACAAGAACCTTGAAGGCAGTGATGTGCGTGAAGGTTTTGCAGGTATTTTAAGTGTCCGCATTCCAGAAGAAATTTTGCAATTTGAGGGCCAGACAAAGGGTAAGCTTGGTACGCCGCAAGCCCGCACTGTGGTCGATGGGATTGTCTATGACAAGCTGTCAACTTTTTTGATGGAAAACGGTGAAGAGTCGCAAGAGTTGGTTCGTAAAGCCGTCAAAGCCCGTGATGCGCGGGAAGCGGCTCGAAAAGCGCGCGACGATAGCCGGACGGGACGCAAGCGCAAGAAGGACCAAGGTTTGCTTTCCGGTAAATTGACCCCGGCGCAAACCAAGAACCCTAAGCGTAACGAATTGTATCTCGTCGAAGGGGATTCTGCCGGTGGTTCAGCTAAACAAGGCCGAGACCGAAAGTTTCAGGCGATCTTGCCATTGCGAGGGAAAGTACTGAATACCCAGAAGGCCAAGTTACAGGACATCGTTAAAAACGAAGAAATCAATACGATGATTTACACCATCGGCGCTGGTGTCGGTGCGGATTTTGATCTGCAGCAGGCCAACTACGACAAAATCATTATTATGACTGATGCGGATACTGATGGCGCGCATATTCAGATTTTGCTACTAACCTTCTTTTATCGCTACATGCGGCCGCTGATTGACGCAGGCCGAATTTACATTGCTTTGCCACCATTGTATCGGCTGCAAAAAGGCGCTGGTGCTAAAACCAAGATCAGTTATGCTTGGACCGATGAAGAGTTGGCCAAAGAGACCAAGGCCATGGGCAAGGGTTACACATTGACCCGATTTAAAGGACTTGGGGAAATGAATGCCGACCAGCTTTGGGAAACGACTATGAATCCTGAGACGCGGACTTTGATCCGGGTTCGGATTGACGATGCTCAGCTGGCGGAACGACGCGTGACCACTTTGATGGGTGATCGCGTTGAGCCGCGTCGTGAATGGATTGAGCATAACGTCAAGTTTGATATGGATGACGACGGCAGTATTTTGGAAACCCCGACTGCTAATCACGAAAAATTACAGTTTGGTGCCAAGCAAATCGTCAAACAACTGGACAAGAAAGGAAAGTAAAAGCCATTGGCCAATCAGATTCAAGAACTGACCTTAGAAGAGGTCATGGGCGACCGGTTTGGCCGGTACTCGAAATACATTATTCAAGAACGGGCGCTGCCTGATGTGCGTGACGGCCTCAAACCGGTTCAGCGTCGCATTTTATTTGCGATGAACCAAGATGGCAATACGTATGATAAGGGCTTCCGCAAGTCGGCTAAAAGTGTCGGAAATGTCATGGGGAATTATCATCCCCACGGCGACAGCTCCATTTATGAAGCGATGGTTCGGCTGAGCCAGGATTGGAAGTTACGGGCCCCACTGATTCAGATGCACGGGAATAACGGTTCCATGGATGGTGATCCGCCAGCTGCAATGCGATATACGGAAGCGCGTTTAAGCAAAATCAGCAAGGAAATGCTGGCCGATATCGATAAGGAAACCGTCGATATGGTGTTGAACTTTGATGACACGGCACAGGAACCAACTGTGTTGCCCGCAGGATTTCCGAATTTGCTGGTGAATGGTGCAACGGGCATCTCTGCAGGTTACGCGACCGAAATTCCGCCGCATAACTTGCGCGAAGTGATCAATGCGGTCTTATACTTGCTGAAGCATCCCACTGCTGATTTAGATACTTTAATGCAATACGTCAAAGGTCCCGATTTTCCAACAGGTGGGATTATTCAAGGGCTTGATGGTATCAAGCAAGCTTACGAAACCGGCCGCGGTAAAATCGTGGTTCGTTCTCGGACACACATCGAAACCATTCGTGGCGGTCGTGAGAAGATCGTGGTCACTGAGATCCCGTATGATGTCAATAAAGCGCAGATGATTAAAAAAATCGATGAATTACGCATCAACAAAAAAGTGGACGGTATCGCCGAAGTCCGTGACGAAAGCGACCGTTTTGGGCTTAGCGTTGTCATCGAATTAAAAAAAGAAGCCGATGCACATGGCATCTTAAACTATTTATTTAAAAATACCGATCTGCAAATTGCATACAATTTTAACATGGTCGCTATTGCCGACATGCAGCCGAAGTTACTAGGACTCAAGGCCATGTTGGAAGCATACGTCGAACATCGACGCGATGTGGTCACTCGGCGAACGCGTTTTGACCTCAACAAGGCCGCTGCTCGACAGCACATTGTCGAAGGCTTGATCAAAATGCTATCGATTTTGGATCAGGTCATCGCCGCGATTCGTGCTTCCAAGGATAAAGGAGATGCTAAGCGTAACTTAGTCAAGAAGTTTGATTTTTCGGAAGCTCAGGCGGAAGCGATTGTTTCCTTGCAGCTGTATCGATTGACCAATACCGATATCACGGCTTTACAGAAAGAAGCAGCACAATTGGCGAAAGCAATCGCCGAGTATCAAGATATTTTGGCTCGCCCCGCTGCCCGCGATCGGGTGATTGAAGGCGAGTTGAAGCGGATTGCCAAGGAGTACGGGGATGATCGTCGCAGCAGCATTCAAGCCAAAATTGAAACGCTTGAAGTGGCGACAACGGTGACGGTGGCTGATGAAACCGTCATGGTGCAGGTTTCTCGTGATGGCTACGTTAAACGCAGTTCACTGCGCAGTTATCAGGCGGTTGATCCGGCCGACAATGGTTTGAAGGCCAATGATCTTGCCATTTTCACTGGCGAACTGAGTACGTTGCAGCATCTTTACATCGTGACAAATGCCGGAAATGTCATTTATCGACCAGTGCATGAAATTAGTGATGCGCGTTGGAAAGACACCGGCGAACACTTAAGCCAAACAGTTGGCCTTGGCACTGACGAAAAAGTCTTGGCAGTGTTTGCTTTTGATCAACTCGATGGCGCTGGCAGTTTTGTGTTAGGGTCAAGTGACGGGTACATCAAACAAACTGCCTTAAGTGATTTGCAGCCGCAACGGACGTACAAGAGTAAGCCGATGATGGCGATGAAGCTGAAAGACCCAGCCGCGATTGTCACCAATGCATACTTCACGACTGATCAGCAACAGGATGTCTTTGTGGTCAGCCGCCACGCTTACGGACTGACATTCCCGTTAAGCGATGTGTCAACTGTCGGTGCCCGGGCAACCGGCGTTAAAAGTATGGATCTAAAGCCAGACGATGAGGTTGTCAATTTCATTCTAGTGAAGGATCCAACTACGGCTAAGGTCGGTATTTTGACCCAACGTGGCGCCTTCAAAAAGATGGCCTTAAGCGAGGTCGGGGAAATGAGTCGTGCCCGTCGTGGTTTACTGGTCTTGCGTGAGCTTAAGCGTGATCCGCATCGGATTGTCGCGATGATGTCAGTCGATGACGCTACCCGCCTGAATGTTTTGACCGATACGGGTAAGGTAACGACCCTTAATCCGGCACAACATCCAGCAGGTGACCGATATTCGAATGGTTCGTTTGTCATTGACACTGATGTCCTTGGCAAGCCAGTTTTTGTTCAAACTAAAGAAGAACCAGCAGATCAAGTCGAATAAATGGTGATCATTGACGCCGCCGTCTGTACTAATACAGATGGTGGCGTTTTTGATTATTATAGGACAGATCAGTTGTGCACAATTTAACAAAATGCCGAAATCATGGGCGAAAAGAAGCGACGAAGCACACTTAAAAAACAATATAACGCCTATTATATGGGCAATAAAACGCTTGCATAGATTTGGCGGCGTGTTATACTGTGTTTGTAAGAACTGTCACATCTGTAATCCACTTTAGGAGGCAAACAACTATGAAACAGCTTGACGAAACCAAAGTTCCTAATTATTGGGAAGGCTTTAACGGCGGCGACTGGCAAGAAGAAATTAATGTGCGCGATTTTATCGAGCATAACCTGAACCAATATGACGGGGACGAAAGTTTCCTTGCTGGCCCCACTGAAGCGACAATAGTCCTGAACAATCAGGTTCTAAATTTAAAGAAGCAAGAACGTGCAAATGGCGGTGTTTTGGATGCTGACAACAATATTCCATCTACGATCACCTCACACGGCCCTGGTTATTTGAACAAAGATCTTGAAAAGATTGTTGGTGTTCAGACCGACAAGCCATTCAAACGAGCATTCATGCCATTTGGCGGTATTCGAATGGCTGAAGATGCATTGGAATCTTATGGCTTCAAGACAGATCCTCAAGAACACAAGATTTTCAATGAATATCGTAAGACCCATAACCAAGGTGTCTTTGATGCTTATACCCCTGATATGCGAAAGGCTCGCCATTACAAGATCGTGACTGGCTTGCCAGACGCATATGGTCGTGGCCGGATTGTTTCTGATTTCCCACGGATCGCTGTTTACGGGATCGATCGTTTGATGGCCGAGAAGTTCAAGGATTATAACTTGACTGGCGACGGCGAAATGACTGACGATGTGATCAAACTGCGTGAAGAAATCAATGAACAATATCGTGCCTTAAACGACATGAAGAAGATGGCCAAGGAATATGGCTATGACATCTCGCGTCCGGCAGCTAATGCGCAAGAAGCTGTTCAGTGGATCTACTTTGGCTATCTGGCTGCTGTTAAGACTCAAAACGGTGCCGCAATGTCCGTTGGCCGGATCGATACGGTTATTGATGCTTATATCCAACGCGATATGCGCTTAGGCAAATTGAACGAAGAACAGGCACAGGAACTGATTGATCATTTGGTTATGAAATTGCGGATGGTTCGTTTCATCCGGACTGAAGAATATAACTCACTGTTCTCAGGCGATCCAATCTGGGCAACCTTGTCATTGGCAGGAATGGGCAATGATGGCCGTCACCACGTTACCAAGACGGCTTTCCGTTTCCTGAAGACTTTGGACAACATGGGCGCAGCACCAGAACCAAACATCACCTTGCTTTGGAGCGAACGCTTGCCAGAAGGCTTCAAACGCTATGCAACCGAAGTATCCATCCAAAGTTCAACCATTCAATATGAAAATGATGATCTGATGCGCAACGAATGGGGTACCGATTACTACGGTATTGCTTGCTGTGTCTCGGCACAACCAATTGCTGATGGCGTTCAATACTTTGGTGCCCGTGCTAACTTAGCTAAGACAGTTCTGTATGCGATCAACGGTGGGAAAGATGAAATTCAGGAAGCGCAAGTAGGGCCTGAATATGCACCGATCACCAGCGATTACATTGATTACAAAGAATTCATGAATAAGTTCGACAAGATGATGGACTGGCTGGCCGACACGTATGTCAATGCTTTGAATGTGATTCACTATATGCATGACAAGTATTATTATGAAGCTGCACAGCTGGCATTGAAGGATACCCAACTGAACCGGACCTTCGCAACCGGGATTTCCGGCCTGTCACACGCAGTTGATTCCATCAGTGCAATCAAGTATGGTCATGTCAAGGCAATTCGCGATGAAAACGGTGCTGCAGTTGACTTCGTTGCTGACAATGATGACTATCCACGCTATGGTAACAACGATGATCGCGCTGATGACATCGCTAAGTGGTTGGTTAAGACCTTCTATAACAAGATGAACACGCATCATCTGTATCGCGGCGCGAAGTTGAGTACCAGTGTCCTGACCATTACTTCCAACGTGGTTTATGGTAAGAATACAGGGACAACACCAAACGGTCGTCAAAAAGGCGAACCATTCTCACCAGGTGCCAACCCGGCATACGGCGCAGAAAAGAACGGCGCATTGGCATCCCTGATGTCCACCGCCAAGATTCCGTATCATTACGCAACTGACGGCATTAGTAATACGTTTGGGGTTACTCCGAACACACTGGGCCACGATGATGAAACTCGTAAGGATACCTTGGTTCACATGGTTGACGGCTATATGGAAAACAGCGGCATGCATTTGAACATCAACGTCTTCAACAAGGAGACCCTGATTGATGCTCAGAAGCACCCAGAAGAATACCCAACATTGACCGTTCGGGTTTCTGGCTACTGCGTCTACTTCGCAGATTTGACCAAGGAACAACAAGACGATGTCATTGCTCGGACCTTCTTCGAAGAAATGTAAGCAGCTTAACTCAAGACAGGAAGTCATTCCTGTTTTGCCAAAAGACGGCAACGATGCTGTTGCCGTTTTTTGGCAGAATGAAATGAAAATCAATTGAAAACGACACATGATGTTGTAGTGGAGGCAATAAGATGAAACTCATCGATCAGTCACAAAGCCCATTAAATATCTTAGAACAAGTTGGTCAGGATCATGATGGCCCGATCAAAGGGTATGTTCACTCGGTCGAAAGTTTTGGTTCGGTCGATGGCCCTGGTATTCGCTTCGTTGTCTTTATGCAAGGGTGTCGCATGCGTTGCCAGTATTGTCACAACCCTGACACCTGGAACATTGGGGTTGGTGAAGAAATGACGGCTGATCAAATTTTGGCGGATGCCCAGCGCTATAAAGCTTTCTGGGGTGACCAAGGGGGTATTACCTGCAGTGGCGGTGAGAGTTTGGTACAAATCGATTTCATTCTCGAACTCTTCACCAAGGCTAAGGCACTGGGAATTTCGACTTGCCTCGATACGTCAGGCGGCCCCTTCACGCGTGACCAACCGTGGTTTGGCCAGTTTGAAAAGCTGATGGCTGTTACTGACATCTCATTAGTTGATATAAAACACATTGATTCGGCCGAGCATAAAAAGCTCACCGGTTTTCCTAATGAAAATATTTTGGATATGGTGCAGTATATGTCGGCGCATGGTGATGACATGTGGATTCGCCACGTTCTGGTCCCGGAACGCACTGACTTTGACCCTTATCTCAAACGGTTAGGGGACTATATTGCGACATTGGACAAAAACGTGGTCCAAAAAGTTGAGATTCTGCCGTATCACACGTTAGGCGTTAAAAAGTATCACGAGCTTGGCATTACGTACCCGCTTGAAGGCATCGAACCGCCGTCTGCCGATCGCGTTAAGAATGCAGAGAATCTGCTGCACGTTAAGGATTATACCGGATGGCAAAGCTGGCGTCCGAAACCAGTTGCGAGCAACTGAATTTTTAGCTAGAACTTAACGTAACGATTAAAAACGCGGCAAATTCGTTGCGTTTTTTTTCATTGCCACTTATGATGATGGTTGAACGATATTATTAAATTATAAACGAAAGGGAAGCCGCCCTATGAAAACGAAACAAGAGCGCATTTTTTCCTCAAAGACACTAACTTATTTTCTGCAATTGGCAGAAACCATGAACTACACCCAAGCCGCCCAATTGCTTGGCATTACCCAGCCAGCCTTAACACAGCAGATCAAGAAATTGGAACGGACGGTGGGGGCACCGCTGTTTTATTCTGTCGGGAAGAAACTGCATTTATCTGACGCTGGTCAGACCATGTTAAAGTCAACCCATGAGATCTACGAGATCTTAAACCAGACAACCGACGAAATTCAACAAACAACCAGTGCAACCGTCGGAAAAATCAATATTGGGTTATTAAGCTCAATTGAGGACAGCGCCTTTATTGCGTTCATTGCTCATTACTATCAACTGAATCCTGAAGTTGAAGTGACGCTACGGATGATGACCCGTCACGAAATTTGGGAATCCTTGGAAAACAACCAGATTGATTTGGCTATCATGAATCTGCCAGATGAGACCATTAAGAACTGGAAACCATACGCCAGCAAGAAAATTATTGATGAACAATTGCTGTTCTTGCACCACGATGACGCCTTGGCTAACCGTAAGCGAATCCATTTCAAAGATACTTTAGCTGAACCTTGGGCAACTTATCCTGACGACTATTTCCTTGGACAGCTTCTGCGTGAGGCGTACAAGAATCAAATGGTTGATTTCCCGCACGTGGTCGCACATTTCACCACGCCATATCAGTTAACCCAATTCGTTAACTTGTCAGGGGTCAACACGGCCTTACCAACCAGTTTTGTTCGGGCACGCGCTGATCAAATCAAGGCCTATGCTATTGCGTTTGATCCGGCCATTCGCTTTGAGATTTCTTTTGTTTATCGCAAAGAGAAAGCTGACATTCCGCGGATCTCGAACTTCTTCCAGACCTTTGACGATTATCTGAAGGAAAAAGATTACTTGTCGCGGGTCAGTGAAAACCGTGTTAAACTTGATAAGTAAACTATTCAGTTGAGGAGCGATCAGATAAGATGACGACTTTGATTTTTGGGCATCAGAACCCGGACACCGACGCGATTACGAGTGCCATGAGCTGGGCAGAATTTCAGAAACAGGCAGGCAACACGGATGTTGAGGCGGTAGCATTAGGCGAACCGAACGATGAAACTAAGTTCGTCCTTGATCACTTCAAGGTTCAGGCACCGCGGGTTATCAAGACGGCAGCCAACGAGACGGATCATGTCATGTTGGTTGATCACAACGAATTTCAACAAAGTGTCAGTGATATCGAAGACGTGACGATTGATTCTGTTGTCGACCATCATCGCATCGCTAACTTCCACACGGCAGCGCCGCTGTTTTACCGAGCAGAACCGGTTGGCAGCACCAATACCGTCATTTTTGAGATGTTCCAAGAATATGGCTTCAAGATTTCGCCAACATTGGCTGGTTTGATGGCTTCTGGTTTGATTTCAGACACGCTGTTGTTGAAGTCGCCGACTGCAACCGACAAGGATAAGAAGATTTTGCCAGAAATGGCGAAGATTGCCGGCATTGATTTGCAGTCATATGGTCTTGCCATGCTGAAGGCAGGCACTAATTTGGCCGCCAAGTCAGATATGGACATTATCGAAGGCGATGCTAAGAGTTTCACCATGGGCGGCAAGTCTATTCGCATCGGACAGGTCAATACCGTCGATCTGAACGACATTTACGCACGTCAGGACGAATTGATCAGTGCCATGACCAAAGAGGCGCAGGCGAAAGGTTACGACGATTTCCTGCTGATTGCCACTGACATCTTGGACAGCAATTCAACTGGTTTCGCAGTCGGTGCTGACCGCGATAAAATCGCCAGTGCTTTCAACGAACAGTTCGACAAGGACGCGCGTTTGGCATTGCCTGGGGTTGTTTCCCGCAAAAAGCAGGTCGTTCCGCCAATGCAGAGCACGTTTGAAGGTTAGTTTTCATCTTTAATTGTACACAATTGTTTTATTGTTCTAAGGAAAGTCGCAGCTAGCTAGTTGCGGCTTTTTTGTTTGCAAAAAGTCTCTAGCCATCTTTTTGCGAAATCTGTTAAATATAAAGCTGGCTAGCAGTTCGTGATGCGTGAATTTGAAATTTGTGTAGCAATTCGCGGGTCGAATCAACAGCAAGTCGTCATGGGTCATTTTGGCTGGTTTTGAAGCATGCTGAGAGACGCATTCTGAGACGAGTTCGGGAATTCAACTTGATAGTTGTTCGTCGCAAGTGACTTAACGAAAAAAACTCAAGCAAAAAATATCCAATGATTGTAGAAGCTTTTAAAGACTTGGCTGCAAGCAGCGATTCAAAAAATTAGGCGGCGCGGCTATCGGGTGCTGTATGAAATTCCGAATCAAATAGTCGCCAACGTAAATATTGCGAGAATGGCACGATGCCGTCTCTTCAAGCACTACTTCGCATAATATATATTATGTAAAGTAGAATATAAATAATTGGCTTTGCCACTTGATCTGCGAATCTGGGTGTCCCCTCTTTCAGATGGCTGTCAAAAATTTGTGGTCCGGACGTAATGTTGGTGGTGGCGATTGCATTTTTTACCAAGGCAATCAATTATGAATTGGATCTTTGCGTTTACGCTGAGTTGCATGCATTTGTTTGATTGAAAATGTCACGCTAGCCAAAACCAGAAAAATGCATATCAATTCAAGCTTCATGATGTTGTGAGATTCTCGTCAGTTAGCCGGCTTCGAGTTGCTTGATGATTTTTTGAGTTGTGTAGTTTGAAATTGACTCAACAACAATTGAGGGTCACGTAACATTCAGCAAACTTATTTTGTTGACCAATGGCCAAAATAAGTTTGCTGAATGATTGACCGAAGTGAACTCATTTAATAGCCGAATTCATGCCAGAATTATGCCAGCTAAAATTTGTCTGACCAACAGGCGTTTGCTGACATCTTTGCTCACCTTTGGATAAAGCTAAAACTTTATTCAATTCTGCTTCACATGGCAGAGCAATGGCTGAACCAGCACCACCGTTCATTTTTCATCAACACTAGCCCTCGCCAAGTACAGTTGTTTTCGCGTATACTAACATTATCTAAAAGAAAACATACGTTCGAGGTGAAATCTGTGTCGACACAAAATTATTCGAAATTAATTCATACAATGCTACCTGCCCTGCCGGATTACATTCAGGACTATTATCAGAGCCAAAAAGCGATCCCGATCGCCGATTCGACGCTTTATCAGTATTTACATTTTTATCAAGAGTTTCTGAACTGGCTGATTAACAGTGGTGTGACGGCCGCTTCCTCACCGCAAACCGTCCCGCTGACCGTGTTAGAACATTTGTCGTTGCGTGATGCCCAGGCATTTATGGCGTATTTGCTTGAACGGCCTTCCAAGACGCACCACAACAAGCGAATGACTCGTCGCAGTGTTGCTTTGCGCTTAGTCGGGATCAAGGCGCTTTATCGGTTTTTGACGGAGGAAAGTGAACCCCATGCAGATGGCGAACCTTATTTCTATCGGAATGTCTGGAACAAGGTAAAACTTAAAACCCATACTGAAACTGCGAGTTACCGAAACCACAAGCTACAGGAAATGCTGTTTGTGGACGGTGAAGATGCTAAGTTTTTACAGTGGTTGGATCAAAGTTATGCGCAACAACTGCCAGCCAAGCCGCGGCGCTATTTTGAGGCGACAAAAGTGCGCAACTTGGCCATGATTGCCTTACTGTTTGGCTCAGGGGTTCGAGTCAGCGAATTGGTGAATATGAATCTGGAAGATTTGAACATGGATCGGCATACGGTCCAAGTTGTTCGCAAAGGCAACTTTCAGGATCGCGTCAATTTTGCAGACTGGATTGATCCGTATGTTCAGGCTTACTTAACGCAGCGAGCGGCTATTATCGGTTATCAAAAGCCGACTTCTCCCCTGTTTGTGACAGTTGTCGGCCAAAAAATCAATCGGATTCGCCAAAATACAATCGAAGCCTTTTTCAAGCGTTATACAACCGATTATGGTCGGCCATCAACACCACATAAGGCCCGGCACACTTTGGGAACCAATATTTATACGGTCACCAAGGATGTACAGCAGGTTGCGGATCAGCTCGGTCAGACGACCACAAGTGCAACAGATCTGTATATCAATCTCAGTGATAAAAGCGGTAAAGAAGCCTTGCGTGAGGTTTCTGAAACGGCCGCAAAAGCAACCGATCGCGGGCATGAACAAGCTTAATTGACGAGAGATGGTTACTGAAGTTGATCATCGAGTCTTTTGAAAGCTTATTTCGCCAGACCAGCCTATAATCGAGTCAGATCGAAACGGAAAGGTGGGATTGATTGTGTTAGATGTTAAAGATTCAGTGAACCGATTAGCATGGACAACGGAGCATCATTTCCTGCATATTCAGGCCCGACATGATTTTATGCGGGCATGGGCAGTTCAATTTGAGATGGCGTATACGGACTTTCGCGTGATTCAGATGGCGTTGCAACTTGGCGGCGAACAATATCATGATTTGCTAAAGCGGTTTGCGGCCGCCTATGAAGCGGTGTATGCCTATGAGTATGCCTTTGCTGCTGGCGGGTTGGCTGGTTTTGACGAGCAGTTTGCCGATAAAATGGCGGACTATCAAACAGCTGAGCAAACGCTGTTGAAGATCATTGATGAAATCAAGGCATTGCAGCCGGCTTAATTGCTGGCATCAACGAAAAAAGCGTCGAGCGACAGTATTTTTACTGGCGTTTCGACGCTTTTTTAGTTAGCTGCGACTGGTAGCTTGGCGACGCGAGACGATGCGATAGTACACGTTACCGGTGAGCTTGTACATGAGGACATAGATGATCGCGAAGATACCTAGTGTGATGAGTGAGACAGTCAGGAAGAACTGCCAATTCGGTAAGCCAAACATTATCATGATGCGTTGAATGAATGGCAATGCAAATCCGACATGAATCCCTGCTACGAGTAATGGCAGATAAAACAGCATTAGTAACTGGCTGTTGATGGTTGCGCGCACTTCTCGCAAGCTTAAGCCGACGCGTTGTAAGATTGTGTAGCGGCGGGCATCGGCATAGCCTTCAGATAACTGTTTATAATACAAGATCAATAAGGTTGCCAAAATGAAGGTGACGCCGAAAATGATGCCGAGGAAGAGAAAGCTGCCCATGATACTCATGGTCTCATCGTAATTCACGGCTTTCGATTGAACTGAGGCCGATTCAGCGATACGACTCTTGACCACCGCTTCATAGAGCTTAAGCTGATTGGCATGGCTTCCTTGCAACATCACATCTTGACTTGTGGTGATATCAGCTTGTGCCTCAGCCGCGTTTTGATAGCGTGCATTTCTCAGATGCTGCATGGCGTCGATCATTTGCTTCTCTTCAGGAAAGGCAATAAAAAGATTGGGGATAAAAGTCGCTTGTGCATTTGGAAAGCTACCTGCACGTTTTCCGATCCTGTAAGTCTTTTGACCAATGCGAATGGTCTTGCTAGGAAAATTTTTGGATGTATAGATCAACACTTCCCCTGACTTAACGCGGGCATGATGCCTGGTAAAGCGGTTGTAGCTCTCAATGGTCATCAATTGCACCGAGCGCGCATTGCCCATACTGAACGGACCATTGACATTGGCCTGCGATTCAAGACGATTGCCATCAAGTAAAGCCATCGTACTGGACGGTCCAACAAAAGTGTGTTGTGACTTGATGATGACATGATTCGCGCTGGCCATCCGTGCCACCTTGCCGGGTGCAGTGGTGTCGTTTGCCTTGAGAACATATGACAAATCAACCGGCGTATTCGTATTGACGACTTCATTGATACCGAAGAACAACGTGGCTGTGCTGGCGAGCGTAATCAAGGTCATCGTCACCAAAATGACAATAGATGCAAGGCCAGCGCCGTTTTGTTGCATACGATAGAGTAAATTAGCTACATTGATAAAATGCTTGGGTTTGTAATAGTAATTTTTGCGGTTTCGCAACCATTTTAAGACGAAGACCGATCCGGCGGTGAACAGTCCATAAGTGCCGCAGATGACTAAGATCACGGCAACAAAAAACATACTCATTGCTTGTAGTGGATTAGTTGTTGTGACCGCGATATAGTAGCCGGCAATTAAGGCGATAAGGCTAACAATTAGCGTCACCCACTTTGTCTTGGGCTCCCGCTCACCTGCTCGTTGTGCTCGCACGATTTCGATTGGCCGTTTGCGAATGAGCCAAAGTTCATCAACTAACAGCAAAACAACGAATAAGCCGATGGTAATGATCCCAGCGATACTGAAGGCTTGCTGGCTTAACCCAAAGTCAAGATTGTGGTCGACTTTGAGCATTTTGGCGAGCGCAAGGTAGCTGATGCGGGAAAGGACGGTACCGAGAATACCACCGAACAGTAAAGTGGTTAGTAACAGCAGCAGCTTCTCCACTGCCATCATTTTGCCGAGTTCACCTTTGCCAAACCCGATGATGTTGTAAAGTCCTAACTGACGAATACGCTGTTTGCGCAGAAAATTGTTTGCGTAGATGGCGAGAATCACAGAGATAATCACGATGACATCTGTGCCGAACATGAACAGTGACTTGCCAGCGGCTGCCCCCAGCTTTTTAAACAAGACATCACTACTGGCGTAAGCATTCAGCATGATTAGGTTGACGGCCATCAGGAAGCTAGTGGTTGTGACAAACGGAACAAACAGGCGGCGATCGGCTTTCAAGTTACTTGCAGCGAGCTTAAAGTAGAATTTCATTGTCCATCGCCTGCCTTTGTCAGCATGGCGGTCATCGTCTCGCTGATACGGGTTAGAAAGGCTGGTTGATCGAGATCCCCACGATAAAGTTGATGAAAAATTTGACCGTCGCGAATAAATAATACTCGTCGGCTGTGACTGGCCGCCACAGCACTGTGCGTTACCATGAGGATCGTTTGCCGGTTTTCGGCATTCACATCTGTGAGCAGATCAAGCAGTTCTGTAGAAGTTTTAGAATCCAAGGCGCCGGTGGGTTCATCAGCCAACAAAATTTCTGGCTCGGTGATCATCGCGCGCGCTGCCGCCACGCGCTGTTGTTGGCCGCCGGAAAGCTCGTAAGGATATTTTTTCAGCAAGGCATCAATGCCTAGTCGTGGTGCGAGCTTAGTTAGCCGATTTCTCATAATTTCGAGAGGCTTCTTGGCAAGGACTAATGGGAGAAAGATGTTGTCTTGAACATTGAAGGTGTCAAGCAAGTCGAAATCCTGAAAGATGAAACCGAGGTGTTCTCGACGAAACTTAGCCCGGGCACCTTCCTTGACGTTGCTCAGATCCTGTCCGTTTAGACTAATATCGCCGCCGGTTGGATCGTCCAGCGTTGCAATCAGATTTAGCAAGGTGCTTTTGCCAGAACCTGATTCACCCATAATTGCCACAAATTCACCGGCTTCAACAGTGAAACTGATGTTCGTCAAGGCACGCACCGGCTGAGCCCCGCGACTGGTATAAGTTTTTTCGATATTTTTTAATTTAAGTAATGTTGACATGTGATCGTCCCCTTTCATTTATTAGCTTAGCGGGGATGATGCCCCATGCCTACTTACAGTGACTCGTAGTTGCTTACAAGCTGGTAAGGTAGCTTACTCCACTTGCCACCGCGTTTGGGGAAAATGAATGGCAAATGTGCTGCCTTGCCCAATTTCTGAGGTGACAGTTAGCGTCAGGCCAAGCTTTTCAGCGATTTGTTTGCTCAAAAATAGCCCCAAACCGCTAGCTTTCTGATTTGCGCGGCCGTTGTAGCCGGAATAACCTTGTTCAAAAATCCGCGGTAAATCTTCGGCCAAAATCCCGATACCGGTGTCGGCCACCATGACAGCATCCCCTTTGGCATAAATCTTAATTGAACCGTGCGGGGTATATTTAATGGCATTGGTTAGCAATTGTTCAAAAATAAAATGCAGCCATTGACTGTCACTAATAACAGTTGGCAATGGCCCCACAGTCACGGTCAGGTCCTTGGCGATAAACAGCTTCGCCAAGTCACGAACGGTCTCATTGACTAACGGTTTGAGTGGCAGTTCAGTTAAAACAAGATCGGTATTTAATGTTGTCAACTTCAGATAGTTCAACATGACCGCAAGATACCGATCGATTTTGCTGATTTCAAGTCGGGCATCTTTGGCGTTAACAGGTTCGACTTGCAATAGAAGATCTAACGCGGTCAGCGGCGTTTTGATTTGATGTGTCCATAGCTGCAGCGTGTCGAGCGTTTCTTGTTCTTGTTCGTGGGCAGTATCTCTGGTTGTGCGCAGCTTTTGCGTCAGCGTTTGGATTTTTTGATAATAAGCCAGGCTTAATGGATCCGTGATCTGCACAGGATCAATTGGATGATCGTCTTGCAGTTGCTGCCATTCACGGCGAAAACGCCAATAATCAATGCTCACAATCACTGCCAGTGGCGCTGTCGCAAAAAACCACATATTCAGGACAATCTCAAAGGAGTTGGCCAACAACCAGCTTGCCAAAAAACCTGTTGCCAGTAAGGTCGCTAGCAATAACCAAATTGCCCAACGCGAGCGGCAATAAGCTTTTATCATGGCTTTGTCCCCTCACTTGCCAACCGGTACCCTTTACCCTTCACTGTTTCAATTAATTGCGCCAAACCAATTGAAGTGACTTTCTTGCGCAGACGGTTCATGTTCACGGCTAAAGCATTGCGATCAATGAAATCGTCGCCTTCCCACAGCTTTTCGATCATCGCTTCCCGCGACACCACCTCACCGTCAGCGCTGAACAAAAGACTTAGCAATTTTGTCTCAGTCGGTGTCAGAGCAACAACCTGCTTAGCCGTTTTTAGCTGATTATCGGTCGGCACGAGCGTATAGGCGCCGTGCGATAAATTGGTGTCGATTTGCTGATATTGATAAGTGCGCCGCAGCATCCCTTGAATTTTCGCCAGCAACACCGGCAATTCAATCGGCTTAGCCAGAAAGTCATCGGCTCCTAAGTTCATCGCCATGACAAGGTTCATATCATCCCCAGAACTTGTTAAAAAGATGACCGGTACCTTACTATGTTTGCGTAACTCGCTTAGCCAGTGAAAACCATTAAAATATGGCAGACTGATGTCCATGATGACTAGGTCTGGTGCCGCCGCTGAGATTTCCGCGTCAACTTGGTCAAACTTGGTGACCGTGCTGACGGCAAACGCCCAGCGATTTAAGTAATCACTAATCGTTTTGGCAATCACCGCGTCATCTTCGACAATAAAAATTTTCTGTGCCATCTCGTATACATCCCCTTGGGTATCTTCAACTTGTTTTGTGAGTCAGAAACTGCCATTCAAACGTGCTAATAGTTCGTCTGGGCTAGATCATAGGTTTTTACATCACTTTGATTTACACTAAGGACAGTTTCTATTCTAACTGATTTCGGGTGTTGAGAGTGTCACATAAAAATCTAGGTTGGCAAGCGCAAACAGCAGCGTTTCTTCTCAGTCAAAATTTATTTGTTTTTGGCAGTTCGACCGTGTTCTATGCTGTGTTGTGGGATATTGCGCTAAAAACGTCGTCAGGGGCATGGATGACCTATGTCTCGCTGGCGACCGCATTGCCAGCAATTTTAATCTCGCTCACGGCTGGCGTGTTGGCCGATCGCTATAATCGTAAAATGTTAATTGTGCTCTCGGCGGCTGTTGTCACCTTACTGACATTATTAGTTGCGTCTATCTTTGCTTTTATGACGCAAGATCTTTGGTTGCTGCTCGTGATTGCTGTGATTCGTAGTTTTGGCAACGGTTTAGAAAATCCCGCAGCGAATGCCTTGTTGCCACAACTGGTCCCTGCCAAGCATCTCACGCGGGTAAATGGTTACAATCAAATCCTGATGGCGGCCATGCTCGTGATGTCGCCGCTGTTGGCTGGTTATATTTTAAGTGACCTTGGGATTTTTTGGATTTTTGTGGTAGACGCCTTATCTGCCGCGTTGGCCATCCTGTTTTTGAGTGTGGTGCACGTACGAACGCCGAGTGCCAGTCATGATCGAGCAGCCAAACGCGCCGATGGGATTCTCGCTGGGTTGCAATATGTCAAACGAACACCGATTTTGCTGGCCTTCATGCTATTTACTGGGTTGGCGTTTATCCTCGTTGCCCCTTCATCACAATTATCAACATTGTATGTTAATCGAACATTTGGATCAGAAGTTTGGCATTTGACGTTTAATGAGTGGTTTTGGACCATTGGCGCGGGACTTGGCGGCCTTTATATCGCCCGTCACAAACATTTTCGCGATCAACTTGGCTTGATTGCCATCGGCTTTGCCGGCAGTGGTCTTGCCTTCGCTGAGATGGGACTGCCGCAATCCTTTAGCTTCTATTTACTGTTTATGTTTGTTTCCGGAATCTTTTACCCACTGATTCAAGCCGGTCAAACCATTTATCTTCAGGAAAATGTCCCTGCTGATAAGTTAGGTCGTGTATTTTCGCTTTGGGCCATCCTATCGACGGGAATTTATCCATTAGCGATGTTGGTCTACGGACCACTGGCAGATCAGGTGTCAATTGGCCGCATTTTTGTGGTCACTGGCTTGTTGCTCATTGGTGTTGCTTACTGGTTCTGGCACCGGCTGCGTAAGCTTTCGTGGTAAGCCATTCTGTTCTTTAGTTGCCGCTAGCAGCGCTAATGGGCCAAAATTCAAAACAAGATCGGTGCCAAACGTCGACATTTTTAGCTATATCTGGCCTACGACGGCTCTGCCTTGCCATGACGATCCTTAAGTCCTATTAGATTATAGACAAGAAAAAAAGAATGATTTTCCTAAAGACGGCCAATCATTCTTTTTTATATGGTCGCTGTCCGTGATGGCACATCCTCAGTCGGCCGATTAATACCGGCGTTGAACCTTAAACCCAGTTGGCACCGGTTCAAAGCCGACTTTTGGATAAAAAGTCATGGCACTAGGCGCTGATAACAGCATGATCGAGACATTTGGCCCCTGCATTGTCCGTAATTGGAGAAGCAACTTGGTGGCAATGCCTTGATGTTGATAATCCTTCGTTACAGCTAATTCTGACACAAATGTACAATAGGAGCGATCTGACACGCCGCGTAAAACGCCGATTAACTGTTCATCGTCCCACGCTGTTAATAAAACGTTGGCATTGTTGAGCATGCGTTGCATGCGGCCGCGATCCTCAGTCGGTCGGTTGATGCCCGATGCTGTTAGGACATGAATGAATTGGTCAGCGGTAATGGCGTGATTAGTTGCAATTTTAATCATGGTTATCCCTCCCTGCCAATTCGAAACATGTTATCGGCTTTTAGCAATCCGATGCGTTCATAGAAGCCGATCGCCGAATCTGCTGCCTTCAATGACAGCGTGACCCGCGGCCCGATATAAGCTTGTAAGGTCGTCATGAGCTGATGCCCAAGTTGGTGGCCTTCATAAGCAGGTAAAATCAAAATATCACTCAAGTAGCAGCAATATTCAAAATCCGTCAAACACCTAGCAAAGCCGATCAATTTCGCCCCATCCCACATACTCAGAACAAGTGGGGTTTCGGCAATCATTGTCTGCAAGCGGTCAGGATCATCAATTGGCTTGTTAAATTGCGTTTGTTGATACAAATCATGGACTTGCTGAACACTTAATGGTGCATTGATTTTAATGGTATAGGACAATCAACCCAACTCCTTTTTCTTGAAAAGTCGTCTTTTTGCGGTGTGTCGCAAACTGAAAAGTAACGTTTGAATCTGGTAGTACCCAAAAAGGCCGAGAAAAAATCCGGCCTTTTGGTTAAGCTTCACGTCATCTAGCAAAACCACCTGTGATAATGAGTGAGTCAATAAGATATTCAAGTCGTTGACGGCGATCACTTTGAGGTGCTTGACGGTGACAGTTTTTATTTGAAAACAGTGATCTTACTTGCTGGAATCCGATATAGTGAATCCGGCGCTCCTTTAGGCTTACCAACAGCAATCAGCAATGTCGGCAAGAAATGGTCCGGATCCAAATCAAGTGCCGGAATAATTTTTTCGTGATCGAAACCTGTCATGGCACCTGTTTCATAGCCATAGGCGCGGGCAGCCAACATGAACGACATTGCCGCAAGACTACTGTTTTGAATAATAAATTCGCGTAATGCTTGTTGGTTTTCTTTAAAGGTGGCAACAAGATTTTTAATCATTGGTTTTTGATGCTCAATCGCCCGATCAGTCAATAAACCAGCCGCTTCCGCCCGTTTGAAGAGATCCTCCTCAAATGGTCCCAAGTCGGTTTCGCCACCAATAAGTACCACAGCGGACGCGGATAAAATTTCCGGTGCATTGGTGCCAGCAACTGCGGCGATTTTTTCTTTGGCCGCATTGCTTTGTGCGACGACAAACCGCGTTGGCTGCATATTCAAGGCACTGGGCGCTTTTGTCGCATAAGTAATCATTTGTAACAACTCGCCTTTACTAATGGTGATTTCCGGATCAAATTCACGGGCGGTGTGGCGTTTAAGGACAACTTCATCAAAATTATTGTTTTCCAACATCAAATTCACCTCTTAGATTTTTTGGACATCTTCAGAATACGCCAAATGTGGGCGCTTTCCTAGCTGTTTTTCAAAATGGTATAGGTTTTATGTGGAAAATGGAAGCGGTGACATTCCCTGCTTAGTCCATGATTAGTTGTCGCTAATGTCATCTCGTGACCGCAACGATGCGCTTAATAGCAGCGTTGAAAAAATTGGTAGGTCAATAAGCATTTGATCCCCTGGTGGTGATGCACATGCTTAAAAGGGTCGGATCGGGTTCGTTGTCGCTATTTTTTTTGCTTGCTGAAACGCAGTCATGATTTGTTGTACGGCTATATTTTGCGCTGTGGTGCCAAAAGTGATCCGTAACCATCCCGGCTTTAAGCCATCACGAACCAAAAAGCCGTGATTCAAGAGCTGTTCCTTCAAAGCGGCCGCTTGCTTCTGCGGAGCCTGAAAAAATTGGAAGTTCGTTTGACTTTGATAATGTGGCAGACCAGCCTTCGTTAAAAATCGTTCCCAGTCCTCTCGTGCCTGCCGAACCTGTTCACGGGTTGTCTGGACAAATGTTTGGTCGCCAAGGGCAGTGAAAGCTGCTAGTTGGGCCACACTGCTCAGATTATATGGCAGGCGGACGGATTGCATGGTCGCTGCCAGTTGCTCAGGCACAACGGCGAAGCCGACTCGAAAATTGGCTAAGCCGTATATTTTTGAGAAAGTTCTCAAGACAACCAGATTAGCAAAGCGTGGTAACAATTTGAGTGCGCTGGTAGCCGGATAATCATCTGTAAATTCAATGTAGGCTTCATCAATCAGAACCAAAACACTTGGTGGCACTTGCTGTAAGAACTGTTTTAGCTCAGTCAGTGACAGCAAGGTGCCTGTCGGATTATTAGGATTGCAAAGCCAAAGCAGTTTGGTTTTGGGGGTAATTGCCTGAGCCAGCGCCTCGAGATCAAATGCTCCGGTCGTCGCTTGTACCGGTACGTTAACAACCTTGGCGCCTTCAATCTGGGCATGCAACTGATATTCGGAGAAAGTTGGCCACGGCTCAACCACTTCATCCCCAGCCTCTAAAAAAGTACGGGCAATGAGCTCAATGATTTCATCCAAACCATTACCAAATACAAGTTGGCTTTCAGTGACGCCCAGTTCAGCTGCGACCGCTGATCGTAAACGGCTAGCATTGCCATCAGGATAGTCACGGCTTTGGGTGAAGTCCCAGTTTTTGATTGCTGTTTGTACCTTGTCACTAGTGCCAAAAGGATTTTCGTTTGCTGACATTCTAACAATATGCGGCAATGCGCGTTCTTGCGCCAAATCTGCCAAGGGTTTTTCGGGGATGTAAGGTTGTAAATGAGTGACGGTATGTTTTAGCATGTTGGCGTCCTCCTTAAAAGCGTTTGCTGGCTCGGAACTAGCCTGTTCACGCTTTGTCTATTAACGATGCCCTCTTCAAGGCATTAATATTTCTCGATTTTTGACCGTTCTTGCAGTCGGCTCTTCTTTCCTTCGCGACTAGCCAATTCGGTGGCAATTTGATCAACCGTGATACCACGTTCAACCATAAGAACCAGGACGTGATAAGTGAGGTCGGCCACTTCAAGGATAAACGCCGGATCATCTGGATTTTTGGCGGCGACAATCACTTCTGTGCTTTCTTCACCGACTTTTTTTAAAATTTTATCGAGTCCTTTGGTGAAAAGATAATCCGTGTACGAACCGGCAACTGGATTTGCTTGACGTTCTTTGATGAAATCATATAGAGTTGGAATACTTTGCTTTGCTTGGGTCATGTAAGATCCTTCCCTTCCGGATAATGACGATAAAAACAGCTGATGTGGCCGGTATGGCATGCTGGGCCGGCCGGATCAACGGTGACGAGCAAGGTGTCGGCATCGCAGTCAACTGCAATTGTTTTAACCGTTTGAATGTTGCCACTGGTGGCGCCTTTATGCCACAATGTTTTGCGACTGCGCGACCAGAACCAAGTTTCACCGGTTGCCATCGTTTTTGCCAAACTTTCTTGATTCATATAAGCGACCATCAACACTTGTTTGGTGGTTGCATCCTGAACGACTGTGGTGATCAGGCCATTGGCTTTTTCCCAGTCAAGTGTGATCATCGAACCGCCACCTTTGCTTGTTTTAAAGCGGTTTTCACTTGCGGGACAGTTAATTCGCCGAAGTGAAAAATAGATGCTGCCAAGCCAGCCGACACCGTGGTTTGCGTAAACAACTGGACAAAGTCTGCTGTCGAACCGGCGCCGCCACTCGCAATGATCGGAACTTGAACGGCGGCAGTGAGTTGTTGATACAGTCGTAAATCAAAGCCACTTTCAGTGCCATCCGCATCCATCGAAGTGACGAGTAATTCGCCTGCTCCTGCGGCAACTGCTTGTTTCGCCCAAGTGATCGCATCGAGATCGACTGGCGTTCGGCCACCGTTAACCGTGACCTGATAGCGATTTTGATCAGCTTGCCAACGTGTATCAATCGCGGCAACAATCGCTTGGCGACCAAATTTTTCGGCACCGGCTGTGAGCAAACTTGGATCGGCGACTGCGGCTGAGTTTAATGAGACTTTGTCCGCACCTGCTCGCAACAAAGCGTGCATATCCGCGACCGATTGAATGCCACCGCCAACTGTCAGCGGCATAAAGACTTGATTGGCCACTGCTTCGACCGTTTGAACCAAGGTGCCGCGCGCTTCGTTGGTCGCGGTAATATCTAAGAAGACCAGTTCATCTGCGCCTTGCTCCTGATAAGCCTTAGCAATAGCGACAGGATCGCCGACATCTTTTAACTGCACAAAATTGATGCCTTTTTTGACCCGACCGTGATCTACATCTAGACATGGGATAATGCGTTTTGTCAGCATCTTAACCCTCCATTTGTTTGAGCATTGCTAATTCAATAGCGCCTGTTTGCCATGCTTTGCCGATGATGGCTGCTTGAATGCCAGCGGTTTGCAAGCGGTGTAAGTCAGCTAGTGAACTGATGCCGCCACTGGCGATGATCGTGGCTTGGGGCATCGCCTGTTGCAAGTCCGCAAGTAACTGGGCATTCGGGCCTTGCATCATCCCATCTTTGGCAATATCGGTCACGATAAATGTGGTGACGCCGCGTTGTTGCATGGCGGTTAGAAGGGCGTTGGCCGTCTGCTGGCTGGTGGTTAACCAACCGTTTGTCGCCACTTTCCCGGCGCGGGTATCAATGCCAACCGCAATTCGATTAGACCCGAATCTCGCAATAGCTTGTTCGACCAAATCAGGATCGGAAACAGCTGCCGATCCTAAAATAAGCCGGTCAATGCCTATCGTAAGATAAATTTCCATGGCAGCCAGTGTTCGAATGCCGCCACCAAGTTCAATAAAAGCCGAGGTTTGTTCACGAATGCGCGTAATGACCGTTCGATTGATCGGACGTTGTGCCCGTGCGCCGTCAAGATCAACGAGATGCAAATGGGCAAATCCGGCATCTGTCAGCCGCTGTGCCTGATAGAGCGGGTCTTCAGTTAAACTCACTTGGTCGTAATCACCTTGCGTGAGGCGAACGCTTTTGCCATTGAGCAAATCAATCGCGGGATAGAGCTTCATCTTCGGTCATCTCCTTGAACTTTTTCAAGCCGGCTAGGCCAATCGCGCCACTTTTTTCTGGGTGAAACTGGGTCCCAAGTACATTATTGCGACGAACAATGCTAGTCAGAGGTTGTCCATAATCAGTGGTTGCCAGCGTAAATTGTGGCAGCGTTGTTGCATAGAAGGAATGGACAAAATAAGTTGCTTGATCAGCAAACACCGCAGCAAATAAATCGGGTTGCGTGAGGCTGTTGGTGTTCCAACCCATGTGCGGGACGGCTAATCCCGAGTCAGTCGGGATGGCAACGACTTCGCCGGGAATGAGGCCAAGACCAGCAGTTTCGCCGAACTCGAAGCTGCGATCAAATAGCAACTGCATCCCTAAACAGATACCCAACAACGGCTTGCCAGTAGCAGCAAACGCTTGAATGACAGGCACCAGTTGTCGTTGATTCAAGGCTTTCATCGCCTCTTTAAAAGCGCCGACACCCGGCAAAATCAAACCGGAAGCAGCCATGATAATCGCGGGGTCGGCTGAGAGTTGATTGTTGACCCCCCAGATAATCAAGTGCTTTTTTAACATTGCGGGTGTTGCCTGTATCGTAATCAACAATCACAATCATTCAAATCACACCCTTTGTTGAGGGAATGCCTTGCACTTCAGGATTAATGGCGACTGCAGCTCGTAAACTACGACCCAGTGCTTTGAATAAGGCCTCAATTTTATGATGGGTATTGCGGCCATACAGAACGCTGGCATGCAGGTTGAATTCACCAGCAAAGGCAACCGCCTGGAAGAAATCTTCTGTGACTTCCGTATCAAAGCCGCCTAATCGCTGATTAGTTAATTCGGCATCAAAAACGAGGTACGCGCGTCCAGAGAGATCGACAACCGCGCGCGCCAGACTTTCATCCATTGGCACAAAAGCACTGCCGAAACGCTCAATCCCGGCTTTATCGCCAAGCGCCTGCTTAAAACATTCACCTAACACGATGCCGGTATCCTCAATGGTGTGGTGCGGATCAACATCCAAATCACCTTGCGCATCGACAGTTAAGCCAAATCGACCATGTTTAGCAAATGCATCCAGCATGTGATCAAAAAAACCGATGCCAGTAGCAATTTGAATGCCACTTTGCTGATCAAGGTTGAGACTGATCGTAATCGTTGTTTCCTTGGTAGTTCGGGTAATGGTAGCTGTACGCATAAGTTAAACCTCCTTTGCGGCAGGGACACGTTTGATGATGGCTTCAGCGTGGCCATCTAGTCCTTCTGCTTGTGCCAAGGTGACGATTGCGTCTGCCTGACTTGCTAGTGCTTCTGAGCTGTACTGAATGAACTGGGTACGCTTAACGAAGTCATAGACCCCCAGTGGTGAGAAAAACCGTGCTGATCCGGCGGTAGGCAAAACGTGATTGGGTCCCGCGACATAATCACCGACCGGCTCAGCAGCATTTTGACCAAGAAAAACGGATCCGGCATTTTGAATCTGAGCTAGATACGTGATCGGATCAGGCAACTGAACTTCTAAGTGCTCGGGTGCAATTGTATTCATCAATGAAAAGGCATCGTTTATGGTTGCTACAATCGCAATGAATCCTTGATTTTCAATTGCTGCTCGCGCGATCGATTCTCGAGGTAAGGTTGGCAACTGAATATCGATCTGTTCGCTGACTGCCGAAGCCAGTTTTTCACTTGGGGTTACCATCATCGCGCGCGCATTGGGGTCATGTTCGGCTTGTGATAAAAGATCGGCAGCTAATCGAATCGGATCGGCTGACTCGTCGGCAATGATGCCGATTTCTGAAGGACCAGCGATCATATCAATAGCAACGTTGCCAAAAACCTGCTTTTTAGCTTCCGCAACATAGCGATTGCCTGGGCCCATGATTTTATCAACGCGGGGGATGCTTTCGGTGCCATAAGCTAAAGCAGCAATTGCCTGGGCGCCACCGACTTGATATATAGCGTCTACGCCAGCGAGATTAGCCGCTGCTAGTACAACTGGATTAAGGCCATCTGGTTGCGGCGGTGTCACCATCACAATCTTTTTGACACCGGCCAATTTAGCGGGGATAGCGGTCATCAAAATGGTGGACGGATAAGCAGCTGTGCCGCCGGGAACATAGAGGCCGACTGCAGCCAACGGGGTGATTTTTTGTCCACGAATGATGCCAGGGTTTGGCGTATCGACGAAACCGCGTTCGATTTCATTTTGATGATAACTTGTGATATTGGCCTTCGCTAATTGCAAAGCTTTCAATAGTTTTGACGGCAGTTGTGCGGGCGCGGCATCGATGAGCGCTTGGTCAACCTGAAAGTCATTAACGGTAACGTGATCGAGCTTATTGCTATAAGTACGCAAAGCTGAGTCACCTTCTGCTCTGACTTTCGCGATGATCGCCTGAACAATCGTTTGTACATCTGTATTTTGGGCAACGGCGGTGCGCCGAATGTCGACTTGTTGCTTAAGCTGGCTTAACGTGCCGGTTAAAATTTTCATAACGATGCCTCCTGAGGGCGAACTTTTTGTAAAGATTGAATAAGCTGATAAATCTCTGTGCGTTTTTGTTTCAGGGCCAAGCGATTGACAACGAGATGTGTCGAGACAGGCGCGAGTTCGGCGAACACTTTGAGGTGGTTTTCGCGTAAGGTCGTGCCAGTTTCGGTGATATCAACGATGGCATCGGCCATACCAGTGAGTGGTGCTAATTCGACAGACCCTTCAATTTTGATGATTTCAACGTCCTCGCCTTGCTTTTGAAAATACTGTTGCGCAATGTGCGGGTACTTGGTCGCGATGAGTTTACGTTTCGTCTGCTTTGGATCAAAGTCTGCGGTTGAAGCAAGAATGAAGCGGCAACGACCAGTGTTGAGATCCAACATGTCAAACTGGCGATGCCCTTGCTCAGCCAGAATATCCGAACCGACAATCCCAATATCGACGGTGCCATGATTGAGATAGGTCAGCACATCCGGGGCTTTAACCAAAATAAAGTGAAAATTCGGATCATCGGCAAAAATCAACCGTCTGCTTTTGGCTTGAATGGCCTCACAGTGAATCCCGGCAGCCGCGAGTAAGGGTAAGACTTGCGTTTCAGTTCGCCCCTTAGTGAGCGCAATGGTGAGTGTCATAGGATCGCCTCCTTTGGGGAAAGATCAATCAGGTTAGCATGCTGTTTTGTCGCTGCAGCTTGAGCCTCTGCCAAAGTATCGACCAGACACAGTCTTGCATTCGGGGTGGTGGCAACCATCGCTGCTGCGGCTTGCCATTGCGATGGCAGACCATAGACAAATGTGAGGGGCTGGTCAGGCGCATTCGGCAATTGATCAGTCACGGCATCAATGTCAAAAGCTAAGCCAACCGCTGGCAACAATTCTTGTTGAAAACTTGCCAGCAATTTGTCATAGCGACCGCCGCTAAAAAGATATTGGTGACCGCCATCAACGTAAGCATGGAAGAAGATGCCGGTGTAATAAGATTGTGGTGGCCGGCTGGTGAGATCGATCGTCACGCGCAACTCCGGAAATTGATCTTTGAGAAAGGCCACCGTTTGTTGAAGTGGGGCTAAGCGATCCGTAATCACATTCGACGGCAATAACCGTTTCAATTCGGCAAAGATCGTTTCGCTATCGCCAAAAAGCCATGGCCACTGTTGAAGAAATGGATAAAGTGGGTTTGTAGCAAGCGGCGCAATCAGGTCTTGATAGGTGCTTAGCTCTTTAGCAAAGAAAGCGGTTTGAAATGCATCAGCCGCGGCATCATTCAGTTGAAGTGTTCGTAAGATTTGCGGAACGAACTGGGCATCAGATAACTCTAACGTGAGATGTGTCAATCCTAGCGTGCGACAAATTTTTCCTGCTTCGCTGAGACATGCCCACTCGGCTTTGAGGGAGCGATACCCAATAAGCTCAATACCTGCTTGGGTGATCTGGTTATAAGTACCGCTTAGACTTTTCTTAACTCGAAAAATGTCGCCGACATACCACCATTGCACTGGCGGCACGATACTCGTGGTACTAAGCAATCTCGCAAGCGGTAAAGTCAGATCAGGCCGCATAACCACTGATTCGCCAGCATCATCGAGCATTTGATAAGGTTGTTCGCCACTGACAGCTAACGGTTTAAACACATCTCGATATTCCAACAATGGGGTTTTGACCCGCTCGAACCCGGCTTGAATGAATTGTTGACTAATGGTTTGAATGAGATTCTCCTTGCGAATGGCCCGCGGCCCGAATTCGTCGCGTGTGCCAATAGGCAGATGCCGATTTGACATGAGTTAGCTCCTTTCGTTGACATGAAGTTTGGCTTGGTGCTCGCGATAACGCGCTCGCAGTCGCAGAAACCTATGCGCTCCTGGTCGCGCCTAAAAAAAATCGCCCTCGAAAACGAAAAAACGTTTCCGAGGGCGATTTTTGACCGCGGTACCACCTCAATTTTGTTTAGCTCTTGCGACCTAAACCTCACCTGCCAAGTAACTGTCAGCAATTGCGAACAGCAGTTGGCAGCAGTGATAACGCAACGGATGCGTGACAGCTTACTTAGTTCAGCCGTCAAGTTCATAGATGTGTGTTCAGCTGGCTAATCGCGTCTTTTCAGCAATAGACGCTCTCTGTTGATCATGATCAGCTTACTTGTTCTAATCACAACTTCATGTTTGTTAATGTGACTTTCATAATAGCCATCATTTTGCCATTGTCAACCTTTTTTTAATTCGGCGCGGATAATGCCACCACAAGTTGTGGCATAAAAAGGTGCGGCAGCCAGCATCAATGATGTTTTTTTATGAATATTTGGTCAAATTATTATTTTGAAATTAAACATCTTTTTTTGCATAATCAGTCCACTAATTAGGGACCTCAGTATCCGTTTTAAGAAACGTCAGTAGTAATTGTCGCATCTCTGCATCTTGCGCAGGTGTTCCAAAACTTTGGCGAATCCAGCCGGGTACCATACTGTCGCGAACCAAGTAGCCATGCTGTTTTAAAAAGGCGCCAAGCGCTTGGGGATCGGCGACTTGATACAACATAAAGTTGGTCTGACTGGCATAGTGCTGAATGTGGTTGGCCTCAAAAAAAGCTGACCATTGCTGCCGTGCTGTCAATAGTTGCTGTTTCACGGTTTGAGTGAAGGCTTGATCCTGCCAAACTGCTAATGCCGCCGTCTGACTAATACCGCTAATGTTGTAAGGCAAGCGCACATTCTGCATTTTAGCAATTATTCGCTGCGGCACGATGCTAAACCCGACGCGAAAATTAGCTAGACCGTACAATTTTGAAAATGTCCGCATGACTAGTAAATTGTTGAATTGGGTAACCAGTGACAGCGCAGACGGATTCGGAACGTCGGCGACAAAATCAATATAGGCTTCATCAACCACTACTAGCACATCAGTAGGCACCCGCTTCATAAACTGGGCGATCTGAGAAATTGGTAAATAAGTACCGGTCGGGTTATTCGGATTGCATAACCAAATCACTTTTGTTTTGGCCGTAATGTGCGCGGCTAAATCATCAAGATCAATAAGTCCGGTTGCCGGCGTTACGGCAGCATTCACCGTTGTGGCACCCGCGATAGCTGCCTGTAGTTGATATTCAGGATAAGTCGGCCACGGTTGAAGGCTTTCGTCCCCGACTTCCAAAAATGTCCGGCAAATCAAGGCAATCATTTCATCCAAACCACTGGAAAAAAGGAGCTGGTCGGGGTTTACGTGTAGTCGTTCGGCCACGGCTGTTCGTAATGGCAGTGCATCTGGATCAGGATAATTGCGTCCTTGCGAAAACGCCCAATTTGCGAGCGCTTCTTTCACTTTGGGCGATGTGCCAACCGGATTTTCATTGAATGACAAACGCGTCAGCTTGGCAAGTCCCGCTGCTTTCGCGAGTCGCTCCGGTGTGCTGTCCGAAACATAGTCCGGCAGCTTGGCAACACTTTTGCGTAACATCACGCCACCTGCTTTCTTAATTGCTTTCGAGTGTACGCGCAATTGCTTGAAAAGTAAATATATTATGCATAAATATTCATAGGATAAGCGTCGAATCAAAGTATTGGCTTGCTGTTGCTGACCAAGCACGGAGAAATCTAGTTATTTTAATTAAGCTGAGTAGTTTTTCTTAAGCAAATAATCAGGTTAAACCATAGCGCGAAGTCATCAAAAAAAGGCAACAATTTCCATACAAAGGAAAAACGTTGACCTTTTTCACATAGATAATTTTTATTGAAAATTTGAAGAAATCAGTGCCAAGGCGGAGCAATCACAGGCCAGATGGGGCTCAGCTGTGCAAACAACACAGCGACCGGGCTTTGTCGCTGATGTTGTTAGGCGACTTCGAGACCGTGGGTTTGGCGGGCTCGAAGCGCCGTCACGCGTTCCAGCTCCATCTGGCCGGAGATTGCGGAGTTTGGCACGGCAAAGAAATTTTTGCACTGAGCTTTTCCTGAATTATTCGAAATCTAATAATTCACAAGTTCTATGAGGAACTATGGCTCAGCCCCAACCTCTAATCAATATTTTAATCTTTGGCGATAAAAGCCAAATAATAAGTCACAGCCGATACCGTTTGCGCCGAACGGATTTTGCCAGCTTTGACACCCGCAACTAATTCAGAAAATGGGACTAATCGGCTAGTTACAAATTCGTCTTGATCGAAGTCTTGTTTTGTTTTATCAGCCAAGTCAAGATGTGCCAACACCAGATTGACGGTTTCATCCGTCATCCCTTCACTTGAACGGATAGCGGTCATCCACTGCAAATCGTGCGTCACGTAGCCGGTTTCCTCGCGCAATTCCCGGCTTGCGGCTGTTTGCCAGTCTTCACCCGGGTCCATCAAACCGGCTGGTAAGCCAAAGACTTCACTGTTTACCGCAACTCGATACTCGCGATTGACTAGCACGCGCCCATCATCGGTCATAGCCAACATGGCCATTGCATTGGCGTGGCGAATCAAGTCACGCTCAACTGTGAGGCCATCAGGCGTTTTAATATGTTGCGTCACAACATCGAAAATCGGCCCATGATAATGCGGGGTTTCGCTCAGAATTTTTCCTTTTGCTAGCGGTTGATCAAAAAACATATAGGCATCTCCTTCAATTGAAAAAGCCGCGCCTAAACGCGACTTCTGATTATGCTTTCGTAAAATCCTTCATCCAAGCTAAGGCGATTGCCTTTTCACCTAAGTGGGTGCCGACAACTGGGCCAAAGTAAGATAGTTCGAATGGAACTGTTGGAAACTTCTGCTGTAAATCTGCTAACCAACGATTGGCCTCGTCTGGATCATTAGCGTGGATAACAACCGCGCGAACCGGATAATCAACTCGATCAAGTTCTTCTTGAAACAAAGTCTCAACGCGAGAGTAAGCCTTTTTGATGGAGCGAATTTTTTCGATCGCCACGATCTTGTGACTTTGATCGTCAAACGTTAACAATGGCTTGATCTTTAACATGCCACCGATAAAAGCCGAGGCATTGCTGAGTCGGCCGCCGCGAACAAGGTTTTGCAGATCATTAACGATAAAATACTCACCCATGGTTGTGCGTAAGTTATCTAATCGAGCCAAGATCGCCTCAGGATCATCACCGGCTTCGGCCATTTGTGCTGCTGCCAAAACCAGCCAACCCATCAAAATAACGGTAATTTGTGAATCATAAACATAAACCTTTGCGCCTTGAACCTCATCTACGGCACCTTTCAATGTATTCACAAAACCGGAAATTGTGCTGGCCAGATGAATACTGATGATAGTGTCATAGCCTTCATTAGCAAGATTCTCGTAAAGCTTCAGCATCTCGCCCAGCGGCGGCTGCGTGGTGCTGGGGAACGTTTTGGCAGTCTTTAATTTGGCATAGAATTCTTCGGTGGTGATATCCTTGCCTTCGTCGTAAACCGCGCCGTCAAGAATAACCGGAATCGGCACCACAGTGATGTGATGTTTGTCAATTTCGGCTTGCGGCAGATAACAGGTACTATCCGTCACGATAGCAATTTTCATGTACAGACACCCACTTTTTCAAAAATGATTGTCTACATCATACCATAAAAAACAAAAATGTAGCGGGTGCGCAGTCCCCCACCACCCGCTTTTTGCTATGCCACCCAAAAACCGGTAAAATGATTGGTACAATTGGAAAGCGAGCGGATCAACATGTCATTTGACGGAATCTTTACCCATGCCATGACCAACGAGCTAAATGCAACTTTAAGCGGCGGCCGTGTTGCTAAAATTCAACAACCTTATGAAAATGAAGTTGTGATCACTATTCGAGCGGGACGAAAGAATCATCCCCTCCTTCTGTCAGCCAACCCTCAATATGCGCGGGTTCAGATCACGCATATTCCATTCACGAACCCTGATGTTCCCGCAACATTCACCATGACGTTGCGGAAGTATTTTAATGCGGCCACCTTAACTGCCGTGCATCAGGTGCAAAATGACCGGGTGCTCCACTTTGAGTTCTCAACCCGTGACGAACTCGGCGACGAACTCGGCTTGCGGTTGATCATCGAAATGATGGGTCGCCACAGCAATATTTTCCTTGTCAGTGAACGTACTGGTAAAATTATTGATCTCATTCGGCATGTGTCGGCCGATCAAAATCGTTATCGTCCCCTGATGCCAGGTGCCCCTTACGTTGAACCGCCTAAGCAAGACAAAACCGATCCTTTTCACGATCCAGACCGGCGTTACCACGCATTAGAACGCGAGGTCACGCCCGCCTTAAGTCGCGCAGCGCTGTTACAACAGCATTATCAAGGCTTAGCTAAAGATTCGGCTACTGAGCTTGCGTTACGACTCAACCAAGGCGATGCAGGCTGGGATGGTTTCTTTGCCGCACTGGCGACACCCGTGCCGACCATCACGGCACAAGGTAAAAAGGCCGTTTTCACGGCAATCCCCTACCTGTCATTGACTGGTGAGCAAAGCCAATATCCGACCCTCAGCACGATGTTGGATGCTTATTATGAACAAAAGGCGGAGCACGATCGCGTCTTGCAGCAAGGTGGGAACCTGATCCACGTCATCAAGAACGTCCTTGATAAAGATCGCAAAAAACAGCGTAAGTTGCAGCGGACCTTAGAGGAAACGGAAAAGGCCGATGATTACCGAATTCGGGGCGAAGTGTTGACGACTTATTTAAGTCAGGTCGAACGCGGCATGACCAGCATCGAGCTGCCTAATTTCTATGATGATAATCGGCCAATCAAAATCACACTATCCAACCAACTGACGCCGTCTAGAAATGCTCAGAAGTACTTCGCTAAATATACAAAACTGCGTAATGCCGTTGCCCATGTCCATCAACAAATGCAGGAAAATCAGGAAGAAATTGATTATCTTGAAGGTATCATGGCCCAGATCGACGTCGCTAGCCCGAAAGATTTGGCCGATATTCGGCTCGAACTGCAGCAGCAAGGCTATTTACGCAAGCAAAAGACCAACAAAAAAGGGGCTAAACGCCAAAAGGTCGCAAAACCTGATCAATTTTATGCCAGCGATGGCACCAAAATTTGGGTGGGCAAGAATAACTTGCAGAATGATCAATTGACCTTGCACACCGCTAAGAAAACCGATATCTGGCTGCACGTGAAAGATATACCAGGCTCCCATGTTATCATCGATAGTCATCAGCCAAGCGAGAAAACGTTGCTCGAAGCGGCTAAGTTGGCCGCCTATTTTTCGAAAGCCCGTGACAGTGCTAATGTACCGGTGGACTGGATCGAAGTCAAAAAGATTCGTAAACCCAATGGCGCCAAGCCAGGTTTTGTGGTTTATGAAGGGCAAAAGACGGTCGCTGTCACGCCTGACGTCGAGCTGGTCGACAAGTTACGCAACCCGCCTACCAAGTAATCGTCACGTTCAATTGATGTCAGTGTCTAGGGGGCAATCAGAACGATGAAAGCATCAGACATTCCTTCATCCAAAACCGTTCAGGCGCATATATTAGCTAACAAGATCAAACATGGCTGGAACACCACTGATACAAATTTCGAAATGTTATTGGCCAACCATGAAATGGCTGAATTAACGACGGCATTATTAAAGGACGATCACGCCAACATCGCGGAAGAATTGGCTGATATCACCATTTATCTACTTGGCATTGCCGAGATGACAGATGTTGATTTAGCCCAAGCCGTCCACAAGAAAGTCGCCATTAACGACCACCGCGTGTATGATGCGCAAGGCCATAAACATCTTGAATAACTTGTTCTGACGGCACCAAAAAAGCTCACGTCGCAAAACGTGAGCTTTTTTGATGCTGTTTAACCTTGGAACTTAAACACAACATTGCTATCGAAAAGCTTGAGCATTTTTTCAAACAATAACTTACTTAGCAAGGCTGCTGCAACTGGAATCACGATCCAGCAAAGGACAACCAGCGGGATCGCTAGGCCAGCCTCCATGGATGCCAGCGGTCCGACCAAGCCGACAATCCCGAACCCAGAAGATTGCGGCGTACCGCTGATAGAAAGCAGTGCAACTGGAATTGCCGAAATGATCGCGGTGAACAAGCACGGTACTAAGATAATCGGATATTTGAACAAGTTCGGCATCATGAGTTTCATGGCACCTAAAGCAATTGCCAAGGTCACGCCAGATTTGTTCACGGTCCATGAATAAACGACAAGCGCAAGTGCTGTTGCTGCAACCCCCATCGCCGCTGCACCAGCCGAAACTCCGTTCAGTTGGATGGCTAGGCCAATGGCAACAGTCGAAATTGGACTAATGATAATCGTGGCGAAGGAGCAGCAAATTAAGATTGCCATGAAAATCGGCTGTAAGGTCGTAAAACTGTTAATTACATCGCCAATCGCTGCGGTAAATGCTGCAATAAACGGCAACAGTAAGACCCCGATATAGGCGACCCCGCACCCAACCAAGATCGGCATGGCAACCACTGCTGTGGAGCCGAATTTATCTTTGACCCACATCAGAACCAACACAGCAATTGAGGCGGTGATCATGGTATTAATTAAATCACCGGTACCGGCACCGACATAGGCTTTCATGGCAGGATTAAATTTCACAACCCCCGAACCAACAAAGGAAGCACCAGCCGTTACCATCATCTGCATTGGATTGAATTCAAATTGCAAAGCGATCAAACCGCCAATAATCAACGGTGTCGCAAGTTGAAAAATCACGGCAATTTGCGTCAACATGACCGCAAATGTGTTGGTGCCGAAGTATTTAAGAATGCCGGATAGAACAGCATTGGGGATGAGGCCGATAATAACGCCCAAGGCCGTTCCTGATAAAACCTTATTAAGAAAAACGCGTGGCGTCATTTTCTGGGACTTTTCAGGTGTTTTGTTGTCTTCAACAAGCCCGCCTGCTTTCCCCTTTTGTTCGTCTACAAGTGCATCTGCAGCCGCATGGGTCATCTCCTTGTTCGTCGAATCAGCCATCATGTGTCACCCCTTCATTATTTTGCGTGCAGCAACTGTTCCTTGGCGTGGACTAGTTGGGTTAAGAAGGTACAATATGGGGTCGGAATACCGTACTTCTTACCGCGCCGATCAATCACACCGTTAATATAATCGATCTCAGTCAAGCGGTGATTGGTAATCAGGTCTTGATGCATGGACGGATAATGATGGCCGATCGTGTTTGGATCCCAGGTTGTTTTGATGTAGTCCACCGTGTCAGGCACATTCAAATCAATGCCTTCTTTTGCGGCAACTGCCGAGAATTCTTTGACGATTGCGACAACCATGTCCTCAGCGGTTGAGGTGCTGCCAAATTCACTCATATTGCAGTCCAGAATCGTGCATAAGCCGTTCATTGTGCCATTGACCGTTGCTTTCTTGTAGATCGTATACAGAATATTATCAGAGTATTCAGCATTTAGTCCAGCGTCTGATAACAATTTCACGATCTTTTTTGCAGCCGCGGTTGCTGCTTCGCCGTCTTCGACGTTGCGCAAGGCGACTGAACCGCTGCCGAATAGCTTTAATTTGCCTGGTCCTTCCATTCCGGCGGTCCACATCGTATTACCAATAAAAATATTGTCGCGTGTGACATATTTTTCGATGATTTCTTCATGACCGATACCATTCATTAAACACAGAATTTTAGTATGGTCAGTGATCACCGGCTTTAATGACTGCATCATACCGTCTAGTTGCATGGATTTCGGGAAGAGGATGACGAGATCAGCCACCGCGTTTGGATCAATTTTGGATTGTTCATAGGCTTTGATCTTAGCAACAACTTGTTCGCCATCGAAGTTAGCCTGCAGGCCATGCTCATTGATAGCATTCACATTGTCAGCCCAGCCGTCAATACCGTCGACATCATTGCCTGCGCGACTGAGCATCAATGCATAGCGGCCACCCATGGCCCCGACACCAGCAATTGTAATTTTCATGATCTTTTTCCTCCTGTCATGGCACATCTCTACAGCTGTTTTGAAAATCTGTGGAAATTCAATGTTCTCAACGCAAACATGTCGTACTGTGCTTTAGTAAAGATCCGACTCGATGTTGTATTGACTTAAGTTCAATTTGACATCGTTCATAAATCGTCCGGCTTGCAGGCCGTCGAGAATACGGTGATCCAGCGACAGACACAGATTGACCATGTCAGCGATCTTAATGCCGTCATCGGTGACGACCAGTTTCTTGTTGATGCTTTCGACTTGCATAATCGCTGCCTGCGGATAATTAATAATCCCCATGGAGGCAACTGAGCCAAACGATCCGGTATTGTTCACGGTGAAGGTGCCATCTGCCATATCAGCCGACGTCAGTTTCCCAGCGCGCGTGAGTTGCGCTAGACGGTTGATTTCTTTGGCAATCCCGGTGATGGACAGCTGGTCGGCATGTTTTATCACGGGTACATAAAGATAATCATCGGTTGCAACGGCAATTGAGATATTGAAATCCTGATGATAAACAATATTCCCGTCTTGCCAGCTAGTGTTGATCTTCGGATGTTTCTTCAAGGCTTGAACGACGGCTTTAATGAAGAATGGAAAGTAAGATAAGGAAATGCCTTCCTGCTGTTTAAAGTTGTCCTTCATGCGGTTACGCAGTTTAACCATGTTCGTCACATCTGCTTCCACTAGCATCCAAGCATGCGGAATTTCGGTGGCACTTTGCACCATGTGACGAGCAATTGTTTTACGAATACCATCAGCCGGGACAATTTGATCATGAATTCCAGGTTCAAAGTTGATCGTTTCAGGTGCTGGCTTTGGTGCTTCCGGTATTGCTGATGCGGGCGGTGCGGTTGGCGCTTGGGTGGTTGCTTGAGCCGGAGCTGAAGGCTCAGGCACTGAGGTTGGCGCGCTGGCGCTAGGCGTGTAATTGAGCACATCCTTGCGGGTGATTCGGCCATTGTTACCGGTGCCGATGACATCATTAAGATCGATGCCTTTTTCTTCAGCTAAAGCCAACACGGCGGGTGAAAAACGCTTGCCGCCAGCGGCACTAGGTTTGCTTGGCGCTGCCGGAATTGGTACTGGTGCTGGTGGCGATGCCGGTTGTGCAGCCGGTGAACTGGTGGCGGCAGCTGGTTCAGGCGCACTTGCTGCGCCTTCAACTTCGATGCTCATGATCGGTGTACCGATTGGAACCTCTTTATCAAGGTCAACGAGATAGGCTTTAATGACGCCAGCAAAATTCGATGGAATTTCGGTCGTCACTTTATCTGATACGGTTTCAGCTAAGGGATCGTATTTTTTGACATGATCGCCTGGTTTGACCAGCCAATTAATGATGGACGCTTCGTGAACACTCTCGCCTAAACCGGGCAGTAAGATTTGTTCGATCGCCATGCTATTTTCCCCCTTCATCAATATGCTGCGAGCGCTTTCATTTCGTTGTAAACTTGTTCTTCGTTAACTAAGAATGCTCGTTCCAGCCCAACAGCATATGGCATTGCCGGCACATCAGGTCCTGCTAACCGTCTGATTGGTGCATCGAGATCGAAAAGGGCATCCTCGGCAATCATGGCTGCAACTTCACTCATGATGGTGCTTTCCTTGTTATCCTCGGTGATTAATAAGACTTTACCGGTTTTCTTTGCTGCTGCGACTAAGGTTTCCCGATCAAGTGGATAAAGTGAGCGGACATCAACGATTTCTGCACTGACGCCTTCACCGGCCAGCTTCTCCGCAGCAGTTAAGGCATGTTGGAGCACCGCCCCATATGCAATCACGGTCAAGTCGTCACCTTCGCGAATCACATTAGCCTTGTCAATTGGCACGGTGTAATCCGTTTCCGGCACTTCCGCTTTTAGCAAGCGATATAGACGTTTGTGTTCATAGAAAATCACCGGATCGTCACTGCGAATCGCAGTTTTAATCATGCCTTTTGCGTCGTATGGATTTGACGGGGTGACGACCCGCAAACCTGGTTGCCCAGCAAAGATCTTTTCCGTTGATTGTGAGTGATAAAAGCCGCCGCGCACGCCGCCGCCATATGGAGCGCGGAAAACTGCCGGCACGGTCCAGTCGCCTTTGCTGCGGTACCGCATGCGGGCAGCTTCGGAATTGAGCTGGTTGACAGCTGGTAAAATATAATCAGCAAATTGGAATTCGGCGATTGGCCGGAAGCCAACTAGTCCAAGGCCAACACCCATACCGCCAATAGCAATTTCCGTTAAAGGTGTGTTGAAAACCCGCTTATCGCCATACTTGGCAGCCAAGCCTTTCGTGACGCCAAAGACCCCGCCTTTGTCACCGCCGACATCTTCCCCGAAAATAAGGACGTTTTCATCTTTCGCCATTTCTTCGTCAATACCTTGTTGGATCGCCTCTAAATAAGTTAATTCAGCCATGGTTCTTCATCCTCCTTTAAACGCGTTCACCAGCCCAGAAACCTGCGTGTAAGTATCTTGGTCGCAATGGTCAAAGTGCGACCATCCACGTCCAAGGACACTTGTACTCCGGTTTCTACCCGTGGCAGTTCGCGCTCTCCTATTCTGCGTACAACTGGTCGGTGATCTTGGCTGGATCTGGATCAGGCATGGCTTCTGCCTCATCGGTTGCTTGGTTAATCTCGGTTTCAAGTTCCTTCTCAATGCGATCAATGTCGGCTTCGTTCAGGTACCCTTCGTCGATTAATTGTTGTTGGAAAAGTTTCACCGGATCATTTTCTTTGATTTCGGCAAGTTCTTCGGCACTACGGTATACCCGCTGATCATCGTCGGAAGAATGACTGGTGAGTCGTTCAACCATGATCTCAATCAAGGTCGGGCCGTTGCCTTGACGGGCATCCGTCACTGCTTGCTTGAAAGCCAGATAGGTTTCAGCAAAGTCGCTGCCATTGACTCGTATCCCCTTAAAACCGAATGCCGGGCCGCGATCAGCTAACTTTTCAACGGCATATTGTTCTTTGTCTGGCACCGAAATAGCGTATCCATTATTTTCAACGACGAAGACTACTGGCATCTTGTGCACGCCTGCGATGTTCATGGCTTCTGCACATTCACCTTGACTAAAGGAGCCATCCCCAGTGGTAACCACGGTGACATAGTCTTCACCACGCATCTGAGCACCATAGGCAATCCCCGCGGAAATTGGATACTGGGTGCTGACTGGCGAGGAGTGACTCACAATGTTATGCGCCTTGCTGCCGTAATGACTTGGCATTTGACGACCATGTGAAGCTGGATCAGCTTCTTTCCCAAAACCGGCCAGCATAATATCTTTTGTCGTCATCCCCCACATGAGCACTGCGGTGAGATCCCGGTAGTAAGGCAGAAAATAATCTTTGTCATAATCAAACGCCAACGCCATAGCAGCTTGCCCGACTTCAGCACCTTGTCCGGAAATGTTAAACGAGAATTTACCAATTCGGGTCAGTTGCCATAAACGTTCATCGACGCGGCGGCCACGCATAACGGCCTTATAGACGTCAAGAATGGTCTCGCGACTCAATCCTGTCGTTTTCAGTTTCCCTGTCGTTTTCATTTTTTGCATCAGACTCACTCGCTTTCTTATTTGTGAATGGCTATCTTGTGGGTATCTAAAGTTGCTTCTTGAATGGCTTCCGATAGTGATGGATGCGGATGAACGGCATCACCAATCTCTGTAGCAGAGGCATCGAGGTACATCGCGTCACTCATTTCGGCAATCATGTCGGTGGCGTGGGCACCAATGATGCTGACGCCGATAATGTCATCGGTTACCACATCTCGCAGCACTTCGACAAAACCGGCTGTATCGCCCAAAATGATCGCTTTAGCATTGGCATTAAAGTTGAACCGGCCAATTTTCACGTCGCGATCTTGCGGATAATTGGATGAGGTATAGCCGACACTGGCAATTTCTGGATCGGTGTACGTACAACGCGGTACATCATTGTAATTAAGCGGTGCAACTGGTAGACCGGCCATGTGTTCCACCGCGATGATACCTTCTTTCATCGCCACATGCGCCAACTGGAGGGTATCGATGACATCGCCAATCGCATAAATGTGATCTTCCGTTGTTTGATAAAACGCATTGTGGGTGATGCCCTTTGCCGAATACTTAATCGAGGTATTTTGTAGTCCAATGTCTTCAACATTTGGCTGGCGGCCAATCGCAACCATGACTTTGTCAACGATTAAGGGATCGGTTTGTTCAGCGATGGTCAGTGCCACCTGCTTATTTTTGATCGTTGCCTGTTCCACTTTGGCGCCGAGTTGGATGTGAATGCCGCGGTTTTCGAGTTGTTTCTGTAATTCACGGGCAATCGATTGACTTTCGTTGATCACCAATTGATCCAAAAATTCAACGATGGTGACATCCACCCCAAAGTCATTAAGCAGAGAAGCCCATTCGACGCCGATGACACCGCCTCCGATGATTGCGACTTTCTTCGGTAAAGCCGTGAGTTCGAGCATGCCGTTGGAGGTCAAAATCATCTTTTCGTCAATTGGCAGACTCGGCAAAGTCTTTGGACTAGAGCCAGTTGCGATGATGACGTGTTTAGGTACGATCATCACGTCTTCTTTGCTTTTGTCATCGAAGGTTACCGAGACAGTTCCAGATACCGGTGAGAAAATCGATGGGCCTAAAACCGCGCCAGTTCCGTTAAGAACGGTGATCTTATTTTTCTTCATCAATCCTTGAACCCCGCGGTAAAGCTGGTCCACAACAGTTGCTTTACGCGCTTGAATCTTAGCAAAATCAATGCCGACTTTGCCTTCGATGATCCCGCCAAATGTCGCAGCTGATTGCATCAGTCGCAGTGTTTCACCGCTATGCAACAGTGACTTGGTGGGGATGCAGCCTTTGTGCAAACAAATGCCGCCGACTTTTGCCTTCTCTACTAAAACGACCTGCATGCCTAACTGTGCGGCCCGAATGGCGGCAACATAACCGCCGGGTCCGCCACCCAGGACCACCAGATCTGTGTTCATTGTCATCTGCCAGTTCCCCCTTTGATTGTTGACGCGTCTGATTGATAAACGCGGACGGGTTCTTCATGATTCAAAACGCGCATCACCCCCTCATAGAGTGCCTGCATTTCCATTTCTCCTGGTCGCACTACCACCGGTGCAATCCATGCTAAATCATGTTGCAGCGGGGCTGTCACAGCAGTGGCATAAGCAGCGCCGCCAGTCAAAATAATCACATCAACCTGACCATTTAAAACGCCCGCCATTTCGGCGATCTGTTTTTTAATCTGATAGATCATGCCATCTAAGTAGAACTTAGCGGTTTCGTCACCCTCAGCAATCCGAGCGACAATGTTTTTGATACTGATATCGTTTAGGTACGAGCGCAAACCGCTTTGACTAGCCAATAATTTTTTGACTTGGGCTAGTGTCAGCCGCTCAGCTAACACTTTGGCAACAAAATCAACTAGTGGCAGTGAGCCAGCTCTTTCGGGTGAGTACGGTCCTTCACCATCAATGCCGTTATTGCCGTCAATCATGCGGCCGTTTTCATGTGCATGAATGCTGAGACCTCCGCCGATGTGCGCGACGATCACACGGCTTGTGGCATAGGTCTTGCCCATAGTAGCCAAAACTTGGCGGGCCATGGCTTTTTGATTTAAAACATGGGCCGCACTGTGTCGCTCGATTCCTTTTAAACCACTGATACGAGCGAGCGGCTGCAATTCATCTACCACGGGTGGATCCACCACATATGCCTTGACGCCATATTGATCAGCGACTTGCTGTGCTAGTCCTGCACCGAGGTTACTTGCATGTTCGTTGCGTTTGGCTGCGGTTAAATCATCCAGCATCGCCTCATTGACAGCATACGTACCGCCCGGAATTGGTTTTAACAATCCTCCGCGTCCAGCGACTGCCAGCACTTCGCTTGCTGAAAAGTCCTGATCGGCTAAAAATTCTTGAATGGCTTGCATCCGAAAATCTTTTTGTGCAATAACGGCATCAAATTGACTTAGCTCGGCTAAGGAGTGGTTAAGTGTGCGTTCGGCGACCATTTTACCAGCCTTAAATAAGGCGATTTTGGACGAAGTTGAGCCAGGATTGATCACGATGACAACATCGCGTTTTGGATGCATGGTCATGAGGCACCGCCTTTCAGTTGTGCAATCGCGAATGCCAGCGCCGTTAGTTTACTATCAACGGAATCACTGCGCGAAGTTAAAACTATCGGCACTTTGGCCCCCACAATCGTGCCGCCTGAGCGAGCATCCGTGAATAGCATCAACGCCTTATATAAAACATTGCCAACATCAATGGTTGGGACAATTAACACATCGGCATCACCTTGAATCACGCCTTCATAATGTTTATGCGCAACAGAAGCTGGTGATAATGCCAAATCTAGCGAGATTGGGCCGGCAATCACGGCATCTGAGCGCGTTTCAAACTGTTTTGCGACCGCCTGCGCCAAAACTGAGGAAGGCATTTTCGGATTAAAGTTCTCGGCTGCACTGAGTAGCGCAACTTTTGGCTTTGGCAAACCAATTTGATGCGCAACGCCTACTGCATTTTCGACAATGGCGGTCAGCCTGTCTTCGTCGGGATCAATATTCATACCAGCATCGCTCAAAAGAAGCGGCCGGTTTAGTTGTGGCAGATGAATAATCGCAACATGAGACAAAACTTTCTGAAGCCGCAGTTGATAGTCAGGACGAAGCAGTTCTTTCAGTAATGTATGCGTTTGCACAATGCCCTTTAGTAAAATATCGGCCTTACCTTGAGCGACTAAACCAACCGCTTGCGTCACCGCGTGCGCTTCATCGCGCGCCTGATGAAACGTCCAAGTGTCTGCTTGGTCAACGTTCGAACCGCTATCAAACACAACAAATTGCAGTTTGTCCGCCAAGGTCGAAGCGAGCTCACTGCGAGCACGAGTTACAAGGGTTAGTATGTCTGGTTGCGAACCCATTGGAATAGCAACTGTGATCATCCTTTCACCTCCAAAGTTGATAAACGGTATCTTGCCAGTGGCCATTTAAATTGCGAACAACTGTTGTATAACAATTAACCAGATGACGTCTATTTTCCATAAAATTTACTCATAAATTAATGAAACTAAGTATATAAGCTTTAATTGCCCCTATCTGTAGTATAACAGTTGGTATCGATACAGCAAGAAAACGCGGCTTGATTTTCCTGAATTCTCATGAAGCTATTTTGATGAAACCTGAATTCAACGCATTGTGCATATAAATGCAATCAAATCATTTTCTAATAAATCAGTTTAAAATGGATTTTCCTGCTTAATTAATCCAATATCAGTCAAAATAATTTTTTTATTTGCCACTATGTGAATCAACGATCATATTCTGAAATTCTCATTTCCTCATGGCGTGCTTAGATTGCTCACCAATGTGACTTGGTTTCGATAAGTTGCACGTCATCGGCAAGGACAAAAAAGCACGGTTACTTCAAAAAATGTTTTGAAGTAACCGTGCTTGGCTTTTTCGATTTGAACATGGGACTCAATTGGTGCGGCTTATTGAAACTGTGCGCCCCACTTGACCGGATCTTCCCGCCATTGATGCAGTGAAGCGAGTTGCGTACTAGTGATGGCGCCTTGTGACTCGGCTGTTTGGATCAAAGCCGTATAGTTTGTCAATGTGAAGAACGGTAAGCCAGCATCGGCAAAATTAGTTTTGACCGCGGCTAGTTGATAACTAAAGATTGCAGCGACGCCTAAGACTGTAGCACCATCTTTTTGAGCGGCTGCAACCGCGCCTAAGACTGATCCGCCAGTTGAGAGCAAATCATCGATGACCACCAGCTTAGCATCGGCTGGCAGATGCCCTTCGATTTGCCGCCCTTGACCGTGATCCTTAGGCTTACTGCGAATGTAAACCAGCGGTAGGTTCAACAAGTTTGCGACCAAAGCCGCATGCGGAATCCCAGCAGTAGCCACGCCGCCAATCGCGGTAACATCAGGATAGTGAGCCACAATTTGCTGCGCCAAACCAGCTGCAATTTTACTGCGAACGTCTGGGTAGCCAATGGTCAAGCGATTATCGGTATAAATTGGACTTTTCATGCCGCTGGCCCAAGTGAACGGTGCATCAGGACGCAAGGTGACGGCCTGAATACGGAGTAAGTCGCTGGCAATTTGTGTTTCTAATTTAGTCATGTGCTGTTTCCCACGCTTCCTTAATTGATTGATAAGCCGCCACCGGATCATCAGCCTGCGTAATCGGCCGGCCAACAACAATCGCTGAACTGCCTAAACGCTTGGCTCTGCCCGGGGTCACGACTCGTTTTTGGTCGCCGACTGCCGCACCATGCGGTCGAATTCCCGGGGTGACTACCAGAAAATCAGGTCGCGTCACACTTCGAATGAGTGGTGTTTCCAAAGCACTTGCCACTACACCATCGGCATTACTTGCCTGCGCGATGGCTGCAAGATGCTGAACCGCTTGACTGATCGGAATCTCAATCGAAAGCTGATTTGTCAGCATCGTCTGATCTGTCGAAGTTAGCTGCGTGATCGCAAGCATTTTTGGTGCTGGATGACCAGCTGCCTTTGCGCCAGCCAATAGCCCGCGTTTGGCTGCGATCATCATGTCTTTCCCGCCTGCTGCGTGGACAGTGGTCATCGCCACACCTAGTTTACCCAACTGCCAGGCCGCTTTTTCCACGGTGTTAGGGATGTCGTGAAGTTTTAAATCGAGAAAAATCGACACCGGTCGGGCTTGTTGAATCTCGGTGATAATCGCTGGGCCTTCAGCATAGAAAAGTTCCATGCCAACTTTAACGAACAAATGTTCTTCTTTTGGAAATTGGCTTAAAAAATCAAGAGTTGTGGTCTTATCCTTAAAATCCAGTGCGATAATAGGCGTCATTAAACTGTCTGTCCTTCCTGTATGGCTGCCAATTCAGCTGCGATCTTCGGAATGGCTCTCTTTTGATAATAATTGGCTGAACCAACTGCAAGTGCCGTGGCGCCGGCCGCCAACATTTCTGCTGCATCATGGCCAGAGCTGATCCCACCCATCCCAATCAACGGGACTCGAACGGCATGAGCCACTTGATAAACCATGTGGAGTGCCATTGGCAGCACAGCCGGACCTGAAACGCCGCCAGTCACATTGTCGAGAAGCGGTTTGCCAGTGGCAATATCCAGCCGCATGCCGACAAACGTATTGATCAGTGAAAGACCATCGGCCCCCGCTTGTTCGACTGCTTTAGCAATGGCAGTGATATCAGTCACATTCGGTGTCAGCTTAACGAAAATCGGCACCGAGCTCGCGGCTTTAACCGCACGCGTCACGGCCGCTGCGACTTCTGGGTCTGTTCCAAACGCCATCCCGCCTTGCTTGACATTCGGACAGGAGATGTTGACTTCTAGTGCCTTAACATTAGGAGCGGCACTCAATTTTTTCGCCACTGCTGCGTATTCGGCAACATCCACCCCAGCAATACTAGCGATAATCGGCAAGTCAGGATACTGCGTGGCCAACCACGGCAGCTTTTCATGCAGCACGACATCAGAACCGGGATTTTTTAGACCTACTGCATTCAAAGTACTGTCAGGGCCGTCGGCAAAAATAGTCCCTTGATTGCCGATGCGCGGTGCGAGTGTCGTCGATTTTGTGACTAACGCCCCTAGCAAATTGAGATCATACTCTTTGGCGTAACCTTCGCCAAAGCCAAACGTCCCACTCGCGGGCATTAACGGATTTTTCATCGTGAAACCCGGCAATTGAATGGCCATGTGGTACCTCCTTATGTGTAGGCTGCTGCGACTGCAAGTGCGTTAAAGCGTGCCCGTCATGCTATAAAAAGCTGAAATAACAGCGTTAATAACGCAACGAGCATTTTGATGGTGATCATACCTAGATAGTGTTGAAAAAATCACTTTGTATGGCAAGGCGCTCAACTTTTAATCGGCGATATTGAAAATGCTTGTAATTCTAGAACTTTCAAAATGGCTCCAGCTGTGTCTAGACTGGTCATCAATGGCACGCCATGTTCGATGGCAGCTTCTCTAATTCGGAAACCGTCACTTGAAACCTTCTTATCTGCACTCATAGTGTTAATCACTAATTGAATTTTCCGATTGGCAATGTCTTCAAGAATCGTCTCCTGGCCACTATCAAGTTTCTCAATCGTTGAAACTGTGATACCGGCTTTCTCAAAGGCCTTAGCAGTGCCGCTTGTTGCCACTAGTTGATAACCAACTTCGCGGAATCGTTTTGCTAGTGCCGTTGCTTCAGCCTTGTCAGCGTCTTTAACCGTGATCAATGCCCGGCCAAATTGTGGCAAGTGCATGCCAGCCGCTTCAAAAGCTTTGTACAACGCCTTCGCAAGGGTGGTGTCGCTGCCCATGACTTCACCGGTCGATTTCATTTCCGGCCCAAGCAGACTATCAACGTGATTCAACTTCGAAAAACTAAACACCGGTGATTTGACGTGAATACCTGGCTGATTCGGCAACAAGCCTGTTTCAAAACCTTGTTCCTTCAAACTTAAACCAAGGATTGCCAATGTTGCGACTTGTGCCAGTTTGATGTTGGTCACTTTACTCAAAAACGGCACGGTTCGACTGGCCCGCGGATTGACTTCGATGACGTAGGCTTTACCATCGTGAATGATGAATTGAACGTTCATCAAGCCAATGCAGTTTAGTGTCCGCGACAATTTAATCGTGGCATCGGTGATTTGATCGATAATGTCTTGACTAAAGGTCTGCGGCGGATAAACAGCCATCGAATCGCCGCTATGAATGCCAGCGCGTTCGATATGCTCCATGATCCCTGGCAAAACAACGGTGTCACCATCAGAGATGCAATCCACTTCGCATTCCTTACCGACTAGATAGTGGTCAATCAGCACGGGATGATCATGTGAAACGGACACCGCCCGATCAATATAATTGTCAAGTTCAGTTGCGTCGTGAACAATTTCCATCGCCCGTCCGCCTAACACGTAGCTAGGCCGAACCAAAACCGGATAACCAATCTTATCAGCGACCGCTAACGCACCGGCCTTATCAGTGGCGGTACCGCCCTCTGGTTGTGGTAACTTAAGTGATTTAATCACCTGATCGAACAAGTCACGATCCTCGGCCCGATTAAGGTCTTCAACTGAAGTGCCAAGAATCTTAATGCCACGGTTTGCCAACGGTTCAGCCAAGTTGATGGCGGTCTGCCCGCCAAATTGGACGATGACCCCTTCTGGCTGTTCCAGATCAATGACGTTGAGGACATCTTCAAGGGTTAATGGTTCAAAGTACAGCTTGTCAGCAATCGAAAAGTCAGTCGACACCGTTTCCGGATTACTATTCATGATAATCGCTTCATAGCCGGCTTTTTGAATGGCCTTAACACTGTGCACAGTGGCGTAATCGAACTCCACCCCTTGACCAATCCGAATCGGACCTGAGCCAATCACGAGCACACTCGGCTTGTCGCTTTTAACGCTTTCGGTGCTACTTTCATAGGTGCTGTAGTAATACGGCGTGTCGCTGGCAAATTCACCGGCGCAGGTATCGACCATTTTGTAAACTGGTAGTATCTTTTGTTCCTTGCGCATCTGTCGCACTTGGTCAGCGTGCAGACCCCAGAGTTTGGCAATCTCTTCGTCGGCAAAACCGTACCGCTTTACTTCGGCGAGCAACCCCAGATCAGCTTTATGTGCCGCCAGTTCCCGCTCTAATTCCACAATATGTTTGATCTTGTCGAGGAAGAATGGGTTCATTTTCGATAACTCGGCGACTTCTTCAATGGTGTAGTCGCGACGGAAAGCTTCAGCGAGATAGAAAAGTCGTTCATCGTTGGCTTGAATGATCTGTTTGCTCAGTTCATCGTCGCTCAACTTGGCAAAAGCTGGCCGTTCTGGATGAATTAGTCCAACTTCTAATGAGCGCACCGCCTTTAGCAGACTTTCTTCAAGCGTTCGACCAATTGCCATGACTTCGCCAGTGGCCTTCATTTGGGTGCCTAATGTGCGGTCACCGTTTTCAAACTTATCAAACGGAAAGCGTGGCAATTTGGTGACAACATAGTCTAAAGCCGGTTCGAATTCGGCCCAAGTTTTTTTCGTGACCGGATTTTTGATTTCGTCTAAGTGCAGGCCAACTGCAATCTTGGCAGCCATTTTCGCAATTGGATAACCAGTAGCTTTGGAAGCCAGTGCACTGGAGCGCGACACCCGCGGATTGACTTCGATGACGTAGTACTTGAAGCTGTTACGATCCAAGGCAAATTGGACGTTGCAGCCGCCTTCGATCTTCAACGCGCGAATGATTTTCAAAGCAGCATCGCGCAACATCTGGACTTCTTTATCGGTCAACGTTTGGGTTGGCGCAAAGACCATCGAATCGCCGGTGTGGACACCGACAGGATCAAAGTTTTCCATGTTGCAGACGACAATTGCAGAATCCGCTGCATCGCGCATAACTTCAAACTCGACTTCTTTGTAGCCGGCAATGGAGCGTTCAACCAACACCTGCGTCACGGGGCTTAGGTTGAGGCCGTTTTCCGCAATTTCTGCCAATTCCTTTTCGTTGTTCGCAATCCCGCCGCCGGTGCCGCCCATGGTGAAGGCCGGTCGAATGATAACCGGAAACCCGATTTTATCGGCAAATTGTTGTGCTTCTTCAATGTTATTAGCGATGGCTGATTCTGGCACCGGTTCATGCAACTTTTGCATCAGGTTTTTGAACAATTCACGATCTTCGGCTTGATCAATGGCCGTCAGCTTAGTGCCCAGCAATTCAATGCCCAATTCATCCAAAATGCCAGTATTGCTAAGTTTCATCGCTAAATTCAAGCCGATTTGGCCGCCGATGGTTGGTAAAATCGCATCAGGTAACTCTTTACGTAGAATCTGGCTCACAAATTCGACTGTTAAGGGTTCAATATAGACGCGATCGGCAATTTCCGTGTCGGTCATGATGGTTGCTGGATTGGAATTGACCAAAACCACTTCATAACCTTCTTCGCGTAAAGCAAGGCAGGCTTGCGTACCAGAGTAATCAAATTCCGCGGCCTGACCGATAATAATTGGACCGGAGCCGATCACTAAGATTTTATGAATATCTTGACGTTTTGGCATGATTATCCTTTCTGCGTGCGATTTGAGAATGCATCCATCATTTCCATGAACTCATCAAAAAGATGATCGGCATCGTGTGGGCCAGGAGCGGCATCTGGATGGAACTGGACAGTAAAGGCCGGATACAATCGGTGCCGCAAACCTTCTACTGTACCGTCGTTGATTTCCACGTGGGTGATCAACAAAGTATCTGGATCAATGCTGTCAGGATCAACCGCATAGCCGTGATTTTGACTGGTAAAATCAATTCGGCCGGTGGCAATTTCACGAACCGGATGATTGAAACCGCGATGGCCATACTTCATTTTAAAAGTGTTGGCGCCATTGGCGAGTGCGAATAGTTGATGCCCTAAGCAGATACCGAACAGCGGAATTTTGCCTTCCACGCCACGAATCATGTCCAGTGCTTCAGGAACGTCTTTTGGATCACCAGGGCCATTGGTGAGCATCACCCCGTCTGGCGCTAATTCGAGAATTGTTGAGGCGGTGGTGGTGGCAGGCAGCACGGTAACATTGCACTGCCGTTTGGCAAGTTCGCGTAAGATACTATGTTTGAGTCCGAAATCAATGACAACCACATTGCGGCCTGTACCAGGAGCTGGGTAAGCCTGTTGGGTAGAAACCTGCTGGACTTGATTTTTAGGTAACACGAGGGCTTTCAATTGATCGAATGCGTGCTCATCGGCTGCGTCGACAATACTAGCCTTCATTGCCCCAACTTCACGAATCTTCTTCGTTAAGGCGCGGGTATCAACGCCACTGATGCCGGGAATGTGTTTGCGTTTCAGAAATTCATCTAAGGTCATTTGACTGCGCCAATTGCCGGTCACTCGGGCAACATCGCGGACCACAATCCCTTTTGCGGTTGGATCGATACTTTCATAATCGTCACGATTGATCCCGACGTTGCCTATCAGTGGCTGGGTGAAGGTAATGATTTGGCCGTTGTAACTTTGATCGGTGATAGTTTCCTGATAACCACTCATCCCGGTGTTAAAAACGATTTCGCCCGTTGTGACAGTTTCCGCACCGAAACCGACGCCAGGGAAAACGCTGCCGTCTTCAAGAATTAAATAGCGCTTCATGCTTGTCCTCCTCTAAAGGCGTTCACTAGATCAGAAGCCGATCTGGTGAGCGCTTTGCTTAAACCCGTTTGCCTGATGCTAATCGCGTTTGTTCATACTTTCTTAAGGGCTGGCTGACGCTTTTTTAAACGTGCTTGCCAGCTAGAAGCCCAAGCTGGTTCACGCTCTTGCGTAAGCAATTTGCCCCTGACTGATTGTGTACAGTGTTTGACCGTTGACTTTATCGCCAATAAAAGGTGAATTTTTGCCTTTGGAGAACCAGTCGGCTGGGTCAATGATGTAAGGCGTATCGAGATCCATAATGGTTAAATCGGCAGGTCCACCGACTGTGATATGGCCGCCTGGCAGATCAAATTTCTCAGCCGGAATCGTGCTCATGCGTGCGATCAGCTGTTTTAGGGTGAACATCTTTGATTTAACCAGCTTGGTATAGAGCGTTGAAAAGGCCGTTTCTGACCCAACAATGCCAAATGCCGCTGTTTTGAAGGAACCGGTTTTTTCAGCAGCCGTATGTGGTGCATGGTCAGTCGCAATCATATCAAGCGTACCGTCTTGCAAGCCTTCAAGTAAGGCTAAGTGGTCGGCACGTGAGCGCAACGGCGGGTTCATTTTAAACATTGTATTGTCGCCCGGAATGTTATTTTCATCCAATAGCAGGTGATGCGGTGAGACTTCAGCGGTGACGTTTACCCCGCGTTTTTTAGCTTCGCGGATTAGGTCAACGCTTTGCCGAGTCGACACGTGGCAAGCATGGTAATGCACGCCGGTTGCAGCGGCAAGTTCAAGGTCGCGCGCTAGCTGACTGCTTTCGGTTTGATTGATGATCCCCGGTAAATTAAGTTTCTTGGCAACTGGGCCGGCATTGATCACCCCGCCATGCATCAGGCTCGCATCTTCAATGTGGGCAACGATGGGCGCATGCAACTTAGCAGCCTGTTGCATAGCTTGATACATGGTGTCGGCATCCTGAACCCCGACCCCGTCGTTGGAAAAACCCAGCGCTCCAGCAGCTTGTAAGGCTGCCATATCAACGACCTGATCAGAATGTAGGTCATGCGTAATCGGTGCAAACTGCAAAACCGTGATCTTCGCATCAGTTTGATTTTTCTCAAGCAGTGGTTTTAAGGTTTCGACAGTGTCTGGTACCGGTTTGAGATTGCTCATGGCGACAACAGTTGTGAAACCGCCGTGAGCAGCCGCAGCAGCGCCAGTTTTGATCGTCTCTTTAGCAGTGAAGCCGGGTTCGCGAAAATGCACATGGACATCAATTAATCCCGGCATGACGATGGCACCAGTTGCATCAATCACCTGTTCGTGATCGCGCGGCGCCAGCGATTGACCAATCGCCGAGATGATGTGATCGGTAATTTGGATGTCAGCCGTGTATTCAGTATCGCTGACAATATGGGCGTGTTTGATGAGCATGGGTTACTCCTCTCCAAAATGACGGGCATTAATGACGGCCTCAAGCATGGCCATCCGCATGAAGACCCCGTTTTGCATCTGAGTGAAAATGCGTGACTGCGGGCCATCCACCAGATCACTGGCTAACTCAACATCGCGGTTGACTGGCGCCGGATGCATGAAAATCGCGCCAGGTTTCATTGTCTTAGCAAGATCATCGGTGATGCCGTACTTTGCATGGTAGGTTTCTTTTGAGAAAGCCTGACGGTGGTCGGCGTTGAAGCGTTCCAACTGAACGCGCAGCAGCATCAAGACATCCACCTGCTTGACCAATTCAGGCACGGTGATGAAATCACCATATTGATCGAAACTGGAATCGTACCATTGTTCTGGACCGGCAAAGTGCAACGTGGCTCCGAGTTTATGCAGCATCTGCATATCACTGCGCGCAACCCGGCTGTGACTCAAATCGCCAACAATCCCGATACTCAAGCCGTCAAAATGACCGAATTCTTCGTGAATCGTCATCAGATCCAGCATCATCTGGGAAGGATGCTGGCCGGCACCGTCACCAGCATTGACAATCGCTGTCGTTGGCCATGCACCTAAAAGATCGTTATAGTAGCCATCTTGTGCATGTCGCATCACCGCAATGTTGACTCCGATCGCCCCAATCGTTTTAATGGTGTCTTCAAGGGTTTCCCCTTTTGAAACCGAACTATGTGCCGGATCAAATGGGATGACAGTCAGACCTAATTTGCGTTCAGCCATCTCGAAACTAGTGTGGGTGCGCGTGCTATTTTCAAAAAATAAGTTAGCTGCGTATATCGGCTCTGGAAAATGGACGGTTTGACCAGCTTTAAAATCTTCAGCGCGATTGATCAAAGCCATGGCGCTTTTGTCATCAACTTGTTCAGCGGAAACAAAATCTTGAAAGGATGTATCTGTGAAATTAGATAAGGTCATTTTTTTCTGCCTCTTCTTCATTAGCGGCGTGTTCAGGTAAGACAAAGTTCAGGAAGATCCCGATCACAGTTGCCAGGGCGAGTCCTGAGAATTGATACCCGGAGAACTGTAGGCTGGCATTGCCGATGCCGATCACGAGAATGGTTGAAGCAATCATCAAGTTGCGCTTCTGATCAAAGTTGACTTTGTTGTCAATTAAGACGCGCAGGCCGTTGGAAGCGATCACCCCAAACAACAGAAAGCTGATCCCGCCAATAACTGGACTAGGAATGCTACGGATCAAGGCGCTAAGCTTACCGATGAAGGCAAACAAGATGGCGAAGAACCCGGCACCGCCCAGCACATAGATACTATGGACCTTGGTCATCGCCAAAACTCCGATGTTTTCACCATAACTGGTGACAGGTGGGCCGCCAACCAGACCGGCGATAATGGATGCGGTACCGTCACCGGCTAGGGTGTGGTTTAAACCAGGATCTTTGAAGAAGTCACGTTTAGTCAGCTTGTTGAGCACCATGATGTGCCCCATATGCTCGGTCATAGTGACAAAAGCAATTGGTGCCATGGAGAGAATCGCGCCCCAATAAACTTGCGGCTGATAACTGATAAAAGGAATTTCAAACTTAGGCAGGTCGAACCAAGCAGCCTGCTGAACTGGTGTCAAATCAACAATGCCAAAGAGCAAAGCAACAAGATAGCCAGTGATAATGCCTAGTAGAATTGGCAACAGACTAATGAATTTTTTGAGATACATATTATAAATAATGACAGAGGCTAAAGTGATCATTGCGACTGCGAAGTAACGTAAGTCATAAACGCTCTTGGTGGCGCTGATGGTCCGCATCGTTGCATCAGTGGCAGCAGTGCCGGCAAGAGATAGGCCGATAACCATCACAATCGGGCCAACCACAACTGGCGGCAAAGCCCGGTCAATCCATGCTGACCCGCTGCGCGCTACGATCAAGGCCACAATGAGATACACAACCCCAACCGCGATGGTGCCTTGAGCGATGGCCGGATAGCCAGCACCTTTCATCAAGGCCTGCATGATCGTGATAAAAGAAAAGCTTGATCCCATATAAGCCGGTATTTTGCCGCGCGTGATCAGGATATACATTAACGTCCCAACCCCACTTGAAAAAAGGGCAATGCTAGGATCGAGTCCAACTAAGATCGGCACAAGAACTGTCGAGCCGAACATCGCAAACAGATGTTGAATAGACAGGCCAACCCATTGACCGAATTTTGGCTTGTCGCCGATATCTAAAACGGCTTCGTCGTTGTGAAATGCCATCTTAGCCCTCCATCCTTTCGATGCTGATCCCGTCTTTACCGTCAAGCTCAGAAACTTGAACCTGAATTTGTTCGTCCAATGAGGTCGGAATGTTTTTACCGACAAAATCTGGACGAATTGGTAATTCGCGATGTCCGCGATCAACCAAGACAGCCAAGCTGATCTTGCGAGGCCGGCCTTCGTCCATCAAGGCATCTAAAGCAGCGCGAATGGTGCGGCCGGTGAAGATGACGTCATCGACCAGAATGACATGTTTGCCGGTGATATTAACCGGTAACTGTGCGCCTTCAACATCTGGCTGATGATCATGATCAATCTTATGGACGTCATCGCGGTAAAACTGAATGTCCAATTCGCCAACCGGAACCTGTAACCCTTCAAGTTGTTCGAGACGCTTGGCGATCCGATGGGCTAAATAAATCCCGCGGGTTTTGATGCCGACTAAAACGAGATCGTTGAGTCCCTTGTTTTGCTCGATGATCTCGTAGCTAATGCGTGTTAATGCACGTTTCATGGTTACCTCGTCTACAACTTGTTTTGACTGTGCCATTGATGTGCCACCCTTTCTTATATGTATTGCGGTTTTGATGCTTTGGAAGTGAACAGTGATGCGGGTGTTACGCTCCGATGCTGGCATTTCCTAAACGCGCTCGCAGTCGCAGAAACCTGCTCGCGCTCTACAAAAAAAGTCGCCTTCAATCCAATTTGGGATAGAAGGCGACCGTAGCCTGAATAATCCGCCGCAGCGGAATGGACCTTCTAAGCCTCACTGGACTTAGTTAAAGGTGCTTGTTTGATTGCATTAAGATTACCGAACGTTGCGGGTCTTGTCAATGCCTGCACGTAGATCGGCTAAGGTTTTTTCAAAAATTGGCGGTACTGGTGCTTCGAAGACGAGCAATTGACCGGTTGTCGGATGAACGAATCCCAGTTTAGCCGCGTGCAAAAATTGGCCTTTGCCGGGCAGGGTGCGTTTTGGCCCGTAAAGTGGATCCCCGGCCACAGGGTGATGAATGTATGCCATGTGCACGCGAATTTGATGCGTGCGGCCGGTCTCTAAAATGCATTTAATGAACGTGTAATGTTCAAAACGCTCTAATACTTGGAAATGGGTAACAGCATGGCGACCGGCTGCCACGACAGCTTGACGTTTACGATCGCGGGGATCACGACCCAATGGTGCATCAATTGTGCCCTCATCTTCTTTAAACGTGCCACGGACAAGTGCTAAATACTCGCGAATCGACGTTTTAGCTTTTAATTGTGCGGAAAGACTTAGTTGCGCTTTTTCGGTTTTAGCAACCATCAGTAGTCCGCTGGTGTCCTTGTCGATGCGATGCACGATGCCGGGACGAATGACACCGTTGATGCCCGGCAAATCAGTATGATATAACAAACCGTTGACCAGTGTGCCATCTGGATGACCAGGTGCAGGATGTACCACCATGCCCTGCGGTTTGTCGACGACAATGACTTGGTCGTCTTCATACACAATATCGAGCGGGATCGGCTCCGGAATAGCTTCCAGCGGCTTGGCTTCAGGAATTGAGATAGCAATCACATCGCCGCTAGCAACTTTGTAATTGGCCTTAGTTGGCTGCCCATTGACCGTCACCAAGCCATCTTGCAACCATTTTTGCACCTGACTGCGCGTGTGAGTGGTTTCATGCGCCGTGATAACCTTATCGATGCGCCCCTGCTCGGTCGTGATCGTAAAGGTGCTAGTCATCACGCCACCGCCTTATCATGATCGAACAGGATAAAAATTAGCACTAAAATAACCCCAAATGTGATGCACATGTCTGCAAAGTTGAAAATGGCATTAAAGCGCCACTGATCCAAAAACTCAAGGTGAAACATGTCCGTCACATATTGAAACCGCAATCGGTCAATGAAATTACCGATGGCCCCGGCAGTAATCAAGGTTAGTCCTAGGCGATAGATCGGTTTGTGCAAACTGTCGCGCCACAGCATGGCAACAACCCCGAATGCGAGTAAGGTTGTGATATAGAAAAACCATTGTTTGCCTTCAAACATGGAGAAAGCTGCGCCAGTATTGCGAATATGCGTGAGATCAATCACGCCTGGAATCAGTTGTTGGCTTTCGCCTAATGGAATGTGAGCAGTAACCCACGCCTTAATCAGAAAATCAATTAATACGAGCGCAGCGGCGATGATGAGATAAATAAGCACAGAAGTTCCCCCTGAGTAAAAGCGTTTGTTTCCTAGTGTACCGCGGTCAAAGAAAAACCGCCATCTTAAAAATGGCGGTTACGCATGAGCTGATTAAAAACCACACAAAATTAGAACAGGCCGGAAATCTTGCCATCGTCGGTAACATCCATGTTCAAGGCTGCGGGCACTTTTGGCAAGCCGGGCATGGTAAGCACCGAGCCAGTCATGACGACAAGGAAGCCGGCGCCTAACTTGGGGATGATGTCGCGAACGTGAATCGTGAACCCTTCCGGTGCACCCAACGTTTTGGCGTTATCCGTTAACGAATATTGCGTTTTAGCCATGCAGACTGGCAAATCCTGCCAGCCGTTTTTAACGATCGTGCGCAAGGCACTGTTTGCTTTGCCTTCATAATCGACATCAGCTCCGCCATAAATCTTTTGCACAATCGTCTTGATTTTGGTTTTGACATCGCTTTGCGGATCATATAAGCGAGTAAAATGCGCCGGTTGATCAAGTGCCGCCAAAACAGCATCCGCAACCGCCAATCCGCCGCGTCCGCCGTCAGCCCAAACGGTGGCGGTGACGGCTTTAACGTTTAGTTTCGCACAAGCATCAATTAAAAACTGAATTTCGGCATCGGTATCACTAGTGAATCGGTTAATCGCAACTACAACCGGCACACCGTAACTTTGCATACTGTGGATGTGGCGTTTGAGATTGTCGAAGCCTTGGGCCAAGGCTTCGACATTTTCCGTTTGCAGGTCCTTTAACGCGACCCCGCCGTTATACTTCAAGGCACGCACGGTTGCGACAATGACGACTGCATCAGGCGTCTTGCCGAGCACAGGTGTTTTGATGTCCATAAACTTTTCACCGCCGAGATCCGCACCGAAACCGGCTTCGGTGATTGCGATGTCCCCGAGCTGCAAAGCCGTACGCGTGGCCAAAACCGAGTTACAGCCGTGCGCAATGTTGGCAAATGGACCACCGTGGATGAATGCCGGGGTATGTTCTAATGTCTGAACCAAGTTAGGTTTCAAGGCATCTCGCAATAGCATCGCAATCGCACCGGTGACTTTCAAATCGGCCACAGTCACCGGCTGCCGGTCATAAGTGTATCCAATGACAATTCGGCCGATACGTGCCTTCAGATCGGCAATGTTTTCCGCCAGACACAACACTGCCATTAATTCGCTAGCAACTGTAATATCAAAGCCATCTTCGCGCGGCACACCGCTTGTGGGACCGCCCAAACCGATCGTAACATGACGCAAAGCGCGATCGTTGATATCTAAAGCACGCTTCCATAAAATCCGCCGTGGATCAATATTGAGCGTATTGCCTTGTTGCAAATGATTGTCAATCAAGGCGGCTAGGGTATCCACCGCCGTGGTAAGTGCATGCATATCTCCTGTAAAATGCAGGTTGATGTCTTCCATTGGAACTACTTGCGCATAACCGCCGCCAGTCGCACCGCCTTTCATGCCCATTACCGGGCCTAAAGACGGTTCGCGTAAAGCAATCACAGGATGCTTACCACGTTGTTGCAGCGCATCCCCTAAGCCAACGGTGATGGTCGACTTACCTTCGCCAGCTGGTGTTGGGTTGATGGACGTTACCAGCACAAGTTTGCCAAAAGGTTTATCCTTTAAGGCGTTAAGTGCACTAAAACTAAGCTTGGCTTTGGCTTTGCCATAAAGTTCAAGATCATCTTCTGATAAACCTAAACCAGCTGCAACTTTCGTAATCGGCCACATTGCCGTCGCTTCATTGGCTTGTGCAATTTCAATATCAGACATACAACACACTCCTTATTTGGCGGACTCTTTCAGCCCTTTTTGGATCAACGACACTACTTTTTGTTTTCTTTTTTTACCGAACAAAACAAAAGTCACTTGACCATATCGTTTGGTTTTAAGAATAACTGTCAAATGGCCAAACGTAAACCCCTCAATTTCCGGCCAAGTCATTTCCAAGGTGTTACTCTTAAAAAGACTAACCAGTTTTAGGCCTTGTTCATGGACAACAAGACGATGAAGCAGCACTTGAATGATCGCAACAAGCACTGTCACTATGGCAATGCCAATGGCTAGCAGCGATGGCTTGGTACTTTCTAACTGAACAATCGTGGCAAGGCTGATCCCGATCACGATCATACTCCAAAACATGCTAAAATCGATCCAGGCAGGTTGATAATGAGTTCGGTATTCTGGCACTTTGACACTTCCTTAGGAGAAATTATGCTTAAACTATACACAGATGGCGCGACAAAAGGCAACCCAGGACCCGCTGGGATCGGCATCTTGGTCAGTGGCTTGCCCCATCAAATTCAAAAACATGCTGCACTGCCAGCAATGAGTAATCATGAAGCCGAGTTTGCAGCCGCAATCGCTGGTTTTGAACTGCTGATCCAAGCCGGCTTAAATACAACACCGGTCGCCTTCTACAGTGATTCCAAGCTTGTGATTCAGGCGATTGAAAAGCAATACGCTAAGCACTATCCCGACCTAGCAGGCCGTTTGCTGACCTTAATCGGTCAATTTCCTTTAGTATTGCCAAACTGGCTGCCTGACCGGGCCAATCGTGGCGCCCATATGTTAGCTCAGCAAGGGTTGCGCCAATCTGAAACTAAAATATAAATTTTCGGCAAAATTGCGTCATGACTAGAACAATCGAGGCAAAAAGCAATTTTTCTTGGCAAACGCCACTCTCGTCGGTACTGGCGCCGTGATCATTAAGTTCAACAAAAGCTTGTTTCTGAGAAAAGAAAAGGCAACCATTTCCTTGTAAACGGAAACGGTTGCCTTTATTAATGGTTGTGAATAATATCCCAACCTTGTCGTCTCATCACGACAATTTTAAATTAAGCTGATGGGTGCTTATTTCAAAACCTTAAACTGATCTTTTCGATCCATGTAATCTTTATCTTTTGCTGAACCTTCAATGGAACCAAATGGCATTTGTGCCCGTAAGTTCCAGTTGGTCGGGATATCAAAGGCTTCACGCACTAAATCGTCAATGATTGGATTATAGTGCTGCAGATTCGCGCCGATCCCATTGTTCGCCAAGGTGACCCATGTGTTGAGCTGTGCGGAACCTTGCGCCTGTTCTGCCCAAGTCGCAAAGTTTGCCGCATATAATGGGAAATCATTCTCCAATTGCTTTACAACGTCAGTATCGGTGAAATACATAATGGTACCGTAAGCTGCTTTAAAGCTGGCAATTTTCTGCTTGGTTGCTTCGTAAGCCTGCTCAGTCGGCACTTCACTCTCCAGCCGCTTCACGACAATATCCCACAGCTTGTCATGCTGCTCGCCAAACAGAAAAACCGCGCGCGTCGTTTGTGAATTAAACGCAGTCGGCGTCTCCTGAATGACGGTTTCAATCAAATCCACTAAGTCATCCGGATTCTGTTTAACATCTTTGCCAAGTGCATAAATTGAGCGGCGTTGCTTTAAAAGATTCAGTAAGTCTTGATTCACGAGAAAACCACCTTTTTATAAATTAAAGCGTGCGCTGGCGCAGTTAGAAACCGGCGTGTAAGCAGCCTTGGCGGTGATGGCCAGGTTTTGGTCATTGCCGCCAAGATCCTTACACGCAGGTTTCTGCGCCTGCAGACGCATTTCAGAACAAGTATCATTCTACCAACTGACTAAAAGTAAGTAAACCCCAAATATCAACATTTTCTTTCCTCCTACCCAAATATTTCGCAAATCGTCCTATTTGCCCCTCCAACGTGACAGCCTCGCTTCGCTTGAGTACAATGAACTTATTCTTCTTGGAGGTGCGGTATGTCGCTGATTACCTGGCTTATTCTTATTATTTTGGTTTTAAACACCTTCGGGGCAATCTTCACGGTTCTACGCGAGGTCCGAGATATCTCAACGACTTGGGCGTGGTTGCTAGTGCTTATTTTTTTACCGATCGTCGGGTTTGGTTTTTATTTATTTGCTGGCCGCGGCTTATCAACGAAAAAATTGCAACGGATTCAACACGAATATGAGTCTGGCGTAAAAGCATTTGTCTCACTACAAAAGCACGAAAACGCCCGGAATAAGTTATTGCCACCGACTGATTACACGCCAGCGGCCAAGGCTTTAACTGCCTTTTTTCTGAATACCGCGCAAGCACCGGTCCTTGCCCATAACCAAGTGCAACTTTACACGGATGGCGAGAAAAAGTTTGCGGCGTTATTCCGCGATATTGAGGCCGCTAAAGATTATATCTATGTTGAGTACTACACCATTTACAATGATGAATTAGGCAATCAATTCCAGCAACTGCTGATCAAGAAAGCTAAGGAAGGCGTTGTTGTAAAGGTCCTATATGACGCTTGGGGTTCCATGGGCGCTACAGCAAAGTGGTGGCGCCGGCTGACCGACGTTGGCGGGCAAGCCGAAAGTTACTTTAGTTCCAAGCATCCCATCACTGACTTTCGTTTGAACTATCGTGATCATCGCAAGATCGTTGTCATTGACGACCACGTCGGGTATATCGGCGGGTTTAATGTTGGTGACCAATACGTCTCCCGCAAACCTAAGTTCGGTTATTGGCGCGACACACATTTGCGCATTATCGGCAATACGATTTACGCTTTAAAAATTCGCTTCACCATGGATTGGAATGCAACAGTCAGCAAAAAAGACGAAATTGCTTATAGTGTTGAACAAGATAGTGCCGATAGTGTCACTGCCGACAGTTTGACAGCCGGTGCAACGCCTATCCAGATCGTTGCTTCCGGACCTGACCGCCCAACGCAACAAATTAAGTTGGGATACACCAAGTTAATCACCAGTGCCACCAAATCTGTTTGGATTCAAAGTCCTTATTTGGTGCCAGATGATACTGTGATCGACGCTTTAGTATCCGCTGCCATGTCAGGGATTGATGTTCGCATCATGATTCCTGACATGCCTGATCACCCGTTCATTTTCCGCGCGACACAATACTATGCGAATTATTTGACTCGCGCTGGCGTGAAAATCTACCATTACGAACACGGCTTTATGCATGCGAAAACGGTGGTTGTCGATAATGCCATCGCCAGCGTTGGCTCGGCAAATTTCGATATTCGTAGTTTTAAGCTGAATTTTGAAATTAATGCGTTTATTTATGATCGTAAAGTGGCCAGTAGCTTGGGCCAGATTTTCGAGGCTGATATGGCGCGCAGTTACTTACTGACGCCTGAGCTAATCGCCAAACAAAGCAGTTGGCTTCGGTTTAAACAAGACTTCTCGCGGTTATTATCACCTATTCTTTAAGTAAAAACTGGCGCTTTATTCTGAATGATGTCAGAATAAAGCGCCAGTTTTTACTATATAAAGCTTCATTAACGTTGCCAGTCGTCCAAGACTTTGGTGTGGCCGACTAAGTAATGAATCGCGGCATGAACAAGTTCGTCACGGGCAGCGGTGAGATCGTCACCTTCAAGGTCATATTTATCACGCAAATAGCCGGTGGCAATCGCCTGATATTCTTTACGCGCCTCACCATCATCTTTTAAATAATCGTCAATCGCGTTGATATTATCTTTCGCCCGTTTAGCCAATTCTTCGGCCAAATCGTCGACATGCGGCTTACGTTTATGCGCATAGTCCATGAGCGTGTCATTCATATCCACAACGGCGGCTTCATCGGCTTGCTTGTCTCGTTTCATTTTGTCATCTCCCAATAAAACAAGTATGCGCCTGCTAATCCATTTTTTAAAGCTGATCGTAGTGCCTTTGCTATGTGCTACTAGCTATCAAAAGTAATCAGGCTGGTGCTAGGCATCAAAGCAAACTTGAACATTTCAAAAATTAATTATTTCAGTGGGCTATTAATTTACGGGAACGCGCGAATAATTCCTGATAAAGTTGTGACCAGCTTTCAAACCGATCACTGGCAAGATAAAAGACTGGTGTATCTGGTACAATAGGTTCTTCTCCAGGCGCAAGATTTTGCGCCGAGATAACAAGATCAGGCTGTTGCTCAGTCGTCACTAGCCGAATATACGCAGGCTGAGTCAAGTTGAGACGAACGGTTTCATATAACGGCTGCGGCATTAAAGGATCAAGTGCTACCTTGAGCTTATCAGCAATCGCACTGTCCGTCATAAATGGCCACAGCAGTTGATAGAACCCGTCAATGATCTCTTTTGATGCATTTTCCAATGGCGCTTCGCGAGCGAAAAAAGCCTCCAAGGCAGCTTCTAATCGCGGATAAAAAGCACGCATTGGACTCGCTGTTCGCGTGAGATCAATATAGGCGCCACCGGGGAAAATGCGCTCGCTGATTAAAATCTTCAAGAGATTCCCTGCCAACGCTAGATCTGTTGTTACTGTCGGGGCAATCCCGACAACTGTTCGACTGAACTCGTTGCGGATTTTCTCGACTAACTGCCATGCAGGTGTATTACGCGCTGCGTGATAGCCAACTAGAGTAGCGGCATCAAATTGTTGTTCCGAGTGAAACCGAGGTACGCGCCACTGAGTTAAAAAAAGATGCCATGTTTCATCCTCAGCAGCCTTTCTCGGCAGATTATCAAACGCACTCGGTAGTGCTGCAGTTAGTGTTGGCCGAGGTGCCAATTCGTCAAAATCAAGGGTACCAACGATGGAGTGATTCGCTAACAATCGGTGTAGATGAACATTAGCTGCGAATAGAAGCTGCGCCCGCGAAAAATCTGATTGGATCAGACCAGCTTTGTCGAGTTCGCGCATTAATTGACGCGACTGCGGCAAAATTTCCGAAAACAAGGGATGGGCAAAGTCGACAAACTGCCACAATAATTGCCGGTAAACTTGTCTAACGCGGGCTTCCGGTCCCATAAGCGCTAAAGGATTTAGGCTGATGGTAACGCCGGCTTTCCGCAAATAAAGGCGCAAAGCCGAGATTCGGCGGAAAAAGGCGGCTCGTGAAAACCCGGTTTCATCCAAAAGCATCTGCAGTGTCAATTGAGGCCGCTTCAGCGTCTGAATCAATAGTTGTCCCGGCAAGGACCGCCTATATAGAAAGATACGATAACGATCTAGACTGATTGATGGTGGTGCAATCATATTACCATCGCCGCGTCGCAGTAATGGTGCAGCGTCTGACTGCATCGTGACCAAGTCTGCGGCAATTTTTTCCATCCGGCGTCGGAGTTGGCGGTAACTCTCACCACGGGTTATGGCGGTGGCAGCAATATCCAGCCGGTGCCCCGGGGCCTCCCACAACGTGCTGTAGATATTGATGCGATCTCGCTCTTCCCGATCGAGAAATAATTCATCAAAGACCATAAAGAAGGCCTCCTCGAAAGCGTTTGCTACAGTATAGCAAAGGTAGCAAAAAACCCGATAAGATATGCTCATAGTTTTTTAAGCTTTTTTCAAGGTCTCAACTGATTTTTATCGCAAATATTTTTGGTCGGGTTTTTTCGTCAATACCGTGACGTTGATACAAAGTTGCTCTTCAGCTTCAACAAATAGTTGACGGTTGCGACTGGTTTTCGCCATACGAACTTGGTATACTAAAAGTAAGCAAAAGTGTCAGCCAATACCATACACTTGGGGTATTCAAAAAAATAGCCCCAAGATATGGTATTTTTAATTGACAGACACCCCAATATTGAGTATCCTAAGCTACATAAGATAACGAGAAAGGATGATACCTATGCGTAACATCACATTATTCACACGCAATGGCTGCCCGCAATGCCGGATGACCAAGCGCTACCTTGACACCCATAAAATTCCATTCACGGAGCACAACATCAACGAAGAGCCGCAATACATTGATTACTTAAAACAAAAGGGGTTCCAGCAGGTTCCTGTTCTCGAAGCGGATGGGCTCGATTCATTCTCCGGGTTCCGACCGGACGCCTTGAAGCAACTGGCTGTTTGATCAGCCAGTTTTTTTATCGCATCACAACGCAACCAGCTATTATAAAACGCAGCGAAAGCAGGGTTTAGCATGTCATTAAAAACAATTAGTCCGGATCAAGTCACCTATTATGCGCTCAACAACGAGATCAACATTCCTGTGAATGACCAGATTCCGTTGAACAAAGACAAGGAAGCGTTGCAGGCATTTTTGACCGAAAATGTAGCGCCAAATACGATGCAATTTGATTCGCTGGCTGATCGACTGAAGTATTTAGTTGATAACCACTATTATGAAGCCGACTTTTTGAACAAGTATCAGCCAGCTTTTTTGGAAAAACTGGATCAATTTCTTTCAGCGCAGCATTTTCAGTTCAAATCCTTCATGGCCGCCTACAAATACTATGCACAGTATGCCTTGAAAACCGATGACGGTACCCAGTATTTAGAAGATTTTAAAGATCGGGTTTTTGCTAACGCACTTTTCTTTGCAGACGGTAACGAGGACTTGGCAGTTGACCTTGCTGATGAAATGATTCATCAACGTTATCAACCGGCCACCCCTTCCTTCTTGAATGCTGGCCGGGCCCGCCGTGGCGAACTGGTTTCATGTTTTTTGTTGCAAATCACTGATGACATGAATTCAATTGGCCGGGCGATCAATTCGGCCTTGGAATTATCCCGAATTGGTGGCGGCGTTGGCCTCACCTTGTCCAACCTACGTGAAGCCGGTGCCCCGATTAAGGGCATTGAAGGTGCCGCTAGCGGCGTCTTGCCAGTCATGAAGCTGTTGGAAGACTCTTTTTCCTATAGCAACCAATTGGGCCAGCGACAAGGTGCCGGTGTTGTGTATCTGAACGTTTTCCATCCTGACATCATCAGTTTCTTAGGTGCCAAGAAGGAAAACGCGGACGAAAAGTACCGGGTTAAAACACTCAGTCTTGGCGTTGTCGTTCCGGATAAGTATTATGACCTCATTAAGGCTAATGCCGATATGTACCTCTTCTCCCCTTACTCGGTTGAACGGGTTTACGGGAAGCCGTTCTCTTATGTTGATATCACCAAGGAATATGACAACATGGTTGCCAATCCGGCCATTAAGAAGTACAAGATTAAGGCTCGTGATCTAGAAAACGAAATCTCCAAACTTCAGCAGGAATCTGGTTATCCTTATATTATCAACATTGATACGGCAAATCGCGCCAACCCAATCGAAGGCAAAATCATCATGAGTAATCTGTGCTCGGAAATCATGCAGGTTCAGGTGCCTTCCAAGTTGAACAATAAACAGGAATATGAAGTGCTGGGTACTGATGTATCTTGCAACTTAGGTAGCACGAATATTCCCAACCTGATGCATAGCCGCGACTTTGGCCGCAGTGTCGAAGCAATGGTTCGTGCTTTGACTTATGTCACGGACCACAGCAACATCGACGTTGTACCTTCCGTCCAGCACGGTAATCACCAGGCTCACAGCATTGGCCTTGGTGCGATGGGCTTGCACACTTATTTTGCGAAGAATCATATGTTCTACGGTTCGCCTGAAAGCTTGGACTTCACCAATATTTACTTCCTTTTGCTGAATTACTACACCTTGAAGGCATCCAATAAAATTGCCCAAGAACGCGGCGAAAGCTTCCACAACTTCGAAAACAGCAAGTATGCGGACGGTAGCTACTTCGATAAGTACACCGAGCAAGTATGGGCACCGAAGTATGACAAGGTTCGCGCGCTGTTTGATGGCATTCACATTCCGACGCAGGCTGATTGGGAAGCGCTGAAGATCAGTGTCATGAAGGATGGTCTCTACCATCAGAACCGTATGGCTGTTGCGCCAAATGGGTCGATCAGTTACATCAACGACACCAGTGCATCATTACAGCCGATCGTTAACCGCATTGAAGATCGGCAAGAAAAGAAGATCGGCACGATTTACTACCCTGCTCCAGACCTTTCTAATGACACGATGCCTTACTATCAAAGTGCCTATGATATTGATATGCGTAAAGTGATTGACGTTTACGCTGCTGCTCAGCAGCATGTCGATCAAGGGATGGCCATGACGTTGTTCATGCGCAGTACCATTCCGGCTGGCCTTTATCCTTGGAAAGATGGCCGAACCGATAAAATGACCACCCGTGATTTAAATATTTTGCGTAATTACGCACATCATAAGGGCATCAAGTCGATTTACTACATCCGGACTTACACGGATGATCAAGAAGAAATCGGCAGCAACGCTTGTGAAAGCTGCTCAATCTGATAATCTTTTAACAGGGGGAGTTTCCCCTGTTTTTACATAAGGGAGCGTAAACATGGCAAAACAGTACATTGCGATCAATTGGAACGCGATCGAAGACGAAGTTGATAAAGCAACTTGGGAAAAATTGACGGAACAATTTTGGTTAGACACCCGGATTCCGCTGTCCAACGACTTGGACGACTGGCGATCTCTCAATCATGACGAGCAATGGGTTGTCGGCCACGTGTTCGGTGGCTTGACCTTGTTGGATACCCTGCAGAGTCAGGACGGCATGGCAAGTTTGCGGCAAAATATTCGCACCCAGCAAGAAACGGCTGTGTTGAACAACATTCAGTTTATGGAAAGTGTGCATGCAAAGAGTTACTCTTCGATTTTTTCAACGCTAAACACACCAGCGGAAATCGATGAGATCTTCGATTGGACCAATCATAACGAGCATCTGCAATACAAAGCCAACAAAATTAATGATATTTATCATAACGGTTCAGCGTTGCAGAAAAAGATTGCCAGTGTTTTCTTGGAAACCTTCTTGTTTTATTCAGGTTTCTTTACCCCGTTGTATTACTTGGGCAACAATAAGCTGACTAACGTGGCAGAAATCATTAAGCTGATTATTCGTGATGAAAGTGTTCATGGCACTTATATCGGCTATAAATTCCAGCTCGGATTCAACGAGTTACCGGAAGCTGAACAACAAACATTGAAGGATTGGATGTACGACTTGTTGTTCGATTTGTATGAAAACGAGGAAAAGTACACTAACGATCTTTACGCGAAGACCAACTGGACGGATGAAGTTTTGACTTTCTTGCGTTATAACGCCAACAAAGCCTTGATGAATTTAGGTCAGGAAACGGCTTTTCCTGACACGGCTGATGACGTCAACCCAATCGTAATGAATGGGATTTCAACGTCTACCGCCAACCATGACTTCTTCTCACAAGTTGGTAATGGTTACCGGCTGGGTCAAGTTGAAGCGATGCAAGATGATGATTATCAGTTCTCAACTGAAGATGAAGACCACGACAAATAAAGCCGTCGCGGCAACAAAAAAAGCCACTGCAATGCTTTGCGGTGGCTTTTTTGTTTTGGTCTGATTAGGACGATGATCATTCACTGTCTTTAATGGTTTGCTTCATCATACTAAGAAAACGTTGCGCGATTCTGGACAACTCGCGATCACGTTTCCAGACAAGCGCTACTGGGTCCGCTAATGCTGGTGCTAATGGTCGGAAGGTCAATGATGTGTTAGGACTTTGGGTGGCCAAATATTCAAGACACAAGGCTCGTCCTAAGCCGACAGCAGTCATCCCAAGCGCATCGACGGTCAGGTCATAAGTCCCAACAATGTAAGCCGGATCCATGCCTTGGCCTAACCAGTGTTCAAATGTGTTGCGTGCGTGCGTGGCCCGCGGCAGGATTAATTCACTGTCGCCAATGTCCGTTGGTGTCATCAATAAATTATCAGTTAAAGGATCATCACTGGTCATCAAAATACCCCAAGCATCACGAACTGGCAGTAGCAAACTTTCATACTGCGTCTGCTGCTTGCCAGGTCGCAGTATGAAATCATACATGCCGGCCTCAAGATTGGCCACCAGCCCTTCATCGGAGCCATAGGTAACATGAACATGCAAACCGGGGTATTGATGGCGCAATTCTTGGGCAACATGAAGAACCAACCGTTTGCCGCTGGTTTCGCCTGCACCAATGTAAAGGTCACCACCAAGGGCATGTTTACTTTGCAAATTATTCTTTGTGCGCTCGGCAATTGCGGTGAGTTCACGTGCCCGGTTTAACAAATAGGTACCATCTTCAGTTAGCGTCACACGTCGATTACCACGAACTAGCAATTTAACGCCGAGCTCTTTTTCCAAGTCTTTTAATTGGCGCGATAGTCCGGGTTGTGAAATGCCCAGCGTTCGTGCCGCCGCGGTAATACTGCCGTGGTCAGCAATTTCAATGAAGTTGCGTAACGTCTGCAGTTCCATAAACTCCCCTACTTCCTATCAGCCTTGTTTATCGCAAACAGCTTCCTATAACAATTATACCCTATCCGAAAACAATTGTATTCCCTTTCACACAGTAGGACGCAACTATTTTGTAAGTCACGCTCGCCACGGATAATTTATTTAAATCTAGTCACTCGCATCTCTTGCAAAAGATCCCAGCCTGATTCAAAAAAAGCACCGGCTGCAAATGAGCCGATGCTAAAGGATTACCAAATTTGAACACGTTTTTCGGGTGGCAAATACATCCCATCACCTGGTTGGACATCAAAAGTTGTGTACCAATCATCAAGATTGCGTGGCTGAATGTTCGCCCGCAATTCGTGTGGTGCATGCACATCAACCGCTAGTAGCATTTTTTGCCGTTCGAGGCGAGACTTTGAACGCCAAATTCTTGCCCAGTTGATGAAGAAGGCATGCAGATCAACGTCCGGTTCTCTCTTGGCTGTATCTAAAGCCGCAGCCAAGCCGCCAGCATCAGCGATGTTCTCAGAAACAACGAGTTTGCCATTAACTTTACCGGCTTCAGTTTCAAGACCGTCAAATTCTTGGATCATGGCTTCGGTGAGCTTGTTAAAGTGAGCATAATCAGCTTTTTGCCACCAGTTCACCATATTGCCAAGTTCGTCAAATTGAGCACCGTTATTGTCAAAACCATGGGAAATTTCATGGGCAATGACCGCGCCGATACCGCCCAGATTTTCGGAAGCACTTTGTTTCAGGGAATAGAACGGCGCCTGCAAAATGGCGGCTGGGAAAGTGATGTCGTTCTTGGAAGGATCATAACTGGCATTGACCAAGTGACCTGGCATATTCCAGACGGTGCGATCAACAGGCTTGGTGAGCTTGTCGAAGTTGTACTGAAGCTCAACAAGTTGCATCGCGTTGATATTATCGATCAGTGACTTATCCGGATTAACGTGCAGCAAATCGTAGACGTCCTCAGGTTTATCGGGATAACCCATTTTGAGCACCATCTTGTCGAGCTTAAGAATCGCCTTGTCCTTGGTCGGTTGTGATAGCCAATCAGAGTTGCTGAGTCGCCGTTTGTAAGTGGCAATCATTTTTTGGACAAGTTGTGTTACATCAGCCTTCGCCTTTTCGCCAAAATAAGTGCGGCCGTAGTAAATGCCAATTGGTTCGCTAAAGAAAGCGTTGGCTAATCGGTAGGCGTGTTTGGTTTGATCCGGTGCTTTGGGCGCACCGGATAGCGCACGGCTAAAAGTACCGCCTAATTGGCGCAATGGTTCGCTTAAAAGACTAACAAGACTGTTTAGCCGGGTGACATACAACCAGTCGCGATAATTGCTGAAGTTAGCTTCGTTGAACAACTGCGTAAACTCATCCAAGAACCGCGGATCATTCACAACGACCGTTTCTGGCACCTGTTTAAAGATCTTTTGCAAGAAGTCAGCAAACTTGAATGGCTTGAGTTTTTCAACGACCTCCGCTGTCGGCATCGGGTTGTAGGCCTTAGGGTAATCTGCCCACTCTTCAGAACTCTTAACATGTTTCGCAATTTCTGCATCAAAGGCCAAGGCGCCAGCTAAAGTTGCCTTTTGCGCAGCATCGTCAAGATCTGTGTAAGCTAAAAGCTTAGCCATCATATCTTTGAAAATGGTCATCAATTGTTCGCCGTTTTGATTGCCCTTGGCGTAGTATGTGGTATCCGGCAAAATGGTTCGTGGACCCATCAAATTAATCACATTTTTGCTGGTGTCTTTCATGTCAGCATCTACGTAGAAATTAAATGGCGGGTCAATCAGATGCTCCTGAAGCAGTTCGGCTGCCCGTTGATTGTAATCTGCAAGGTCTTTAATGCCAGCAACCAAATGTAGTTGCGGCAAGGCTGGTGCAAAGCCCGCTGCGTCTCGGGTCTTGAAATCCTTGGCTTGTTTGTACAGCGTCACCGCAGATGCAAAATACTTGTCTGGCGCCGTTTTTTTGGCGTCAGCAATCGCTGAAAAATCAGCCATCATTTTTTCTTCGACTTCATCGGCAAGGTCCTGAAAACCGCCAGTACTGCTTTTGTCATCAGGAATGACTGCCTGATCCGTCCAAGCCCCGTTAACTGCCCGGTACAGATCATCTTGGTAGCGCACTTCACTAGTCATTAAAAAGCCCCTTTCAATATGAACAGATATGTCATAATCTTAACGCACTTCTCATTTGCGTGCACGGTTGAATCGCTTTTCAGCCATATTCCTTTTAGTTGAGAACAATGAAGAACTGATTAAGTCAATTGTTCACAATCGAAATCGCTTTCTTTTTAATGATTAACCCGCTAAAATGGAGCATGAAGTCAAATCGATGGCTAGTCGTCAATGGCAGTCATCATTCAGGAGGATTGAAAATGTATTATGTCATTATGAAGTCTCATGATATTCGTGAGAATCTGGCAACAGAACAATATCTCATGAACTCGAAACAATTTGATGAACCGTTACTGCTGTTCTACTATGAAAAGCCGAGTGTGATTGTGGGCCGAAACCAGAATACGCTTGAAGAGTTGAATCAAAAATACGTGGAAGATCATAACATTGTTGTGACGCGGCGGTTATCCGGTGGCGGCGCAGTTTATCATGATCTCAATAACTTGTGCTTCTCGTTTGTGGTTGACAGTGACTCTGAAGAATTTGGTGACTTCAAGTCCTTCACACAGCCGATTGTTGATGCAATTCATACTTTAGGGGCGACTAGCGCTGAAGTTTCTGGCCGTAATGACATGCTGGTCGACGGTAAAAAGTTCTCTGGCAGTGCTATGTATACACGTAACGGCAAGACGTTCTCCCATGGTACTTTGATGCTGGATGTTGACATGAGTGTGATTCCTAACGTATTGAATGTCCCAGAAGACAAGATCAAGAGTAAGGGCATTAAATCTGTTAAGAGCCGTGTGACGAACTTGCGGCCTTATCTAGATAAAAAGTATCAAAACCTCACTGTTCCTGAATTCCGCGATATTCTTTTGACTCGGTTGTTCGGCGTTGATGACGTCGCTGAAATCAAAGACAAAGAGTATCACGTCACCCCAGAAGACGAAGTCGAAATTAAAAAGATTTACGATGATGTTTACAACAACTGGGATTGGGTATATGGCCATAGCCCGGAATTCACCACCAAGAAGCGGAAGCATTTTGACTATGGGACGATTGATGCTCGTTTCGATGTCAAGGAAGGCAAAATTGCTAACGTCAAATTCTATGGTGATTTCTTTGGTCCTAAGGATGTTGCGGATGTTGCCGGTGCGTTAAAAGGCAAGCCTTACACGTCAGCAGCCATTAAAGACACTTTAGATGCCATCAACACGAATGAGTACTTCACCAATATTCCTAAGGACGATGTGGTTAACCTGCTCGTACCATAATCGCATCAGTTTTTAGAACTTAAGGCAGCACGGCCAAATGCTGTGCCGCCTTTTTTCATGCAAAAAGGACAACCTTTAACAGGCTGTCCTTCGATCGATCAGCGATTGATCGCTCAATTATATTTAATTTGACTAATGGCGTACGCCTGAATCCTTTTCGCTCCCCGACCTGTTGCCACGGTGATCACGCCGCGTTCATTATAAGGTTTAACAGTCGCGGCCTCAATATCGACCACGCGTCCCTTGAACCGATGGCGATCAATCGTATTGATCGCGACCTCATGCTGCGTGTGCAATGCATCTTGAAGCAAGTTGGTAATTTCTTCCGGGCGTTGTGCCATAAGCAATTCCTCCTTCATCCTAAGAGCAGACGAGCGAAAAACCTGTCCGCAGATGTCTCAATGCGCATCGCTGCTAGCCGCGGTGAACATCAGTCAGCGACGATGCAGTGACTGAAATCGGTTACAGCTTCAGTATAACGGTTGTGTCGAAAAATTTCAGTATCCGCGCGTGAGATCAACTTGATGGCTTGCCAATTGGCCGCTTGATATCAAGGTTTTGAGGTTATCATTAAATATTTTAAAAACTTTGTCGCGTAATTGCGGCACCGTGCCCGAAATATGCGGCGTGAGCAAAACGTTCGTCATGCCCCATAATGGTGAGTCTTGCGGCAGTGGTTCCGGATCCACCACATCCAAGGCAGCAGCACTGATTTGCTTGTTTTTCAATGCCTGCGTCAAAGCAGCCATATCAACTGACGGACCACGGCCAATGTTAATGAAAAGCGGTTGTTTGCTAGCGGCTGCAAAGAATGCTTCATCATAAAAGTGTTTTGTATCTGGCGTTAATGGTAACGCGTTGATGACGACATCTGCTCGCCCTGCTGCCTCATGGGTCGCCACATCCGTCATCACTTGGTCAAATCCTGCAGCTGGACGGCCATGTGCACTCACGCCAATTGTGTGCAAGCCCAATGCTTGGAGTTTGGTCGCAATCGTTGATCCAATATGACCGGTGCCAAAAATGACTGCTGTTTTGCCCTTAAGCAATGTCATTGGCGGTCGCTCTTGGCGTAATGTCCACATGTCGCGATCTGCTCGAATGGCTGGCAAAATACCGCGACTGATCGTAAACAAGGCGCCAAGCACATACTCCGCAATGGGTTCGGCGTGAATGCCGCTTGTATTAGCCAGCAAGACATGGTGTTTAGCCAACTCAGCCAATGGTAAATAATCAACGCCAGCGGACATCGCCTGCACAAACTGAAGTCGGTCAAAGTTCACGCGGGTAGCCGCAGCATTCCAACCATAAACCACGTCAATTTGTTGAGCCGTGGCATCATCAAGCTTGTCAGCATCGATGACGGTGTGTCCCGCTGCTTCAAGTGTTTGGCGCTGCTCCGGCTTCAGACTAAAGCTGTTTAGAATCTTCATCATGTCGCACTCCTTTTCAAAAAACGCGTACGTAGGCGCAGAAACCTGCGTGTAAGGACCTTGGCTCCAATGGCCAAAGTTCGGCCATCACAGCCAAGGCCGCTCACTTACACTCCGGTTTCTAACCGCCCCTGGTCACGCTCTATCATGGTGCCAGTTAGGTTTGCCCCAATATTGGAAAAGATCGGTTCGGATAGTCCCATTATACAGCTTGCGGCGCTTGGTTGCCTTGCTGCCATAAGCCTTTTCAAAGCCCATGTCACTTGTCAAAATGTACTTGCTCCAAGTGGTCAAAGGCGCAAATGCTTGGCCCATTTCTGCGTATAATTGTCGAACCATGGCCTGATCGTTGAGCCGTTTCCCATAAGGTGGATTGGCAACAATGACCCCGTTTTCTTTGGTCGTCGAAAAATCTTTAACCGCCAATTGTTTAAACTGAATGCTATGCAGCAAGCCTGCTTGTTGCGCATTCAACTTGGCCATCTCAATCATGTCACCGTTAATATCGCTTGCCTGAATATCTAATTCACGATCAAAGTCAGCTTGATCCATCGCTTCATCTTTGACGGTTTGTAAGACTGGCTGGTCAAAAAAGCCAAAGTTCTCAAAAGTAAATTGGCGTTGCAGACCCGGTGCAATGTTATGGCCAATCAAAGCGGCTTCAATCGCAATTGTGCCGGAACCAGTGGTTGGATCGACAAACGGCATATCCGGATGCCAGTTTGTCAACATGATTAACGCGGCCGCAAAGTTTTCCTTCAATGGCGCCTCACCTTTGGCAATTCGATACCCGCGTTTAAACAGACTTGATCCAGTCGTATCAAGCGTCAATGTTGCAATATCTTTTAAAATCGAAACTTCCAGCGGGTAAGTCGCGCCAGTTTCCGGTAACCGCGTCGTGCGATGATAAACCGCAGACATTTTTTCAACAATCGCTTTTTTGGTGATGGCTTGAACGTCCGGTTCTGAATGTAATTGCGAACGAACCGCTCGGCCCTCAACCGGGAACGCTGCGTCAAGCGGTAGGTAGTGATCCCAAGGTAACGCCTTAACGCCTTCAAAAAGCGCATCAAAAGTCAGCGCCTTGAATTGACCAACAACGATTTTAATTCGATCGGCACTACGCAACCAAACATTGGTTAGCGCGATTGTCTTATCATCGCCTTCAAAATAAACCTTGCCATTTTCTGTTCGGGTTTGAATGCCAAGGGCTTTCAATTCTTTAGTTGTCACAGATTCAAGTCCGGCAGCCATCGTGGCAACAAGTTGATATCTCATATGGGTTTTCCTTTCATTCATGCAGCGTTTTTAGTGGTTAGTTTTAGTTTACAAGTTTTTGAGATGATTTGGGGGAAAATGGTACTTGAGTTGGTGATTAGAAAGTGGTCGTGATGATCACAGGAATTTTTGTGTAAGGAATTTGAAGGTAAAAAATTCGTGGTTCTTTTAAACGCGCAAACAAAAGCAGAAACCTGCACGTAAGGACCTTGACCCTAATGACCAACGTAAGGTCATTAGGGTCAAGGCCACTTACATTCCGGTTTCTAAACGCTTTTGTTTCCGCTCTTAAAAAAACAGCCCGGGTTTCCCCGGGCTGTGCCTGCATGTAGATCCCTATAAGCCATGTTTTGTTCCAGAACTTGTTCAGGCACAAGCTCCTTCAGTCATCATCTATCTCAGCGTTACCGCTGTATTGCCGTCGCTTCAATTTGCTTGGCAAAACGCCCCTACCAAAAGTTTGGGTTACTCGCTCGCGGGGTTTACCCGTTCCACCGCTCAGGTTTCCCTGATCGTTTCGTCACTGTGGCACTTTTCAGACCTACTAGCGCATAGCTGACGCCTTAGCGCGTTTGGCCGCCGTAGCCGTTTACACGGCCCCTAAGCTTATTGGGCTTAGCACGAACACTACAAGCATCTCAGCTTGTGCGGGCATGGACTTTCCTCAGCCTGCAAAAGCAGACCGCGATCACTCAGGACCTACATGTGATCATTAATATTGGTCAACGTCGGAATGGTTGCCGTCATCATGATTGTCAACACTGCTATCAGATAGCTTTGAGCCGAACACATGACGTTCCAGATTACTCAGACGTTTAAGAATATCATAATTTGTCGCAGCCGCATTGGTTTGCGGCGTCTGCGCACTGACATTCTTGGAAACACTCAGCTGTTTGGTCAGCTCGTCGACCCGGCTAAACAGCTTGGTATTTTCTTCCTTCAGTCGATCAATCTCATTGGTGAAAGCTTCGTAATCGCGGATGATACCATCCAAGAATTCGTCAACTTCATCAGGATCATAACCGCGGACCTTGTTTTTGAACTTCTTGTCCAAAATATCCTTAGGCCCGTACTGGATGCTAAACTTTGTCTCTTTGTTACTATCCATTCCGACACACCTCATTGTTTTCATGGAACCAAACTACTAATTAGCTTACCATATCTCAATCATTTTGAAAATGCTCATTTTCAGCTTCTGCCATTGCTTGCGCTGTTTCTTCTAAATCATCCATGGTAATGAGCTGAACTGGATAATCACGACGGTCAGCCATCGCCTCTGCTGCTTGGTAATCCCATTTAGCTTTACCTGGAAATTCTGGATCATAAACCAGCAGCGCTGCATCTGTATGGATGGTCATGAACCGGGTATAGCCCTGCAACTGCGCTGGTTGTTGATACGGTGCTTGCGACACCGCATCAGAAAAGTCCACTTGTCCACGTAGGGCCGCCAGTTGACCTTGGTTATCTTCATTCCACTGCTTGCCAAAATCTGTGAATGGAACCATCATCGCAATTTTAAAATCTGGATACAATGGTTTGAGTCCTAAAGCAACCTCGACTGCCCACTGCTCCACGCCTAATTGCCCGCCAGTAATTAACCATTCCAAGCCTTCATCAAGAAACTGCATGAGCGTATTTTTTAATGAAGTTTTAAGTACCTTAAGTTTTGGGTCATTACTGCCAAAAACGTTGAGCTCATAGGCACGGTACCCCGTGACCCATAATCGTTTTCCAACCATGACTTACCTCCGATTATTAGGCCAAAGCGGCTGATATTGGTATAATAGCGCAAGGAGTGTGATCGCATGACCATTCATTACCCTAATGGTAATCCATACAAAGACGGGACGCAATTTTCATCACAAGCTATTTCGCGTCCAACTATCTATGGTGGACGCGGTATGACGTTGGAAGAAGAATTGAACATCAGTAATCAATATTACCGCAGTATTGATAAAGCGGTCGTCTACAAGAAACCGACCCCAGTTCAGATTGTGAAAGTTGACTACCCTAAGCGAAGTCAGGCTGTGATTCGCGAGGCCTATTTTAAAACTCCGTCAACAACAGATTATAATGGTGTTTATCGTGGATTTTACCTTGACTTTGAAGCCAAGGAAACTAAAAATAAAGCGAGCTTCCCGCTAAAAAACTTTCATCAGCATCAGATTGAGCATTTTCGGTGCTGTTTGAAACAAAGCGGGATCTGTTTTGTGGTCATTCGGTTTGCAACCCTGAAACGTCTCTTTGTTTTCCCTGCTGGTCGACTGATTGACTGTTGGGACCGACAACCAGACGGCGGTCGCAAATCGATTCCATTGAAGGATATTGTCACAAACGGATTCGAGCTTCATCCACAACTACAGCCGGTCATCCCCTTTCTTGATGGGGTTGACTGGTTGATTGAAACGAAAGTAGGTAATGTGCGTGGCTGATAATCAAAATATGTCGCGAATGGCCCGACGCCGCGAAGATAAGTTCACGAAAGGATCTGCCCCTAAACCGCCAAAACGATTATGGCGGCGAATTCTTAAGTGGACGTTGCTCGCGATCCTGGCATTTTTCATTCTCGGCGTTGGCCTGTTTTCTTGGTACGCTAAAGACGCGCCAGAAGTGACTCAGGCAAAATTAGAGTCAGGCGGTTCCAGTACCATTTATGATCGATCTGGCAATGAAATTACGACACTTGGTTTGGAAAGTCGGGATTATGTGAAGGCCTCGGAAATCCCGCAACAATTAAAAGATGCCGTCGTCTCCATTGAGGACCGGCGCTTTTATGATGAGAAATTAGGGGTTGATCCTGTCCGAATCATCGGGGCAGCGTTTAATAATATAACAGGCACTAGCGATGGTTTACAGGGCGGCTCGACTTTAACGCAACAACTGATCAAATTGTCGGTTTTCAGTACCAAGTCCTCCGACCAAACCCTTCGGCGTAAAGCACAAGAAGCTTGGTTGGCCATGCAGGTCCAACAAAAATATAGCAAGGATCAGATTTTAGAGTATTACATTAACAAAGTTTTCATGAACTATGGTCAATATGGCATGAGCACGGGTGCTAAGTTTTACTTTAACAAGTCACTGAAGGATTTAACGCTTGCACAGACTGCGTTTATTGCAGGCCTGCCGCAAAGCCCAGCCGGTTATGATCCCTATGAATATCCGCAAAAAGCAACTCAACGGCGCAATGCCGTCATTGATGCCATGTTGCGTGATAAAAAGATCACCGCGACGGCGGCTAAACAAGCCAAAGCAACACCAATCACTGATGGCTTAAAGCCAAAACAGCAGCAAACTAATACCGCAACCAATGACAAAGTGATTGATTCTTACCTCACTCAAGTGATTGCCGAAGTTAAGAAAAAGACCGGCCTTAATCCATATACCGACAACTTGGATATTTATACTAATATCGATATGGGCGCTCAGCGTCGGCTTTATGACATTGTTAACACTGACGAATACGTTAACTTCCCTGATGATGCCTTCCAGACCGGTGTCACGATGACCGATCCAAACAATGGTCAGGTTCTCGCACAAATCGGTGGTCGAAAAACTGGCGACGTCCGCCTGGCCTATAATCGTGCTGCACAAAATACACGTAGCAATGGGTCTACCATGAAACCGTTGATGGATTATGGACCAGCAATTGAATATCTGAATTACTCCACTTACGAGCAGATGACCGATGAACCGTACACGTATCCGGGCACGAGCATTTCACTTTATGATTGGGACAAGAAGTACCAAGGACGCATCTCTATGCGGACAGCACTTGAACAATCACGAAATATTCCGGCGGTCAAGACCCTTAGTACTGTTGGCATGGCAAATGCGGTTAAATTCCTCAGTGGTTTAGGGATCAATTTGCCAAGTTCGGAACAATATCTCTCAAGTGCGATCGGTGCTTCTGTCAATACCGTTCAAGAAGCTGGTGCTTATGGCGCCTTTGCCAACGGCGGCACGTACTATAAACCGTACTATGTTAGCAAAGTTGTCACCGCTGATGGCAATACCCAAACCTTCAATAGTCAAGGCAGCCGGGCTATGAAGTCCAGTACCGCCTATATGATTACTGACATGTTAAAAGGCGTTCTGACCAAGGGGACCGGGACCTCGGCGGCTATTTCTGGACTGTATCAAGCTGGTAAAACTGGGACGACTGACTATAGTGATGCCGAACTCCAACAAAACCCCGCATTGAACGCAACTGGCATTGCCAAAGATGCCTGGTTCACAGGTTATACACGTAGCCGAGTCATTTCGGTTTGGACCGGTTATGATAAACCGACTTCACACGGGATTAGCTATGCTGAACAGACCATTTCACAAGAAATATACAAAGCACTAATGACTTATACGTCACAGAGTCTGACCAATCGTGATTGGACCAAGCCTGATACAGTTGAGTCTTATAATATTCTCAAGGGAAGTAATCCAGGAACGGCCATTACCGGCGGATCTGGTGATACGACTAAAGAACTCTACGTCCGCGGACACGGCCCAAGCAGCCGCAAAGCGGCAGTCGAGTCCTCTTCCTCGAGCTCAAGCAGTTCTGTTAGCTCCTCTTCACGAGAAAGTATTGAAAGCTCAAGTTCAGTTTCCAGCTCTGAGCCGGTAGTATCAGCCTCTGCCTCCTCTCAACCTTCAAATCAAGAACCAAGTGCCAGTTCAAGCGAACCAAGCACGCCTTCGGGTTCTGGTAGCGGCAGCGGTGGTAGTAACAACCCCTGATAACGACTAAGCTGCTTCAGTAAACCCTAAAAAATAGCCTCATCCGCTTCTTGCACCTGCCTAACGACGGCAATGCAAGAATCGGATGAGGCTTATTTTTGTATGGCAATTATTGTTGGCTGAGTCGCACAACATCCAAATGATGCTGCTTTAGCAAGGCTTCGCCGTATGGATCGTTACGATAATCTTGCGCATAAACCACGCGCTTGATACCGGCCTGAATCAAGGCTTTGGTGCAATTAAGACAGGGAAAAAAGTTTACGTAAACAGTTGCACCATGGGTACTGACACCGTTAGCCGCACACTGGATAATCGCGTTCATTTCGGCATGAATTGTGCGAATGCAATGGCCGTCTCGCATCAAATGGCCAGCCTCATCACAGTGCGGATCGCCACTAATGGCACCATTATAGCCAGTCGCAATGATCCGATGTTCTTGCACCAGAACAGCCCCAACTGTGGCTCGCTCACAGGTTGATCGTTCCGAGACCTTCTCCGCTAACTCCAAAAAATACTGATCCCAACTTTCCCGATGAACGGTTCGTTTGGATGGCACAATGCTATCTGTCATGATTTGCCCCCTAAAGGTAAATAATGTGTTTCTAAAAACGCCCATTGCGTCCCTGCTGGCACTTGCGGATCACGGGCGCGCAAATACTCCCGGCCAAAACGAATTAGGCTGCGATGAAGTTTAATCCATTCTGACGGGGGCATCAAGGCTTCCAGTCGCGCCTGAATCTGAACCGGTGTCGCATTTTGCGGGACGAGTCCCAACCCCTTTACAATTCGACTAACATGCGTATCCACAGCCACACCTGGAATGTTGAATGCATCACTTAAAACAACGGTGGCTGTTTTCTTGCCAACGCCTGGCAAACGGACCAAGTCAGCCGCTTTGTTGGGAACCTTACCTGCATATTCCTTAACCAAAATATCACTCAAAGCTTTCAAATGCGCAGCTTTAGTACGATAAAGGCCTAGCCGGCTAATGATCGCAGCGATCGCCTCAACCGGCGCTGCAGCCATGTCAGCAGGCGTCGGATAAGCCGCAAAAAGCTTTGGCGTGACCGCATTGACGGCCACATCGGTCGTTTGCGCCGATAACATGACGGCTACAAGAATCTGAAATGGATCCTCGGCGTGCAAGGTTGGTTGCGGATCAGGATAAAGTGCCATGATCTGATCAAAAAGTTGTTTGGCTTCAGCATCGGTCACAAATGGTGCCTCCTCTTGGGCTAATGATGGGTGAATTTTCATATAAGATTTTCCTGGCGCTTGTCATTGCGGCTTTGTCACAGCTCCTGATGACGTCTAATATCTGCCTGAACCTGCTGTGGCGTTTTAAGATTGCGGCGTTCCCAGTTCAACAAAATGCGATCCATATATTTTAGCGAATAAGCCGAGTTCAATACAGCCTCTCGTAAAGCTAGTAAAATGACTTCCGGTAGATAATGATCGGTTGTAAGCCAATCACGAATCGTCTCTTGCTCAATTGGCGATAGTGGTCGTCCGAATTCAATCTCAATTTGGTTGAATACATTGGTTTGCGCATCAACATTTGCTTGCGAAGTTGCCGGGGTTGGTGTGCCACCAGCTGAGGTTGGCAGTTTAGCCAATATTGGACTGAGATCATAATGATCACGCATCCGACCATGACCATCCGGGACACTTTCCAAAGCAATGGCTTGTTTTTGAATAAGCGTCTCAATGGCACTATAAATCGCATTTGGGGCAACGTTCATTCGGGCAGCTAACACTTTCAAATCCGGTGCCTGATGATGGCTTGCCTGCCACTGATCAATGAACAAATAAGTCATGAACTCGGTTTGGGTTAACCCCAAGGTGGCGTAGTGATCAAACAGCAGGTTCGACAGACTGAACTGCCCTGCCTCAAGATAAGTTTTGAAATCCGTCATGGTGCTTGCCCTCCAAAAAAAGACGGCGCACAGGCGTCCGACTTTTGATTGTCATCATGGTTTCAAACGGTTGATCATCCGTGGGAATGGAATCGCCTCACGTAAATGATCCAGCTTGCAGACCCACGTAATTGCCCGTTCAAGTCCAAGACCGAAGCCTGAATGTGGCACGCTCCCATACTTGCGCAGATCGAGATACCATTCGTATTCGTCTAAATCAAGTCCAGCATGTTCGATAGCATTCTTCAGTGTGTCATAGTCGGTTTCACGTTCAGACCCACCGATAATTTCCCCATAGCCTTCGGGTGCCAGCATGTCGGCACAAACATATTGCTGATCATCTTCCGGATCTGTCAGCATATAAAACGGTTTGATCGTCTTCGGATAGTTCAAAACAAACACCGGTTGATCAAATTGATCAGACAGGTAGGTTTCTTCCGGTGAACCGAAATCGTCACCATACTTGACGTCCATACCGGCATCTTGCAACATTTTAATGGCCTGCTTATATGTGATCCGCGGATATGGCAATTTGGTGTATTGCTTGAGTACTTCTGGGTCGCGATCAAGCAAGTGCAGCGGATAGGCGCAATTATCCAAAACGGACTGCACGAGGTAGGCAACGTAGCGTTCTTGGACCTTCAAACTCTCTTCTTGGTGACAGAATGCCATTTCCGGTTCAATCATCCAAAATTCGGTTAAATGGCGCCGAGTCTTACTTTTTTCAGCTCGGAAAACTGGACCACAGGTGAAGACTTTGCCATAAGCCATTGCCCCTGCTTCAGCATAAAGCTGACCTGATTGACTCAAGTAAGCTTTTTTGTCAAAATAATCGGTTTCGAAAAGTTCGGTCGTACCTTCTGGTGCGGAATCGGTCAAAATCGGCGGATCCATTTTGATAAACCCTTCGTTATTGAAGAACTCGAACGTTGCTCGGATCATTTCATTGCGAATTTGTTGAATTGCAAATTGGCGCTTAGAACGCAACCATAGATGGCGATGATCAAGCAGAAATTCGATGCCGTGCTCCTTCGGGGAGATTGGATAGTCGTGCGAATCACCAACCAGTTCGATGTTACGAACCTCGATTTCATAGCCAAAGTGGCTGCGGCTGTCTTGATGAATCACACCCGTAATCCACATACTGGACTCTTGGCGCAGTTCTTTAGCTAAGCTGAAAACCTCTTCTGGGACATCAGCTTTTGAAACAACTCCTTGAAAATAAGCTGAACCGTCACGCAACTGTAAAAAGGCAATTTTCCCTGAGCTGCGTTTGTCGGTCAACCAAGCCCCAATTTTAACTTCTTCGTTCACATGTTCTTTGGCATCAATGATGCGAATCTGTTCCGTCATGCGTTAACTCCCTATTTCTAATTTAAATAATTACTTGCCCACAAATTCTCGAATACGTCGTGCGGCCTCGCGTAAGCTGTCTAGATCCTTGCAATAACTGATACGCGCATGGTCGGGCATACCAAATGCGCGGCCTGGCACGATTGCAACGCCGGTTTCCGCAAGCAACGCACTGATAAAGTCATCGACGGTACCATAATGACTCAACTGTGCCGCTCGCTTGATGTTCGGGAATAAATAGAAGGCGCCTTGTGGTTTATCTCCCATGTCAAACCCCGGAATTTCGGCTAATAAATCATAAAAAAGGTTGAGCCGTTCCTCAAATGCTTGCCGCATGGTTTCGACAATCTGCTGATCGCCCGTCAATGCGGCCACTGCAGCATATTCAGACACAGCTGCTGGATTTGAGGTGGTGTGGCTGATAAAGGTCGCCATCGCCTGCATGAGTTTTTCTGGTCCGGCAGCATAACCAATCCGCCACCCAGTCATCGCATACGATTTGGAAACACCAGAGATCAAAACAGTGTTGGCCACAATGTCAGGGTTGATGCTGATCATTGCCGTGAAGGTTGTGCCGTTGTAAATTAAATCGCGGTAAATATCGTCGGTAATGACCAAGATATGATGTTGCAGTGCCCAGTTACCAATCAATGTCAGTTCTGTTCGCGTGTAGACAACCCCGCTTGGATTTTGCGGTGAGTTGATAATTAAGGCACGCGTTTTGTCCGTCCGCGCCGCCTCAAGATCATCAACACTGACTTTGTGGCCTTCCGACGGCATGACCAAATGCGGCGTCCCGCTAGCAAGTTTGATTTGTTCCTCGTAAGAAACCCAGTATGGTACCGGAATCAAAACTTCATCGCCTGGGTTTAAGTAAACTTGGAACAAAGCATATAACGCAAACTTTGCCCCAGTCGTCGCCACAATCTGGCTCGCTGGATAACGCACACCGTCTTGCGCGAAAATGCGGTCGCTAATGGCCTGCTTCAATTCTGGGATCCCAGTCGCGGCAGTATAGAAACTAGCATTACCGGCTTGGATGGCAGCAATGGCCGCTTCATCAATCGTTTTCGGCGTCTGAAAATCAGGTTGACCAATGGACAGATCAATGACATCGGCTCCTTTTGCCTTCAAAGCCTTGGTTTGATTGCTCAATGCAAGCGTCGCTGATGGTGCGACGTTGAGGATTCTTTTTGCTAAATGCACGACTGCGCCTCCTACAGTTCCGGCAGTCGTTTGCGCTGCCGAATCATACTTTATTTATAAGTTTTTGATCGCGTTCAGCTGTTCGCCACTGCGAAAACTGTACGTCACGTAGTTTAGTTTACCAGACTTTGACAGATAGCCAATATCCCAAACGAATTCTGACCCACGTTTTCCTAATGAAGCATTCAAGATTTTCTTTGGCGAAGCACTTTGATTAATTTGCTGCAACGCTTGCTGCCGAGTGATGCCAGATTTCTGGTTTAAAATATTGACTTTGCCCGTTTTTTCTTGAATCACAACGTACACGGCTTGATTTTTCTTGGTATTACCCGCAACAGTCAGATAACTTTTGTCGCGGTTATACCACCAAAAACCGTTAATCGTTTTCAGATTTGCGCGGTTTGTCGCGATTTTCTCAGCTTGCCCACGTAGTTGTTGATAAGGTGAGAGGCTTTTCGCGTAGACGCCAATGGCACCAATAATTAAAACAATCAATCCAGTAATCACAAAGAACTTAACCCAGTCAAATCGACGATGACGCATGGGGTGCCTCCTTTCGAAGTATGGTCAGATGATTTTTGATAGCTGACGAGATACGTGTGGTAATTAAAATTTCTAAAAAAGCACTTGCTGGCACAAAAGCCTGCATATCAGGCTTTGAAAGTAATGACCAAAGTTTTCTCGGCCATCGAGCTCTGGCGCTTACGGATGGCCTGCTCGCAACTTTTGGCTAAAACGCGTTCGCCAGTCCAGAAACCTGCACGTAAGGACCTCAAGCCTAAATGGCCAAAGCCCAGCCATTTAGGCTTGAGGCCGCTTATGCTCCGGTTTCTAAACGCGCCTGCTCACGCTCTGTCTAGCCACATCTTAATGTACCCCGGCATGTCAGTTAGTGGCAACGTCATTGGCTTAATATTTGGTAAGGATTTCTGCATTTTTCGACCGTAGCGTGTGGTGATGAATCGGGGGTCGAGGACAACGAAGATACCACGATCGGTTTCGGTTCGGATCAGGCGCCCAAAACTCTGGCGTAATCGCAAGGTTGCGCGTGGCAAAGCATCCTCAGTAAATGGATCGCGGCCTGCTGCCTGAAGTCGTTCGTATCGAGCTTTGGTGATAGCGGCTTCGGGCGCATCGAACGGCAACCGGGTCAAGATCACCATTTCGAGCAACCGATCCGGATAATCAATCCCCTCAAAGAAGCTTGCGGCACCGAGCAATAAACTTTGATCACCGACCGCAAAACGCTTGGCGATCTTTTCCGCCGAACCAGTCACCCCCTGAGCCAATAACTCTTTATGATCGGCAATCGGTCGATGAGCAAGGCGTTGGTAAACCGCGGCAATGGTCGCCAGTGAATTGAACAATACAATCGTTTGGTGTCGGTTATCAGCCAACAACTCAATCGCCGCGGCAAGATAATCGGCATAGGCTTCTGCACTCACCGCACCAGCCGCAGGAGCGTCCGTGGCGACAAGTACTTTTGCCTGATCACGATAATGAAAAGGACTGCGTAACTTTAGAAAAGCTGTCTCTGGTAAGTCATGGTAACCAAGCTGAGCGGTTAAAAAGTCAAACGAACGGTCAGTGGTTAAAGTCGCCCCGACAAACACCGGTGCCGTAAACCGCTGTAGCAACTGCTGAATGGCTGATCCAACCTGAAAGATGTCCCAACTTAGGCCAAGACTGCTAACATCATGCATTTGCCGCAACGTCAAAGAAGCCACGGCAGTTTGGCCGGCAACCAGTTCTGGCAAGCGCGCTAACAGTAATTTCAAGCGGTCACGTTGATCGATCAGGGTGACTGTCAACGCGGCTAAGGCTTGAAATCGTTGACCGTCACTTTTCAAAAAGAAATGTTGCCGGCCATTGAAATCTGCATCTAGTTTAGTCGCAATGACCTGAATGCGACCAATGACTTTGATCAATGTCTTAATATTGTCTGTTTGGGACGTGACTAACCAATTAATAGCAGCTTGATCCAAGCTCAGACTCACAAACCCTTGATCAGCCGTTGTCTTGCCGTTAAAGAAATGCCGATATATTTGGTGCTGCAGGATTTCAATCGTTTCCTGGGCCGTTGTTGTTAGAGCGTTAAGTTGCGCCAACACAGGCAGCATCTGCCGATCATTTTGATAGACGTTAACCAATGAGCGATCTTCATCGGGATCACTCAATCGCCACAAATGTCGCAACTGCCGCCGAATCTGCGCTAAGTCGATCCGTTGCGCAAAGGCAGCGGCGGTATTATCAGCAAAATGTTGCGCTTCATCAACGACCAGAAATGGCGCCTCAAGGTCCAACAAATCAGCGTGGCGTGACAGAAAAGCGTGATTCGTAACCACGATAGCCGCCCGATCAATGGAAGCACGCAGCCGCCGATAAAAATCAAGTGTGTAATACGGGTTGATAAATGGTGTGCCTGAATCACCAGTATGCCGAATTTGCATGAACAATGGTGCCCGATAAGTTGTTAAGTGCAACTCATCGAGGTCGCCTGTGGCTGTTTGTGTCAACCAAACCAGCAATTTCATTTGCAATAACTGCGTTTGCCGACTTGGTGATTCTTGATGCAAACTAGCCGCGAACTTGTTGAGATCAATATAATGTTGCGGACTTTTAACCTCAACTGCTGGCAAGTCTCTGCCTAAAACAGCGGCTAAAGTCGGAATGGCCGTCTGAATTAGTTGGCTTTGCAAAACAAGCGTTGATGTCGCAACCACTAACTTATGTTCGGCGGTTGCGACATAAGCATAAGGCAGCAAATATCCAAGCGTTTTGCCAAGACCGGTTCCTGCCTCAATGAAAAGTGGCTGGGGGCCACCCTCTTGTGCATGTGCAAAAACCGCATCCATCATCCGCGCCTGTGCCTTGCGGAAGCGATAGCGCGGTTGGAGCAAGTGCCGTTTTTCAAGATCCGTTGCCGGATAAGCTGCTGACGCAAACGTCTCCTGCGTTGCTGTCGGCACTCGGCGCAAGACCAACGGGCCAACTTGAACAAACCCGCGTTTTAACGGTTTCAACGGTTTAGCTATTGCCTTCAAATAATCACCGGTTTCCCGCAATAAGCCACTGCCGCGCGCAACCAACGCCTGTTGCGTCGGACTGGGCAAGGCCTGAAAGCGAGCCGCCAGCTGGCGCAACAACTTAGCCGTGCTAATCGCGTCACTATCGGCTTGATGCGGGTTATCGTGCTCAATTTGTAAGTAACTCGTTAAATCAGGCAAGCGAAAACTGCTAATCTCAGGCAATAAAATTTGCGCCAATTCAACCGTGTCGATCGCAGCTAATTGCAGCTTTGGCAGCCCCACTCGCTCAAATTCCGCATTTAAAAAAGGATAATCGAAATTAACGTTGTGCGCTACAAAAACCGTATCAGTCAACAGCTGATGCAACGTTTTGGCGATTTCTTCAAAATAAGGGGCCGCGACTAATCGATTGGGATCCAAGCCGGTTAGTCGCTGAATTGCCACTGGTACCGACCGATCCGGATTCACCAACTGAGAAATTGTCTGGATAATTTTGCCGTGCTGCATTAAGGCACATCCAAACTGGATCATCCGGTCGCCGTCTTTGACGCTGGTCCCAGTTGTTTCTAAATCGACCACAGCAAAAATGGTCTCAGCATTCATTTTAAACATTCCCGTCTAAACATACTGTTCATATCATACTATTTACCAGCACCTGATGCTACCAGATCGACAACGGTTCCGGTGCGCAAAAAGACCAGATAGCGATGCAGCACCGGTTTGGGTTGTAAATCCTGCAAAGCTTGTGCATATAAGTTTAACTGTCCACGATAACGATCCACTAAAACGGCCGTGTTCGGGTTATGATCAGTTTTGTAGTCAAACAGCGTGACGCCTTGTTCATCACTCACGTAGCCATCAATAATCCCGTGAATCAAGACGTCCTCGCCTGGGTCATCGGCCAATGCTTCAAAAACCTGGTCAGCAGGCAGCAGCATGGAAAATGGAACTTCACGATGAACCTGCTGCGGCTTAGCCAATAACAACCGACCTAAATCAGTTTCAAAGAAGCGAATAAGTGCCGTCAAATCAATGTGCTTTGCCACATCGACCGCAATGACCTGCGTGGTGGCCAATTGATCGCGCAAAGCCCTCAAGCTGGCCATGGTGATCGGCTTGGCGAGATCCACTAGCTGCAGCAATAGATGCGTTGCCGTCCCAATAGCTGCTGGGCTGATGCCACTAGGGGTTTCGGTCAGAAACGCTGGCGCCGTTAAATCCCGCATCGGTGGCTTGGGACCGAGGAAACGATCTGCATTGACCAGATCAATGGTATCTGGATCATCAAATGCGCGTTTAATTTCTGAAACACTTTGAAAACCTGTCGTAGTTGTTGCTGCTTGGAAAGGATAGGCCTTTTTAAACCACGCAGATAAGTCGATCATTGTTCCTGAATCGTCAGAAACTTTTTCCGGAGTTGCAGTCGGTGTGACTTGCGGATTCACGTCAATTTCAATTGAAAACTCCGTTTCATCACCGACGAGCGCAGGTTTGATAGTTGTTTCGGCTAACCCACGGGCCTGCGGATGTCTGATCAAGGCCGGTCCGATCCAGTCGAGATAGCTCGTTGCCCCACTGCGGACTTGCGGGGCCAAAACACGCGCTTCACCTTCCGCCGCCGCAGCCCATTTTTCGACCGTTTTATCAGCAGACGTCAGCTGATTGCCACTCATCGTTGCGCCAACCACGTAAAGTCGCTGTTGCGCACGCGTCAAAGCAACATACAACAACCGCATCTCTTCAGCCAAGGTCTGATTTTGCCGTGCAGCTTTGGCAGCTTGATACTGGGGTAATTCATATTCAACGCGAGTTTCAGGATCTAGCCATTTAATACCGATACCTTGTTTTGTCAAAATGGCAGTGCCGGTTTGATCGCGCATATTAAAATGTTTGTTTGCCTGCATCAAAAAGACAACCGGGAATTCCAAACCCTTGCTTTTGTGAATGGTCATCAACTTCACCGCATCATTATCTGGATCGACTTGGGCAGGCATTGCCAAATCTTGATCCTGCTTCTGCATCAAAGTAATAAAGTGAATAAAGGCAAATAACCCTTTGAAGCCACCCGCTTCATAAGTGCGGGCTCGATCAATCAACGCTTGGAGATTTGCCTGGCGCTGACTGCCCCCTGGGGTGCCGCCAACATAGTCAAGAAATCCGGTATCCTGATAGATAGCCCACAACAAAGTGACCAAGTCATTTTCTCGGGCCAAGTCGCGAAAATGGCTGAGCTGGTTGAAGAAGTGCGTCAGCATGTCATGCGTCCGCTGAGCAAGTGGCGTTTTTGGTTCGGCTTGTAGAAATGCTGTCACGGCATCATAATATGGCACCTGTTTTGCCGCTAAACGAATCAGTGCCAACTGATCAGCTGACAAACCAACAATCGGCGAACGCAACACAGCCACTAACGGAATATCTTGTTTTTGGTTATCAATCACTTTTAAAAGCGCCAGCATAACCATCAATTCAGTTGTTTTGAAAAAATTCTTGGTATCGGCCACAAACAATGGGACGCCTGCTGCAGCAAACTGTGTTTGAATCAGACTGTTTTGACTGGTTTGACGTGTCAGTAATGTGATATCGCGATAGTGGATGCGCCGATACTCCTGCGCCTGACGATCCCATAGTTGCACATCGGGATCGTTGATTAATCGCTGAATTTCGGCCAAGACTAGTTGCGTTTGGCCAGTCGCAATGTCCACTGGCTCGTTATCATCAGCATCTCCCGGTAACTCACTTGCATCAGAAGAATCTTCATCAGATGTTGCTTTGCTATACAACAACACTTTCACTGCCGGATGCGCATCACCGTAATCAAGCGCACCATACTTTAAAGCCGCTGCGTTGTCATAGCTCAAATCGCCAACTTCCGGATCCATGATTTGACTGAAAATCAGATTGGTAAACGCCAACACATTTTTGGTCGAACGAAAATTCTCAGCTAAAATAATCCGTTCTGGCGCGGCGGGATCGGTCGGTGCATCTTGAAATGTTTGGTATTTATGAATAAATAGTTGCGGATCGGCCAGTCGGAAGCCGTAAATACTCTGTTTGACATCCCCGACCATGAATCGATCACCTGGCGTGGTGGTGCTGACAGCGGCAAGTAAAGCCTCCTGCAACGGACTAATGTCCTGATACTCATCCACCATCACTTCATCGAAACTCGCGCGATAGTTATCGGCAATTGGTGCACCGGTTTGTGGATCTTTTTGTTGCAAAATGCGTAAAGCATTATGCGCAATATCACTATAGTCTTGAACATGCCGAGCGGCCTTTTCAGCGGTCAACGCGTCTTCAAACTTTAAGGCCACATTAGCTAATGTGGCTACTAAAGGTTGAGCTTCCCGCAACAAATCGCCAATTTGCTCAGCAGCTAAGGCAAAAGTTGGTGCCAGTTTGTTCTGCCAAGTTTTCTTTGCAGCATCACGTAGATCTTTTGCCGCGTTTTTAGTGTCCTTATCTGCGTCATCCAGTCCTTTACTGATGCGCGACCAAGCAGCAAATTCATGGGAAATCAAGACACTGCGGACTGTATCGTATGTGGGTGCATTTGTTTCTAATAGTGTTTGCAATGGGGCAAGATCAGCCTGAATTTGCTGATACCAAATTGGGTTTGGCAGTTGATTGGCTAACGCTGACGCCTGAGTCAAACTGGTGGCTATTTGCAGCAATTGGCCTTTAACTCGCGGCCAGATTTGTTGGCTAAAGGTCGCTTCCCATTTTTCCGGTGCATACGGCGTTGCCAATCCTTCCAAATAGGCCTTGGGATCAGTTGTCGCACCGGCTTGGCGGATCAACTCAAACATCAAGTCTTGCAAACCGCTATCATCTCGATCCCCGCTAAAATTAGCCGTGAGTTGTTCAAACGCAGGTGCTTCGTCACTGGCATATAATTGTTCACGCAAATCGTCCCAAACGCGCTCTTGCAGCATGTAGCGTTCAGTTTCATCCGTAAGCAACCGAAAACCGGGATCAAGATCAATGACATAGTAGTAAGTTTGGACAATTTGCAAACTAAAGGCATCCAGCGTACTGATTTTAGCCGCATTAACCATGGCAATTTGATTGGCAAGATGACGCCGATCCTCACCACTAAGCTCATGTCGTCGCTCGGTGAGTGCCTTCTTCAAAGCCGTCTGAATCTTGGTTCGCATTTCGGCTGTTGCCGCACGAGTAAATGTCACGATCAACATCCGGGTAATGTCAGCATGCTGTTTGAGAATCTTTTGAATAATTCGCTCAACCAACACGGTGGTTTTCCCGCTACCAGCAGAGGCGGAAACCAGCACGTCATGCCCGTCGTGGGTAATCGCTGCTTGTTGAGAGGTTGTAAATTGGGTCATGCTTGCGAATCCTCCTGACGATGATGCGGAATTTGTGTGGGATCAGTTGTGACGCGGCCAAGCACCTCTTTGCGTTTCAACTTTGGCACATGATTGTAATGATCAAACCCGGTTGCCGGATCGAACAGCATAATACTTTGATAATCGCTGTTGCTGATAACGGTGGATTCCTGTCCATATTGAAACGGCGCCAAAGCGATATCCCCGGCTAAAATCCGACTGGCAGCATCAATAATCAATGCCTGATTGTGCAAAAGATAGGCACTTAGATCTTCTGGTGTCAGAATGTTTGACTGATTATAATTGAAGGCACCGTCTTTTTTAAAACCAAGTGGCACCATCATGCTGCGTCCACCGGTTTCTGCTGAAATGGTTTTGTCTACCGCCGCCAAGTCTGCCCCATCTTTAGCTACCAAGAAACCTAGATATTTAAAAGCTTTTAGTCGATCAATATCGAGGTCAAGATCGGTACTGAATTTGAACTTAGGATCTTGTAAGTGAAAATACAGTGCTCCGGCTGGCACAAATGGCGGATCAGCTGGGACATTTGCCATTGCTTCAACATACGTCAACATCTGTAAGGCAATGCCATAGTACGCGTCACTGTCATCGAACCGATGTTGCGTGCTCTTGTAATCAACAACCATAAATCGCTGCGCATCTGATTCTCGATAGACATCTAGTCGGTCAATTTTGCCGCGTACATTAACGCGACCACCATGCGGCAGCGGCCAAGACAAGCCAGGTAAGCCCCTGGTATCCCCAATTCGGCCAAACTGCAACTCAGTGCGCATCGGACGGAACCCGGTCCGGCGTTGCTGCTGGCGCATGTTCGTCAGCACTTGAATCAATAACCGACTTAAGCGACTCGTCAAATAAGCCATCCGATGGGTACTGCCAAGAATTTCATAACCCGGGCGCTTCGTGATAGCCGCGACTAATGGCGGGACCGCCGCCGCTACATCTGCCGCGGTGACATCGGCCAATGTCTGGCCGGCGTCGCGCAACTGAGTCAGATATTGATCCAGCACCGCATGGAAAAGACTACCAGTATCGGCTGGCGATAACTCAAATTCAGGTCGCGGCTGTAAAAGCAAACCATACTTCAAAAAGTATTCAAACTGATTACGATAATACGTCTCTAATCGCGATACCGAGACATTCATGTCCCGACCGTACAATTGGACTGCTAATGTCGGATCAAGACGTCCAGGGTCATTTTGATAGGTCAAACTGCCTGCTAGCTTCTGAGCTAACGGTGCCAGTGTGGTTTGTTTGAGACTGGCCAAAACGCCTTGCCAACTTCGACTCAAAGGCAATTTCTGATGCTGAGCTTCACCAGCCGCGCGAACAAAATCACTGAGCATGGCCCGCGGACTACCCAGAACTGCTTTTAGAGATGTCCCCAACCCAGCCGGTGCCCATGTAGCAGGCGTTAATTGCAGTGCTTGGGCTAATTGTCTAAAGTACGGCGAGGCTTGATTTTCACTGTTTTCCTGCGTATTTTGCATGGGGTAACTAAGTGTCAGTTTTTCAGAAGCTGCCATAAATCCAAGATAATTGATGAAAGGATCGCCTAAGGTTGTGGTCGGACCTTGTTCAGGTAAAAAACGGTCATCTGGAAGCTGAGCCGCCAACAGTTGCCGCTCTTCGCTATTTAAGACACCACTATCGTTAGGCACATCAGGCATCGCGGTGTTTGTTGCGCCAATCACATAAACGTGTTTTGCCTTGGCCAAACGAACCAAACCCGTTTCGGAAATAACCACCGAGTCCAGCGTCGACGGAATCTGCGTGTAGGTGGCACTAGCAAAGCCGGCCGCCAACAGTTCTCGAAACTGATCACGATTGAAGTCAGCTTCTCCCAAAATGGTCGCATAGTCATTTAACAATTGGATGAAGGTATCCCAAGCCTGTTCGTTGGCTTGACTGCGACTTAAATCACCGTCAGCGTTAGCGGTTTGTCGCCACACATTCAGCTGATCAATCACACCAGTCGTTTGCAGCCATTGATATAAGCTGGCCGCGGCTTCGCGACCAGTTTTGGCAGTCTGCCATTGACGCAGCAATTGCGGAACCGTGTCCGCAACCAAAGTCTTGATTGCATTAATCTGGGCAGTTTTATCTGCCTCGGGATCAAGTTGCGAATCGTCAGCGTTAGGATTGCGCTGAAAATAGCGCCATGGGTCGGTCTGTGTCCACCGTTTTTTGCCGGTAATGCCAGTGCGAACAAGATGGTTATCTGTTGTGTCTAAAGCATCACGAAAAGCCGCGATATCCATATTCTCAGGTAGTAACAACTCGGTATGCAAAAGGCGCATGACATCCTGATATTGATAATCGTGGTCTTGTATGGCAAAAAGACTTTCAATGAGTACGACTAGCGGATGATCCTTCATTGGCCGTTCGAGATCAGTAAATTGAGGGATGTTGAATTCTTCAAAGATGGCCGGAATCACCGCTGCGTATGGATCCAAGCGACGGGCTAAAATCAGAAAATCGCGGTAACGTGCACCTTGCCGGACGGCTTGATAGATTTGGCGGGCAACCGTCCGTAATTCATGATATGGATCAGTCGCCACTGCCAACTCAACTTCTTTGTTCTGTGCTGTCTGTGCAGGCGCCTGTGATTGTAAATTGGTACTCGTTTGCCACCAATCAGCAAGGTGCTTCATGCCTTCGCTTAGCGGACGCGGTTTAGCAAAACGATCTAGCCGGATCGGTACTTTCATCGTTTTGGCTTTTTGATAAAGGCGGTGATACAACCGGCCTGCAGGTAAGAATAAATTAGGTGCCACTGGCGGCGCAGCCGGATATGGCTTGTCCAGCACTAAACTAACGGTCACCTCAGCAGCCGTTTCAATCATTGTTTCGACCAATCCAGTCTCTGAAGCTGAAAAGACGTTGAAGTCATTGAGATAAATGAATGTGTGGCTCAGGTCCTGATTGCGCATCACCTGTTGCAACCCACTTAGTAGGCTGGCATTAGTGGCATAAGGGCCGATTTCCGCTTCATAGTGATCCAGAATGATCCCCAGATCTCGCAATTTAGCACGGTGCCGATCGCCTGGTGTTAAAGCGGCTACTGTCGTATTCAGATCTTCTGCTGTGATACGACCGGTCACTAATTCGCTTAATTGATCCGCCAGTTGTGTCACAAACCCAGTGTTATGCGCTTCGCCAGCATAAATCGTTAGTTCTTCTTTGCTTTCACCTAGTATCTTTGCGACCAACATCGTGTTACTGGCCCGATCAAGTCGTGGCTGTTGATAAAGCGCGGTGTTTTTCAGGAAATACCAGGCAAGTCGTGAGAAAGACAGCACCTGCACTCGATTTTGCGCATATACACCATTGACGGATGCTGCTTGCGCCCGCAACCGTTTCAACAAGTCGACTTCGGCTTCAAATTTGATATGATTAGGGACTAAATAAAAAATTTGGTTTTGTGAATCGGCTTGCAGATTAGCTTGAACCATTGTCGCCATCGTGCCAGCGTGGTCCGTCGTTGCGTCTCCTAAAATGAATTGCAGCCCCATGCGCTACCTACCTCCTTAAACGCGCTCCCCAGCGCAGCAACCTGCATGTAAGCACCTTGGCTGCAATGGCCAAGGTGCTTACACTCGGGTTTCTCACCGGGCCAGCTCACGCTCTGTCTAAACGCGTTCGCTGCCGCAGAAACCTCCACATAAGGACCTCAAGCCTAAATGGCCAAAACCCAGCCATTTAGGCTTGAGGCCGCTTATGCTCCGGTTTCTAAGCGCGGCTGCTCACGCTCTGTCTAAACGCGATCGCTGGCCCAGAAACCTGCGTGTAAGGACCTTGGCTGCAATGGCCAAAGCCCGGCCATCACATCCAAGGCCACTTACACTCCGGTTTCTAACCGGGCCAGCTCACGCTCTGTTACATTATGCTTTAGTCTAGCATATCTAAGTAGTGTCTGACGGGCGTTTGCGCTATCATTAATAAAGAATATTGACGAGGTGTTTATATGGAAATCGGGACGGGAAAAAGTTATGCAAAAATTATTCTGCTTGGCGAACACGCGGTCGTGTATGGGGAACCGGCCATTGCACTGCCAGTGAAGAGTGTCGGCTTGTCAGCTCGCGTCACGCCTCAGCCGGATGGCAGACAAACTGTGACGTCTTCTTTTTTCACAGGAAATTTAAATGCTGGTCAATTGACCAATTTTGCCGGTATTGCCATGCTTATTCGACGTTTATTGATCTTCTTTAACGCCAAGAATCAAGGATTTCATTTAACCATCACGAGTGCTTTGCCTTCCGAGCGCGGTATGGGCTCATCTGCCGCAACCGCTGTGGCAGTTGTTCGCGCTTTTTACGATGCATTTCAAACATCGCTATCACACGACACATTACTGAACTGGGCCGCTGTCTCTGAAAAAGCTTTGCATGGCAATCCAAGCGGTCTTGATGCTGCCACGGCTAGCGCTGAGCGGCCGCAATGGTTCGTCCGTGGTAAGGCGCCGCGCTCGATCATGATGCCACGAAACGGTGTGTTGCTAATTGCCGATACTGGCGTTGCCGGACAAACTAAAATTGCAGTGGGAGCAGTGGCAGATCGTTTAAAGCAGGATCCCAAAATGTACCGGCCGCTCATCAAGGATATCGGTGACACCGTTCGCCAGGCAGCATTGGCGTTGGCGCAAGATGATATTATTACCTTAGGCCAACTGTTCAATCGCGATCAGGCCGATCTGTCTGCACTTGGCGTTAGCAGTCCTGACCTTGACCGTCTCATTAACATGGCGATTGATAACGGTGCTTATGGCGCTAAATTAACAGGCTCAGGGATGGGTGGTTGCATGATTGCTTTAGCAGCCAGTGATCAAGCGGTAGCGATTACCACGGCGCTTAAAGCTGCTAATGCGGCTAAAGTGTGGGAATACCATTTTGAATCGAAATGAGGCTATTATGACGACTTATGCACGCGCGCACACAAACATTGCGCTGATTAAATATTGGGGAAAAGCCAATCGCAAGTTGATGCTGCCAGCCACAAGCAGCATTTCTTTAACTTTAAATGACTTTTATACTGACACAGCAGTTACATTTGATCCTAGTCTGAATGATGATCGCTTCATGCTTAACGGTGAAGAACAAAACCCGGTTGCGGTCAGCCGCTTTTTGGATCGGGTTCGGCACTTAGGAAAAATTAGCACGTACGCTCAAGTCACTTCCTTGAATCACGTGCCGACTGATGCCGGGCTGGCAAGTTCAGCCTCTGCTTTTGCTGCCTTGGCCACTGCTGCCAGCCGCGCGGCAGGTCTAAACCTTTCTCCGACTGAACTTTCAAGATTAGCGCGCCGCGGATCAGGTTCAGCAACGCGCTCTATCTTTGGTGGTGCCGTTATCTGGCATCGCGGCCATGACGACACCTCTTCATTCGCTGAACCACTCGCGATTCAACCTAGTTTGCCATTACGAATGCTTGTGGTCACGGTATCTGCTGAAAAAAAGGCGGTCAGTTCACGAAAAGGCATGGCCAACACAGTGGCCACAAGTCCCTACTATGATGCCTGGGTGGCCTCAAATGAAAGTTTAATTGAACCAATGATTACCGCGTTGGCTGAAGACGACTTAGCGCTGATCGGCAAATTGACAGAATTGTCCAGTATGCGCATGCATGCGGCGATTATGGCCGAGGAACCGCCATTCACCTACTTTCTGCCGGAAACATTACGGGCGTGGCAATTAGTGCAAGAACAACGGGCTTTGGGTATTCCCGCGTTTGCCACGATGGATGCAGGACCAAATGTCAAAATTCTGACTACTGAACCTTACGTGGACATTTTATTAACCGCCTTGCGCCCTGTGTTCGGTGATCGGATTTTGAGCACACGCCTTGGTCCGGATGCCAGCATCATCACAAAGGAGCAATTTGATGACACAAAGTCAGCAATCGCATCGCAAGGATGAACATGTTTTTCTAGCTGAAAAATACTTTCAATCTGTTGCTCATGCGGGTTTCGATCAGGTTCGTCTTTTGCATCGAGCTTTGCCGGAAACAACCATGGCTGCGGTGGATCTAAAACCTGATCTCCCGTTTAATTGGCAATGGCCGATTTATATCAATGCCATGACCGGCGGCTCGCCACAAACCGGCAAGTTAAACGCCCAGCTAGGCCAGCTCGCCCAAGCTTTGGGGGTGGCGATTGCCAGCGGATCGCAATCGGTGGCGTTGCGTGATCCGCAACTAGTCCCGACTTTTGCAACGCTGCGTGATCATGATCCAAACGGGTTTATTTTAGCTAATGTTGGCGCCGGTCATCATGCGACTGCTGCCGAGGCGGCGGTGGCAATGTTAAAAGCGAATGCACTGGAAATTCATCTCAATGCTGCTCAGGAAGTGGTCATGCCTGAGGGCGATCGCGACTTTATGTGGCAGGCTAACATTAAGAGCATCCTTGCGACTAGCCAAGTCCCTATCGTCGTAAAAGAGGTCGGTAATGGCTTTATTCGCGAAGATCTTCAGTCCTTACAACGTCTGGGGGTTCAATTTGTTGACGTTGGCGGTCGCGGCGGAACAAACTTTGCCACGATCGAAAATGCTCGTCGTTCGGGCCACGATTTTGCTTATTTACAAGACTGGGGACAGACAACGGTTGAATCATTGCTTGAAGCGCGCGGACTCGGTCTAACCATGCTTGCAACTGGCGGCGTTCGTTCACCATTAGATGTTGTGAAGGCATTGCGGCTGGGCGCTCATGCAGTCGGCATGAGTGGCCTGGTGCTTCATCACTTGATTCAGACTGGCTATGAAGCGACGCTGGCCTATTTTCAGAACTTTCTGCACCAATTACGCCAACTTTACGCGTTATTGGGCGTCACCAATTGGCAGGAGCTGCAAGAAGCCCCAATCGTGCTAAGTGCTGATTTGGAACATTATCGTCAGGCTCGTGGCTTACCGGGAATTTGACCCTAAAACAATCCAAGTCATGATTGACTTCTGGAACTTTTATTCGAAGGGAATAATGTTGCAACACAATTCTCAGTCGGCAAGTAAAAACGAACGATTTTCCTAATATCGGAAAATCGTTCGTTTTTGCCAATCCATAGATTAGTTGCTGAGATTTTAAAGACCGTAGTGCCAAGGCGGAGCAATCGTAGGCCAGATGAGGCTCAGCCGTGCAAACAACACAGCGACCGGTTTTCGGAGCTGATGTTGTTAGGCGACTTCGAGACAGCGGGCTTTGCGGGCTCGAAGCGCCGTCTCCGCTCTAGCTACGCGTCGCCACCCCATCTGGCCGGAGATTGCGAAGTTTGGCACGGCAAGGGACTATTAGCCTAGCACCTTCCTACGACTATCCGGAATTTAATGATTCACAAGTCCGATGAGCAAATAATGGCTCAGCCTCGTTCACCGGATGTGAGTTATGCCCCGAACCGAGTCTTCTTTACTAAATATCAAACACGCAACCCTTTTGGATAATAATTTTTGATGGTACCATTCACCAATTTACCAATTGCAAATGGCTTATGCTCGAATGTCAGCAGAACAAAACGTTTGCCACTTACCTTGCTTGGCAACGTTTCACCGTGCCGATAACGTGCATAACCGTCCGCATCAACCTCAATCACAGTTTGAAAATCATCCGGATTAAGAGCAGCTGCTAAACTATGACTTGGTTCAAATCGTTTCTTCCGGAAACTTCCGAGTTCCAGACCGGCACGCACCACTTTCACGTGCTCAAACGGGATCATCGTTGTTGGTAAAATTGAAAGAAAATCGCCATGCCGATAAAATAGGCCGCTGGGCTGCTTGGTTAGGCTTGTCGCTACAAACGCATCAACTTCATCCTTCGCCGGCTTGGCTAGCGGTTTAAGCGGCAAACGGGCTGGTTGATGTGATGCTGGTTCCCCTGCTAACTTCAGCTTAGCAACAAAATGCCCTTCGCCACGCAATCGGTGAGGAAACAGTCGGACTGTTTTGGCCAGTTCCGGATTGCCATCGGCCCACGCTGGCCGCCCAGCTTCCATCCCCGGATATTGCTTAATCGGCGTAAGCGTGAACGCGTTATTGGCCAATAGCCAGGCAATGATTTGCTCATCTTCTTCAGGACTAAAGGTGCAAGTCGAGTAAATCAACGTGCCGCCTGGTGCTAGCATCTTCACAGCCGCTTTGAGAATCTGCTTTTGCCGCTCAGCACATTGCGCAGGATAGTCCGCATGCCAATACTGGATTGCATCCGGATCTTTACGAAACATGCCTTCTCCTGAACAAGGTGCATCAACCAAAATTCGATCAAACATTTGTGGCCACGCTTTTGCCAACGTGTCAGGATCATTATTCGTTACTAAAATCTGCCGAGTACCCCACCGTTCCAGATTGCCTGACAAAACTTTTGACCGCGGACCATTGATCTCATTGCTGACCAAAAGCCCAGTGTCGCCTAAATAGCAAGCAAGTTGGGTCGATTTACCGCCTGGCGCTGCACACAAATCTAATACCCGTTCACCCGGCTTTGGGGCTGCAACAGTACCGACAAACTGCGCACTTGGCTCCTGACTATAAACAAGTCCGGCAACGTGATCAATGTCGTTGCCGGCGACCTTGCCATAATAACCCCACGGACTCCAAGGAATTGGTTCAGTTAATGACTCGTCCAATGGCCACGGCTTGGCTGGATCACGCCGAAAGCCACTTTCCGCAGGTGCTTCAAATGTCGCTAAAAAAGCAGCTGCTTCATCGCCCAGCAAACGAGTATATTTTTCCTTAAATGCTTCAGGTAGTTGCACTAGCTTTATCCTTTCTGTGAATCAAGTAACGGAGGAAGAAAATGGCAGCGATGGTCAAAACGACAAGAAAGACCCAAATATTAGTTCGCGTGGTGAAGTAGAACCACCAGTTTGCAAAAAGGCCACCAAGAAAAAGACTGACGCCAATATGACCACCACAGCTAGATAAAACGCCGCGCAAGTAACGCGCCCGCATATTCAAATCCAAACCAGCTGTTTGCAACGGCCCCATTAAGACCACCATGAGCATCGTCAGCAATCCTGCACCCAGCAATAAGAATAAGCTGAACAATGCCGTTTGACCATAAGCATGCCACCAAGTCGAAGCATTACTATCGCTAAAGTGGACCCGATGAATATTTTTTGCTTTGAAAGCGGTTTTTAAGGCCTTGCTATGCTGACTGGCGCCGTCAACATAGATTTTGACCTGCTTTAGTTTCAGCTTACTATTGGTAGTTTGTGCAGAGGCGTTGAGAAAGATAACTTTATTTAGCGGGCTGCCTTTGCGTGTGCCCACCGTTCCCAATACTGGGACATATTGACCATTCACTTGCAAATAACGCTGATTATTACTGCCAGTATACAGTTTATCGGCAAGATCGCGGCCAACCACCGTCACCGGCAGACTGGAGGCAAAATCGCCAGTCGAGAACCACTGACCACTATCGAGTGGCAGGCTCGCAACTGTGCCACGCTGATAAACGTACACGACTTGTTTAGCAACAAACTGGACCTGATAACCTTTGAAATCAGTTTTATCGAGCTCGCTTATCGCAGTGGTGATGCTGCGCGAACTTGTCGTGACATATTCCTGAGCCGTTTCCGACATGCCGAGGTGATCAAGCTGACTGGCATATTCATTTTGATCATGCTGTGACCATACTAAACCGGCTAATATCGCTAAACCGATCCATAAAAGATCAATCAAGAATAATTTTTTCACGTCATCCTCCTCAAGTCCTGCACAAATAAGCCATTTGCCAACAGTACAGAGACTATTGTAATCGGTAAACTCGTTCGTGAATCGCATCAAAATGACCAAACGCACGATTAAGCGCGAATAATCGCCGATCCGGAACGGTTCGGGCTTCTTGCCAAAATAACCGGCTATTGGTTGCACCGTTGCGTTCGCCGATCACGAATAATTGTTTAGTGGGAAAATAGTGTTGCATAATATGCAGGAACCGGACATCATTAGGATCCTTATCTGGGCTCCAAGCCATCACAACAGCATCGACTTGTTGGGCGTAGAGGAACAACGCCGCGTTGGCTGTGGCGGTTTTAACTGGAACAAGCGGCTGACGGCCAGTGACATTTTCTTTCGTCCAAGTGTGCGCATCGGTTGTGATCGTTTTGTCGCCTTGTGCGCGCAAACCAGCACTCACGTAACCATTACCAGCTGCCACTTCCAAGTACCGCTGAGGACCATAAAGTCGATGCCAAGTCGCAAACAGATCTTCATGAACAAATGACCACATGCCATCATGAAAGGCAATGTAGCGGCGGAAATTATGCAATAAATGATCTAGTTGAAGCAGTTCTTGCAGCTGCGCCTGTGGCTGGGTTAAAGCGGCATCAATTTGCGGCGTGCTAAGTCCCAACCAAGGTAACGCATGTGCTGGCAAGACACCAGCCGCAATAGATGCTTGCCAATTCTTCATGGCAGTTAGTTGTGATTTAAGCGGTCCAATGCGCGCATATTGTTTGGCCAGCCGATTTAATGTGCTCCAATAGTCCATGTTCACCCTCGTGATCCATCGCTTTGACTGCCTGAAAGACAGTCAAAAGCCGCCTTAAACGGCGGCTTTTGCATTCCGTGTCTAAACGCCGGTTAATGAATGCCCAGCGCCATTTTGGCATACCGACTGAGGCGTTCTGGCCCCCATGCTGGATACCAAACTAAATGAATTTCAACGCTGGTAATCCCGTCAATCGTTGTCAGTGCCCGTTTAATATCAGCATCCAACATGTCTGTCAAAGGACAGCCCATCGTTGTCAATGTCATTTCAACGGTACATTTGCCGCTTTCATCTAAATCAACCCCATAAATCAAGCCGAGGTTAATTAAGTCGACACCGAGCTCTGGGTCAATGACGGTTTCCAAAGCGTCAAGAATTTGCTGTTTCATTTTATCAAAATAAGCCTGATCTTGTGAGGCTGCCTGATCGCTGGTGTCTGCCATCGTTGAACCCTTCCCTTCTGTGACCCGGTACTGATTGCTCAAAGCCAGCCGTTAATCCTTATCTGATGCAAGTACACCGGCAACTGAATAATGTTCCTTAGCCATTTCGTTAAGAACAATGTGAATATGCTCAGCGGGTGCGCCAGTATCTTTGACAATGGCATCTGTCACGTCTTTCACAAGGGCTTTCAGTTGCTCCGGTGAACGGCCTTCAATCAAATCAATGTGTACTAATGGCATGGTATTCGCTCCTTTGGCGGCAAAAGCCGACAGTTAATTTGCTTTATTTTAGCATGAGTGTAAGATTTTCGCACCTATGCTATGTGTTTTGCTCTTTGTCAATTCTATTTAAAAATCGCATTTACTGGAAAATTTTTCCCAATCACATGAAAGTAAACGGATCAGTCGATAGTTTAGATGGTATGGCTTTGACATCCCATCCTTCTGCATCGGCCCATTCGTTGATCAAAGTCGCAACTTTGCCTTTCATAATCGACTCGATATGGTGGCCGGGATCGATCACGGGCAGGTCGGCTGCTAGCATATCGTGACCGGTATGGTAATACACATCGCCAGTGATAAAGACATCGGCGCCAGCTTGCTTGGCATCGTTGAAGGCATCACCGCCATCACCGCCAAGAATAGCCACTTTTTGAACTAGCCGGTCTAGATCGCGGGCAACCACACGCAACCCTTTAACGTTATAGGCTGCTTTGACTTGTTCAACAAAAGCCTCAAGGCGAATTTTGTCTGGTAACAAGCCAATTCGGCCCATGTTGGCGCCTTCACCTTCATTGATAAAGGGCACAACTTGACTTAATCCCAACGCTTCTGCCAGCCAGTCATTCATCCCGTCTTGGACGCGATCAAGGTTAGTATGCGCTGCATAGACCAGCAAGTCATCCTTTAGAATTTGGGCGTACATGGCATTCTGCGGAACCCGCAAATCCAAGTTATGTACTGGTCGAAACATCGCTGGATGATGAGAAAAGATCATATCAGCATGAATTGCTTCGGCTTCAGTGACCACTTCTGGCCGGACGTCTAATGTTACGAGGACGGTTTTAACTGGTTTATCTGGGTTACCTAATTGCAGCCCGCTTGGATCGCGTTCCCATGCCAAACTCAGGGGGGCAAAGTCTTCAAATCGATTAATAATCTGTTTACCGCTCGTCATGTGCGTCTAATTCCTCCTTGATTAATGATAAAATTTTTTCTTGTTCGCGAATCTTTTCTAGCGGCACCATCTGTGCATCAGCCAAACCTTCAAGCACAGCCTCGGTTTTCTCAGCTTCGCGGTGCATTTTTTTCATAAAAGTTGGACTCTTTTGCCGCCGTAAAATCGGCCCGAAGCGTAAATCAGCTTCCGAATAAGGCACATCCGGGCGCGTTCGACCAGCTGCCATCAGTTCGTAAATATGGCCTTCATCTTCAACGATGTCCTCGCCGATAATGCCATAACCATGCTGATCAAGCCATAAACGGACATCGTATTGGTGTCGATTGGGAGCCAGTACCAAGGTTTCGGTCCCGTCTAGTTGTGGCTGGCCAGCCTCAAGAATATCCGTCATCAGCTGACCGCCCATTCCAGCAATGACAACCGTTGAAATGGCATCGTCAGGCATGATACTTGCCAAACCGTCAGCTTGACGGACGCTGATCTGCGCAGTTAACCCAGCATCCGCAACGTTTTGCTTGGCAATTGCGACCGGTCCGGCGCCAATATCACTGGCAATCGCAAAATTGATGCGTTGCTGCTGCACCAAGTAAATCGGCAAAAAAGCGTGATCTGTGCCGATATCCGCTACCCGTTCGCCTGCCTCAATAAAACTGCTAATGGCCTGAAGCCGTTTTGATAAATGAATATGATCCATGACTATACTTTCTCCTCATCTCGTTAACAGTTTTCATTATAACAAACTACGCCGAACAGTTAGTTAACTTTTCTGAAAAGCGGGTTACGTCCTTAGAAACATCAAAGATTTCCGGTATTTGAATCTGAATGTGGGTCTTCGCCACATGATGACGTACGAAAAAGCCGCCTACCTCACTAATGAGGCAGACGGCTTTATCAGCTAACAAACGTTCATTACTCAAGAAAATCCTTAAGTTGCTTGGAACGGCTTGGGTGGCGGAGCTTCCGCAATGCCTTAGCTTCGATTTGACGAATTCGCTCGCGGGTCACGCCAAAGACTTTGCCGACCTCTTCCAAGGTACGGGTCCGGCCATCATCGAGTCCAAAACGCAACCGCAAAACATTTTCTTCACGATCCGTTAAGGTATCCAGCACACTTTCCAACTGTTCTTTAAGCAGTTCATAGGAAGCATGGTCTTCAGGACTGGTGGCGTCTTGGTCTTCAATGAAGTCGCCAAGATGTGAATCGTCCTCTTCACCAATTGGCGTTTCCAAGGAAACAGGTTCTTGCGCAATCTTCAGGATTTCGCGAACCTTTTCAGTTGGCATGTCCATTTCCGCGCCGATTTCTTCAGGCGTTGGTTCACGACCAAGGTCTTGAAGCAGTTGCCGTTGAATCCGAATCAACTTGTTAATGGTTTCAACCATATGCACTGGAATCCGAATTGTCCGGGCTTGGTCAGCGATGGCACGGGTAATAGCCTGCCGAATCCACCAGGTGGCATACGTTGAGAACTTAAAGCCTTTCCGGTAATCGAATTTCTCGACCGCCTTCATCAGCCCCATGTTCCCTTCCTGAATCAGATCCAGGAATTGCATGCCGCGACCAACATAACGCTTAGCGATGGAAACAACCAATCGCAAGTTAGCTTCAGCCAAACGTTGCTTAGCTTCTTGATCACCTTGTTCAATCTTCAAGGCAAGGGCAACTTCTTCATCAGCTGTCAGCAGGGAAACTCGGCCGATTTCCTTCAGGTACATCCGCACAGGGTCATTGATTTTGACCCCTGAAGGCGCGGACATGTCACTCATTTCCTTCTTGGAAACCTTCTTTTGCTTCTTCAAGCTAATCGCTGCTGGCTCGCCATTTTCATCAACAATAGCAATCCCATTATCCTCGATCTTTTGCATCAGATCGTCAATGGCACCACTCTTGAGCTCAAACGGCTTAACCAACTTGTCGGTCAGGTCATCTTCAGTAATTTGTTTCTTCTTCTTGTAATCTTTAATCACGGCCTTGACAGCATCGTCGAATGCTTTCGTTGTCGTTTTGGTCGTGCGTTTGCTGCTAGCGGTAGTCTTCTTGACCGTAGTTTTCTTCGCGGTGGTCTTTTTTGCCGCCGCCTTGACAGCGGTTGTCTTAGCCGCAGTTTTTGCTGCTGGCTTAGCCGTTGTCTTCTTTGTGGTCTTGTCTACTTCAGTTGCTGTTTTTTTATCAGCCATTAAAGTTCCTCCCCTAGCCTTGTTGTTGTTTCAAAAGTTTCATGAGATTCACATACTGCACCGTTAGCTCGCCTAGTTTCTGCTTATCGCCAAGTCGCTGTGCCTCTGTGATGGCCTGCCTGATAGCCTGCAGCCGTTCGACAGTTGAAGCGGACGTGATCGTCTGAATCAACTCGTCAATCGTTGCCTCAGTCGCCTCAGGCAAAACCTGCATCGCCACCGAAGCCGCCACCCCGCTCAGATCTGGATCGACTCGATCCAGGAATCCAGCTAACTCGCCATCAGGCTGCTCATGGAGAAAATCTAGCCATCCGGTAAAGAGCGTCTGAAAATGTGGCGCTGGAAATGTGAAAGCAGCATTTTTTAAACGCTGCATCACTAAATCATCGTGCCAAACATAATACAGTAATTGTCGTTGGGCTGCAGTGTAACGATCAATTGGCCGAACTGGTTGATTAACCGGCGCAGTTTGATAGCTTACAGGAGCCGACGACTGTTGCGGCACGGCTTGCTGCGGCGCTGGCAGGCTTTGATTCAGAGCGCTCTCAGGCACGCCAGTCGTGTCAGCTAACTGCTTCACATAAATTGCCCGCGCTACCGGATTCGAAATCTTACCGATGGTTTTTAAAGCCGCGTTCAGATACGTCAGTTTAGCCTGATCATTGTTCATGTCAACCCCGCGCGCTAAGAATTGCAGCATAAACGCGGTCGGCGTCAATACGGATTTGACTTGCGCTTGGAAGGCTTCGGCACCACGGGCACGAATGAACTCATCAGGATCCATCCCGTCCGGCAAAACGACCACATCCGTTTGTAATCGCGGATGATCAGCCAACATGGCAACCGCACGTTCAATCGCCTTTTGCCCTGGTTCATCACCATCGTAACACACGGTTAATCGCTTGCTTAAGTGGCTAATGATGTCAACCTGCTCAGTAGTTAAGCTTGTTCCCATGGAAGCAATCCCGGTTTTTACACCGGCTTGGTACGCAGCGATCACATCCATATAGCCTTCAAAAAGAATCGGGCCGCCATCACGGCCAAAATCGGCTTTGGCACGATGAAGATTAAATAGGACATCACGCTTGTTGAAAAGCTTGGTTTCGGGACTGTTCAAGTATTTAGCTTGGGTCTTGTCCTTGCTTAGAATCCGCCCGGAAAAACCAATCACTTGACCATGACTGTCCGTTAGCGGAAACATGACGCGATCGTTAAACCGATCGAACAATTTTCCTTCTTGATCCTCTACGAACAAACCGCTGGCACGCTGATCTTGATAGTCGACTTTGCGATTATTAAGAAACGCTACTAACAGATTACGTTCTTCAGGCGCATACCCCAGTTGAAAAGCTTTAATTGTGTCATCAGTTAAGCCACGTTTGTGCAAATAATCAAGTGCAGTCTGACCTTTCTCCGTATTCATCAAAATATGATGAAATAGATCGGCCGTGTCTTGTAAAATATGCTGTTGCTTGCTGATCTCTGGATCAACCGGTGCTGCATGACCCACCTGAACATCCAGTGGCATGCCAGCAAAATCCGCCACTTTTTTAACTGCCTCCGGGAAGGTGGCGTTATCATAGTCCATCACGAATTTAAAAACATTGCCGCCGCGGCCGCACGAAAAACAGTGAAAAATCTGCTTAGGTTCATTCACAGAAAATGATGGGGTGTGTTCTTCGTGAAAAGGACACAAGCCAAACAGATTCTGCCCGGTCTTGCGTAATTGCACATATTGGCCAATATAATCAGCAATATTGACAGCTTTAAGGACTTTGTCGACAGTAGCCTCAGGAATCATTCCGGCGATGTCAGCTCACTCCCTTTCATGACATGTGCCGCAGAGCTGTTTGCCAGCCTGCAGACGCCCAACACACGTTACCCGAAATAGCGGTAAAAAGTCGCACTTCTGAGTTGAAATGCGACTTTTTGATAGTCTATCGGCATAATAATACAAAATACAGTATAGCCTGTTTAGGCTTGGAATGCAAGGCTACTTAACAATGACTTGACTCACATCGCCAAATTGCTTGATCAATGCGGCAAGTTGAAGCAAAGCTGCCAAGCGATTTTGGCGAATGGCTTGATCGTCGGCCATGACCATTGTGGCATCAAAGTACGCATTAATTGGATCTGCGAGTGCCTTAAGCGCCTGATAATCGGCTTCCGTCGGTTCATCATCAAACTTCTTGGCAGTCGCCACCGTTGCATCATACAACTGACCTTCGCTCGGATTCTCAAACTTCGCTGTATCCACATCGACTTTTACCTGCTGCTTCTTGGTAATCCGCAACACACGTCCAAGTGCTTCCATGACAGGTTTGAAATCAGTATCGTCCGCGTGCGCAGAAAGGATCTTGGCAGCATCCAAGATACCGGCAAGATCGGCATCAGCGCGAACTGTCACTGCATCCACAATGTCATGGCGGATCTTCTGACCTTGCAAGACTTGTTTGGCACGGTCAATCATGAATGCATTCAAATCCTGTTGATGCGCAGCAAAATCAAGATTATTGGTTTTTCCTGCTGCCTTCAAGGCATCAGCAATCGTCGTCTGCAGTTCAGCAACGGCAAATGGCCAATCATGTTTGGCGATCATTCGAACAATCCCGTAAGCTTGACGGCGCAGCGCATAAGGATCGTTTGAGCCACTTGGAATCAGATCAACCGCGAAAAAACTCATTAACGAATCGAATTTGTCCGCAATCGCAAGTACGGTGCCGACTAAGCTTTCTGGCAACGCACCATCCGCAGAAATCGGCTCGTAATGCTCAGCGATAGCTTGGGCAACAGCTGGTTTCTCACCTGCCAATTGCGCATAATGTTCGCCCATAATACCTTGCAATTCTGGAAACTCACCAACCATTGAAGTGACAAGGTCGAATTTGTAAATCGAAGCTGCTCGGTCCAGATCAGCCTTATCAGTCGCAGATAAGCCAAAACGATCCGCCAACAAATCGGCAATAACCCTTGTTCGGGCCATTTTGTCGTACATGGAACTGATTTTATCGTGGAAACTAACAGCTTTCAAACGATCAACATCGTCAGCAATGCTGCGCTTTTGATCTTCCGCATAGAAGAAAGCTGCATCTTCCAATCGCGCGGTCAATACCTTTTCATTGCCCGCAATCACATTGGCTAAATGATCAGCATTACCGTTACGAACACCAATAAACGCATTGACCATCTTTCCTGACGCATCCCGCGCATAGAAGTAACGTTGATTATCTTTCATTGAGGTGATCAGCACAGCTTCAGGAATTTTGAGATACTTTTCATCAAAATTACCAGCAAATGCAGTTGGCCATTCAACAAGATTATTGACCTCTTCCAGCAAGTCTGCATCCAGATCAATCTGCCATTGATGATCAGCGGCAATTTGGTGAATCTGATCGCTAATCAACTGCTTGCGCGCTGCCGGTTCAACAATCACAAATTGTGCTTTTAAGGCCGCAACATAGTCGGCCGCATTGCCGAGAGTCACTGGTCTGCCAAGGAAGCGATGCCCTTGAGTGGTTCTGCCAGCGTCAACATCCAGCAACTTCATCGGGACAATCGCATCATCCAGTAAGCTGACCAGCCAATGAATCGGCCGAATGTACTCGAAGTCATAAGCGCCCCACTTCATTCGGGTTGGGAAGGTCAGGCTTTTAATGACATCCAGCATACCTGGTAAAATAGCTGCTGCTGTTTTGCCCTTGATTGCCTTATGCAGATAAACGTAATCCACACCTTTGATCGTTTTAAAGACAATGTCATCAGGGGTCATGCCTTGGCCGCGAGAAAAGCCGATCGCCGCCTTGGTCCAGTTGCCATCTGCATCTTGCGCAATTTTCTTAGCTGGGCCTTTGACGTCTTCTTCGACGTCCGCTTGCTTGTCAGCGAGGTCGTGAATCAGCAATGCTAGGCGCCGCGGTGTTGCATACTGGTCAATCGCGCCGTGATTGAGATGATTTTCTTTCAAAAAAGCGACGGTTTTATCGTGAAACTGTTGCAAACTCGGCGTCACCACATGCGCCGGCATGTCCTCAAGCCCGATTTCAATCAGATATTGATGCGTCATGTTATTCCACCTCCGTTTGATGTTGCAGTAATGGGAAGCCAAGCTTCTTGCGTTCAGCCACAAATGCCCGAGCAACTTTGTGAGCCATCTTGCGAATGCGGCTCATGTAACCGGCCCGCTCGGTAACCGAGACAGCTCCTCGGGCATCCAAAAGATTAAAGGTATGGCTGCATTTAAGAATGTAATCATAAGCTGGATGAACCAGACCGAGATCCATCAAACGCCAAGCTTCCTTTTCATAGGCGTCGAAGAACTTCAGCAGCATCTCTTGATTGCTGACTTCGAAAGCATACTTGCTGTGTTCGTATTCAGGTTCCTTGAAAATATCCCCATACAAAACACCGTCGCCCCATTCAAGATCAAAGACACTGTTCACATCTTGAATATAGGAGGCAAGTCGTTCGACCCCATAAGTGATTTCGCTGGTAACTGGCGATACTTCAAGTCCACCGACCACTTGGAAGTAGGTAAACTGACTGACTTCCATGCCGTCTAGCCAAACTTCCCAACCAACACCGGCACAGCCCATGGATGGATTTTCCCAGTTATCTTCAACAAACCGAATATCATGTTCCAATGGATTAATGCCAAGTGCAGCAAGCGAATCCAAGTAATATTCTTGAATATTTTCAGGAGATGGTTTCATAACGACTTGGAATTGATGATGCTGAAACAACCGGTTGGGGTTTTCGCCATATCGGCCGTCAGCTGGACGTCGAGACGGTTCAACATACGCAGCATTCCATGGTTCTGGTCCAATGGCGCGTAAGAAAGTGTACGGACTCATTGTCCCCGCCCCTTTTTCCACGTCGTAAGCTTGCATGAGCATACAGCCCTTGTCACCCCAAAATTTTTGGAGTGTTAGGATCATCGTTTGGATGTCCATCTTTTTTGTCATCATTGCCTCTTTCCCGGTGAATTGAAGTGGGATTGGCTTCGGGACACGAAAAAGTCCCTACGCCAATTAATGGCGTAGGGACGCTTATGCGCGGTTCCACCCTACTTCAGATAGAAAAAACTACCTGCGGCTTCATCATTTGGTTCGAAAACGCCAATCACAACAACCGTTATCAGGCTTACACTTTCCCCGACTCGCTTCAATAGGTTTCGTTGCGACCCTTTTTCTCATCACCGATTCAATTTCCTTATTAGTATAGCATCGCGGAAAAACGTGTCAAGCAGAGAAGAGCGTGAGCCACCCCGGTTTCTGGAGTGGCGATCGCGTTTTGGAGCAATTGCAGGCAGCACTATTTTTCTATTCTCGGTCGATAGTTTCTTATACTCCGAGTTGGCTCCGCGGCGATTCGGGGTGGCGACCGCGCAGCTAGAGTGGTCGGCACGACTTCGAGCCAACGCGCAAACCCGGCGCGCTGGCTCGAAGCTCGGCCTTGGTCTAAGCGGAGAAAACCACTCCGCTAAGACCAATCTCACCACTGAGCCCATCGCCGCTCCGCCAACTCTCTGCTTTCTATTTTTTGATTCAAATCATGATAGCGGCTGTCTATTGGCCAAATTAATGAACAGTCGTGTACAAAAATTGCTTAAACGCCAGAAACTTCATCAATCCGTTTCTTACTGTTCTTCCAAAGCTCTTCAGGTGTATACGTATCCTTATCGAAAAGCGTTAAGGTGCCGTCTTCAGAAATTTTTGCATCTGCGCCTTCCCATGCCCACGCCGGATCAACGAGCAAATTGGAACGTTTGCCTTTTCCGCGTGAAGGTGACCATGCATCCAAATAATCTTTCATAAAGTGGGAGCGCATGTAGCGGGTCTGACCGTTATCAAAAGTGATTGCTAATAAATTGGCAGCCATCCGAACTTCGGTGGCTTTCGGGAATGTTTCTGACATGGCACTGCCTCCTCGTATTGTTAGCGATGGAATCGATGATGACCTTTCGTGCTAAAAGAAAGCACTTACTACAATCACATTATATCATTATAAGCCATTTACGATTCGTTTTACTTAATCCGAAAACTCTGAATCGCCTGGCTATTAATGCACCCCAGAAACTTCATAAATCTGCGACTTGCTATTGCCCCAAAGTTCCTCTGGCGTGTACCGATCGGTTTCAAAGATCGTCAAGCTACCATCAGCGGCAATGACTGGATTGGCACCAAACCAAGCCCATGTTGGGTCAACTATCAATAGTCTACGTCTTTTCTTGCCTTTTGGTAATGACCAAGCAGAGATATATTGATCAATAAAATGTGATCGCATATACCGTGTTTGCCCATTATCAAATTCAATTGCCAATAAATTCGCTGCTACCCATACTTTCACAGCTTTCGGTAAGGTTCTTGCCATGACGCCCGCTCCTCTCAACAAACCAAAAAAATGCTATGATCTAGTCAACTGTTTACGAGTTGAATATACCATAGCCAGCGAAGATAGTTAATGGTTTCTATAAGAAATTAAGAAATATGGAATAAATAAGTATCGTTATTCCATCTAAAAGCGACATATTACGATGATTAAATTAATTCAGTGTTTGTTTCGGAGAGTTACCCAGTCAAAAATATGTTGATATCAAATAATTATGCCACTGATATCAACCATCATTCCGAGTCATCAGGCAGGCGATCCTGCCATTGATGCATCTGATCCAAAAAACGTTTGGCTTTCGGGGTCACACCGACCATATCAGTGTAGATAACATCCAAAATTCGTCGTAATTCTGCTTTGGTATCAGGTTTGACGTTGATGCGCTCCACTTTGTTGAGATCAAGCGTGCTAAAGCGTCGCAGGTAAAAAATCGCCCGCGGACTAGCATGAAGTCGATGCGGATCTTTATCCCAGTGATTTTGGCACAGCAAACCGCCATAACTTTCGGAAAAATCAAGCGGCAAATCGGCGCGACCGTCAATCACACAACCGCGCCAGTTAGGCTCAACGCCATATTCTTTAAGCATCTGGACTTCAATCACGTTGGCGATAATCTGTGGATCGAGGCCAGAATCAATGAGATACAAGGCTTGTTTGATTTGGTTAAACCAGAATCCGACTGGCCGCCCATCTGGAAAAGCAAGATCGATTAATCCAAAAATATAGGCTGCATAAGCATTCAAGGTAATGTCATCAGAAATTTGCCGATATTGAGTCGCATTTTTGATGGCAGACAAATAAGATAGACCGGATTCACGAACTTCACCAATATAATCAGCGTGAGTGAACGGTAAAATACCAGCACCTAAAGTAAAACCGGGCTTACGGGCCCGGTTCAAAAGAAACATTTTTTTGCCGAATCGATCGGTCAAAATTTTGACAAGCATATCAGATTCGCGATAGTTCTGGCGGGACATAACCAGTCCCTCAAATGTTTCAGTCTGCCTAACCATTATCGAAGATCCTTCGTGTTGTACCCTAACGACTTCAGATAAGCATTATTATCACGCCAATTTTTCTGGACGCGAACCCATAACTTCAGGTTCACCTTGTCGCCCAACAGGTTTTCGATGTCACGTCGGGCGCGAATGCCGATCTGCTTAAGCATCTGCCCACCGCGGCCAATAATGATGCCTTTTTGACTATCGCGTTCAACGATAATATACGCCTCGATCTGCAATTTACCGCCTTCCCGATCTTTCATGCGCTCAACTTGAACGGCAACAGCGTGCGGCACTTCATCGCGAGTTAATTCGAGAATTTTTTCGCGGATAAGTTCACCGACAACAAAATACTCAGGATGATCGGTGAGCTGATCTTCGGGGTAGTATTGCGGACCGACTGGCAATGCATCGGTCAATGCCGTCAATAGCTCGTCGACATTGTTTCCCATCGTTGCACTAATCGGAAAAACTTGGGCAAACGCATAGTCATGCTGGTAGCTTTCAATCAACGGCAATAAATCGTCAGGTTTTACTAGATCAATTTTATTAATGATCAAATAAACCGGCTTTTTCACTTCCGCCAGTTGGCGCATGATATAGCCATCACCAGGGCCTTTTTCCTCGTCCGCTTCGACCATGAACAAGATGGCATCAACTTGATTCAAAGTTGACAATGCCGCTTTATCCATATAGGTATCCAGCTCATTTTTCGGCTTATGAATACCTGGTGTGTCGACAAATACGATCTGCGCGTCCGGAGTCGTGTAGATACCGTTTATTTTGTTACGGGTCGTCTGAGCCTTTGGCGACATAATGGCGATTTTTTCACCTAAAATACGGTTCATAAACGTTGACTTGCCGACGTTGGGCCGACCGATAATCGCAACAAAACCAGAATGATGTTCACTCAAGCGTTAAGATCTCCTTTCGAAAACGCACCTGGCAGTAAAGCCTGTGGCGTCGTTTGAACTGACTGTCCGGCAACGTTGGCAAGCGTGATGACAGCATTAGGGCCAAAGAATTCGCTAATGACTTGGCGGCAAGCGCCACAAGGGGCCACTGGTCCCTTGGTATCTGCAATCACCAGCAATTCATCCAGCTTCGAATAGCCCGCGCTGACTGCCGCAAAAATAGCACTGCGTTCAGCACAGTTACTAAGACCGTAACTAGCATTTTCGACATTTGCCCCTGAAAAAATGCGATCACCGACACGGACAGCCGCGCCGACAGCAAAATGAGAATACGGCACATAGGCATTTTCTCGAGCCGCTAAAGCAGCTGTACGCAAAACTGACAACTTACCAACTCCTAAAAAGGGCCAAAAGTGGTGGCCCAAAGACATAAATACCGGCGACGACGGCAATCAACGACACGATGAGCACCGCGCCGGCACTCATGTCCTTAATCTTCTTCGCGCGCGCGTCATATTGATCGCCAACAATAAAATCAACAACATTTTCAACGATCGTGTTCAACAACTCGCCAAGAAATACCAACAAGATTGCCAGAACTAACACGAACCATGAAAAAGCGGAAACTTGTAAGACAACGCCGGCAACAATGACCAGAGTTGCACTCAGAAATTCGCGCTTAAAATTATTTTCGTCGACAAAAAACACCTTCAGCCCATCGAGCGCGTGACGGGCACTTTGGATGAAATGTTTATTCTTGCCAACTTGCTTATCTGGTAAGGCCATAAGCTGCGAGGATTTTCTTTTGAAGCGGGATCATGACAGCTTCATCTTCTGGCTTAATGTGGTCGTAGCCGTTAAGATGCAAGAAGCCATGGACGACGGTGTAACCCAGCTCGCGCTCAAAGCTGTGCCCATAATCCTCGGCATGGCGGCGAACAGTCAGTGGATCAATGAAAAGATCACCGATGTTCTTTGCCATGCCAGGTAGCAGCGGCAAATCGTCTTCGCCCTCTTCAATCGCAAAACTGATAACATCCGTGACCCGGTCGGTTTCACGATACTCGCGATTGATGCGCTCAATCTCATCATCCCCAACCAAGGTGATCGACATTTCTGTGTTTTCAGGCAACTTAAGCTGTTTGCCGCAAAAAGCGACTAGTTTTTTGATGAGATCATGGTGCTTGTCATCCAGCAGTTGATCGTCATCGAATAATTCTAAGTCCATCCCTTACTCCTTCGTCTTCTTCTGCAACTGCAGGTCGTGTCGACCATAAGCCTCAATAATCTTTGCAACAACCGGATGCCGCACAACGTCCTGTGCCGAAAATTGGGTAAAGGCAATGTGACTGATACCTTTGAGTAATTGCTCGGCCTGAAGCAGTCCGCTTTTGGCGTTGTTCGGCAAATCAATTTGAGTGATGTCCCCATTGACGATCATCTTTGAGCCAAAACCTAAGCGGGTCAGGAACATTTTCATTTGTGCCTGGGTGGTATTTTGTGCCTCATCAAGGATGGCAAACGCATTATCCAACGTTCGCCCACGCATATAAGCTAACGGGGCGATTTCAATCACACCGCGATCCATCAGCCGATCTGTGTGTTCTTTCCCCAAAACAGCGTAAAGGGCGTCATATACCGGACGCAAATAGGGATCAACTTTTTCCTTGAGGTCGCCTGGCAAGAAACCCAGACTCTCACCGGCTTCAACTGCCGGTCTAGTCAAAATGATCCGCTCAACTTGGCCTGCCTTCATCGCGGCGACAGCCATGACAACGGCCAAGAATGTCTTCCCAGTGCCTGCTGGCCCAATGCCAAACGTGATATCGTTATGCTTAATGGCATCAACGTACTGGCGCTGCCCAAAGTTTTTGACCCGAATTGGCTGACCTTTGGCATCGCGCAACAAGGTTTCACTGTACATATCAGCAAAATACTCAAGCGTCCCTCGCTTGGCCATCGCAACGGCGCTAGCGATGTCCTGCGGTGACAATTTAATGCCCTGAGCTAATAACTTACTAGCCGCCTCAAGTAACTGTAATGTCAAGCTGACCGCTTCAGTATCACCATGAATCCGCAACTCATCCCCAAAAGGCGAGATCTGCACATTCAATCCTTCTTCAATCAATGTCAAATTAGCGTCATTGATCCCGACAAGGTTAATCGCCATGTCAGGATTACTAAGACGGAAAATTTTCTCCGAGGTTTCTTGTGCCAAATATTGGCCCCCTAACAAATTTATTAAGCAATGATGCTCTCAGTTTAGCATATTTTAAGAGCGCGAGCAGGCGCGGTTAGAAACCGGAGCATAAGTGGCCTTGAGACTAAATGACCGGTCTTTGGTCATTTAGTCTCAAGGTCCTTATGTGCAGGTTTCTGCGCCTGCTCGCGCGTTTCCAAGCAAAGCGTGAAGCAATCGCCTGACCACAGTTAGACGATATTCAACGCAAACCCATTCGTCAGCAAAATCAGCACCCTTATCTGATCACCACGCACGCCATTCACCCACAAAACCCATATAAAAAAGCCGGCTATTGCACCGGCTTTGTCGTTAACTAAGTTTTTCTTTGACCACGCTGCTGACAAGACTGCCATCTGCTTGGCCTTTGACTTTTGGCATCAACGTCTTCATCACTTTGCCGAAGTCTTGCTTACCCTTGGCGCCAACTTCCTTGATAGTTGCATCAACGATGTCACCGACTTGGGCTTTGTTTAACTGGGCTGGTAAAAAACGTTCGACGACCTTGATTTCAGCTTCGGTTTGTTGAACAAGATCATCACGACCGCCTTTTGTAAATTCAGAAACGCTTTCCTTGCGCTGTTTAAGTTCAGTCGCAAGAACGCTCTTTTCTTCCTCTTCAGAAAGGTCGTGGCCGAGTTTAATCTTTTCATTGACCAAAGCCGTCTTCAACATCCGGACGACGCTCAACGTCACTTTGTCCTTGGCTAACATGCTTTGTTTCATCTGAGCGTTAAGCTCATCCATTAAAGCCACTATTCACCAAGTCCTTTAATTAAAACTTCTTACGCTTACGTGCAGCTTCTGACTTCAGCTTGCGGCGTACGCTAGGCTTCTCGTAGAACTCACGCTTGCGGTATTCAGCGAGTGTACCCGACTTGGATACAGTACGCTTGAAGCGCCGAAGAGCGTCATCGAGAGATTCGTTTTTCTTAACAACTGTCTTAGCCATGTGATATCCCTCCCTCCGACACTTGTGTAACCACTGACGGATATCATAGCCAATAGTTCGTTTATTAGTATACAAAACTAGCAACCACGCGTCAATAAGCGATTTCACATTTTTGAATAAACTTGCCCTGTTCTGTTAAGTTTTTTAGTTGTTTTTGGCGTAAAATCCCTAGCATCAGCAAATGGTCGACCTTAAATAGCTAACTGGTCTAGACACGCTTGTCACCATTGGTCGTCGGCTAACCGCTCCTGTTTAGTTGGTAAATATGCTATGATAGCGTTATCTAAGTAATGAGGTGGCAGTATGACGCAAGAATTAAATTTATATATCATGTCGGACTCGGTTGGCGAAACTGGCTTGCGGTTGGCGCAAGCTGTCGCGGCACAGTTTCCCAACTTTGAGGCACATTATGTCCGGTTCCCATTTATTCATACGGAAGAAAAGATTTACAGCGCGCTTGATGAGGCCAAGAAGGAAAATGCCTTGGCAATCATGACCTTCGTGACATCAGGCTTTGCTCAACTTGCAACGCATTATGCCAAAGATCAAGGCGTGATTGCCATTGATGTGATGTCGCCAATTTTAAGCGGGATTAAGACAATTACGCATGAGGAACCAAATCACGTTCCCGGCGCTGTTCATGATCTTAATGAACGGTATTTTGACCGCATCTCAGCTATGGAATTCGCGGTGCTGTATGATGACGGCAAAGACCCGAAAGGCTTTCTCGAGGCAGATATCGTTTTGCTTGGCGTTTCGCGAACGAGTAAAACACCATTGTCATTGTTTCTCGCTAATCGCAACCTTAAAGTGGCCAACTTGCCGCTGGTACCTAACGCCCATATTCCTGAAGAGATCTGGTCAGTTGACCCGAAGAAGATTGTTGGTTTAACCACGGATGCCTCTGTTTTGATGGAATTCCGGCGCCAGCGAATGATTGCCTATGGCTTGAATCCCGACACCGCTTATTCAGCACGCGATCAAGTCAATCAAGAACTCAAGTTTGCGGAAGATCTGTACAAAAAAATCGGCTGCATGGTGATCAACACCGCCCACCGATCGATTGAAGAAACAGCAACGCTTATTTTGGAACACATGGGTCTCGATGAATTTGATAATACTGAAACCCATTAAACCATCAAGTGGCGTAACTCATCGGGCTGAAAGTCCCCTGTTTTTAGCCATTTGATTTCTGCCCCGTATGGCGGTACCTGATGTTTTTTGTCAGGACCAACATACGGGGTTTCGAGTATCTTGGGTAATTCGGTCAAGGCTGGGTGATGAGCGATCTTGTTTAAGGCGTCAAACCCGATCGTGCCAAAGCCAATGTTGGCATGCCGATCTTTATGACTGCCTTGGGGATTTTTCGAGTCATTCACATGAATCACACTGAGTCGATCAAGGCCAATGATGTGATCAAACGCGTTGAGAACACCGTCAAAGTCGTTTTTGATATCATAGCCAGCATCATTGGTATGACAGGTATCAAAGGTTACCCGAAGCTTTTCGTTATGTGTCACACCATCAATAATGGCAGCTAATTCATCAAAAGAGCGCCCGATCTCCGTGCCTTTGCCAGCCATTGTTTCCAAGGCAATGGTCACTTTTTGATTAGGATCAATGATCTCATTAAGCCCTTTGATAATTTGTTGAATCGCTGCTTCCGGACCAGCGCCGACATGCGCACCGGGATGAAAAGGCATGGTATAGGCATGAAGAGCATCTGCTCGAGCGACTTCTTCTCGCATGAACTGCACCGCAAATGTAAAGTTTTCCGGTTTCTTGGTGTTGCCGAGATTAACGATATACGGGGCATGAATCACAGTATGACTAATGCCGTCTTCCGTCATCGCTGCTAGCCCTTCAGGAATCATCATTTCGCTAGTTGGTTTGCGCCGCGTGTTTTGCGGTGCCCCCGTATAGAATTGAAGCGTGTTAGCCATATAACTGGCGGCTTCTTCAACGGCACCAAGCAACATTTTTGACCCTTTCATACTGACGTTAGCTCCTATTAACATGTTTCCCTCCTAATTAATTGTTCGTTTTTGATTTTGACAAGGTGACCTGCCGATGTCGGATACGTTGAACGATTCCGACAGGCACGGCTTGCCAATGAAAAAGCCCGGAATCGCTCCGGGCTAAATCTGATGGTCTTAATCCGTTTTCGGCTCATAAAAATGACCCAGAATTTTGACCGAATCCGTGATCGAGACGAATGCATAAGGATCACTGTGGCGCATGGCTTGTTCTAAATCATACATTTCTGCCCGCGAAATGATGGTGAACAGAATCGTCTTTTCCTCGTGATGAAAGGCACCTTCTGCATCGTGAACAATTGTGATGCCACGCCGCATTGAATTCTGAATCTCATTCACGACCTGTCGCGGCCGGGCCGTGACAATCATAACTTGAAGTCGTTGCTGCCGCGTGTAAAGCGAATCCATGACCCGGCCATTGATAAAGATCGCCAAAGCAGAATACAGCGCATGCGGCCAGTCATTGACAAATCCGGCGAAGAAGATAATCAAAATATTGAACATGATATTGATTGTCCCAACCGTTCGGCCTGTGCGTTTTCGCAAAACAATGCCGAGGATATCAATCCCACCGGTTGAAATATTATTCCGCAAGGCGAACCCCGTTCCGAGACCGTTAACGACCGCTCCGAAGATCCCGCAGACAATCGGGTCTTTAGTAAGCGGTGTAAGCACGCCGAGCACCCGAATCATAATGGTTGAAAAAATGACCGCCAAGAACGTGAAAAAAGTGAACCGATGGCCAATGGCTTTCCATGCTAACACAAACAACGGGACGTTCAGGAAGAAAAGCAGCGTCCCGGTTGAAAAAAGATCTGTTGTTGATAACGATACAAAAGGCAATGCAATCGAGAAATTAAACCACTTTCGCACGATCGTTGCCAATAACTGCGCTAGTCCAGTCACCCCGCTGGCAAAAACCCCACCTGGTTCCCAGAACATATTCAGCGCCACTGCCACACAAATACTATAGAAAAAAGCCGCTGATAGCCGTGACCAATTTTGGTGTCGTCTAATCAGCTTATCAATCTCTTCCATACAAAAACCGCTCCCTGTCACCCGTAATAAGTCGCGCATCAAGTATAACAAGGGCGGTCCTGTATTGCTACCATGGTCTTTTTAAAACATTTTAATGAACAGACTTAAAGAGATGTCGATAATCCCCGTAACCTTCTTTTTCTAAGTCGGCCACTGGAATAAACCGAAACGCAGCTGAGTTGATGCAATAGCGCAACCCGCCTTTAGCAGCTGGGCCGTCTGTGAAGACGTGGCCTAAATGCGACTCGGCAGATGGGCTGCGCACTTCAACACGTTCCATGCCAAAACTTTGGTCGCGGTGCTCAGCCAGTTTGCTGATTGGCTTGGTGAATGACGGCCAGCCGCAGCCGGCATCGTACTTGTCCTGCGATGAGAATAACGGTTCACCACTAACAATGTCGACATAGATGCCATCTTGATAAAAGTCATCGTACTCGCCAGTAAACGGCCGCTCTGTCGCTGCTTCCTGTGTCACCGCATAAGCCTCTGGTGACAAGCGCTTTTTCAAGTCCTTTTTGCTTTCCTTTTCAAATTGATCTGACAATTAAAACACCTCCCGCTGTCTTCATTATAGCGGGAGGTGTTTTAATTGTCAGCAACTTAATTGTGGCTGGCATTTTTTAAAGTAACGTTTACTCAGTTAGGTTTTCGTCGCCTTCATGTTCCTTTTCAGGATCAACATCGGCTCGAACTTCGATACCGAGATCTTTTAATTGTGCATCAGCAACGGGATATGGCGCACTGGTCATCGGTTCACTAGCCTTGCTGTTCTTCGGGAAAGCAATCACATCGCGAATGTTATCGCGGCCTGTTAGCAGCATGACAAACCGATCGAGTCCAATAGCTAGACCACCATGCGGCGGGAACCCGTAGTCTAAGGCATTTAGCAGGAAGCCAAAACTCTTTTGGGCTCGTTCTGGGGTGAACCCGAGCGCCTTGAGCATTTTTTCCTGAATCTCGCGGTTATGAATACGAATGGAACCGCCACCTAATTCGTAACCGTTGAGCACGATGTCGTAACTTTGAGCATGTGCGGCATGCGGATCAGTGTCAAGCAAATGAACGTCTTCTTCATTTGGCATTGTGAACGGATGGTGCGCCGGTACCCAACGCTGGATGCCTTCATCATATTCAAACAGCGGCCAATCAACGACCCAGCAAAAGCGAAATGCTTGTTCGTCAATCAAACCGAGATCGTGGCCAAAATGGGTCCGTAAATAGCCTAATGCATCTGCGACCACCTTGGCCTTGTCAGCAACAAACAACACCAGATCACCGGCGTTAGCGCCAACAGCTTTCACGAGGTCAGCACCATCGCCAAAGAATTTGGCAATCGGGCCGCTGATACCGTCTGACGTGACTTTGAGCCAAGCCAAACCTTTGGCACCAAAACGCTTGATGTAGTCTTGCTGGGCATCGATCATTTTCCGAGAATACTTGTCAGCGCCGCCTGGTAAAACAATAGCCCGCACTTGGCCGCCATTTTGAACAGCACCGGCAAAGACTTTGAAATCAGAATCTTTGACGAGTTCAGACACATCCTGAATCTGCATGTCAAAGCGCAGATCCGGCTTATCAGAACCGTATTTATCCATCGCATCCTGCCAAGTAATTCGGTCAAATGGCAACTTGACATCAATGCCTTTCACATCATGCATCACTTTGGCAATCAAGCCTTCTGTGATGTCCTGAATCTCTTCAGCAGTTAGAAAGCTGGTTTCAAGGTCAATCTGGGTAAATTCCGGTTGACGATCACCACGCAAGTCTTCATCACGGAAGCAACGCGCAATTTGATAATACCGATCGAACCCAGCACCCATCAGCAGCTGTTTGAACAATTGCGGTGACTGGGGTAGTGCGTAGAAGCTGCCAGGATAAACACGTGACGGCACCAAATAGTCCCGGGCACCTTCTGGCGTGCTGGCGGTCAATGTCGGTGTTTCAACGTCAATGAACCCGTTGTCGTCCAAAAAATGATGCACGCTGCGCATGATATGTGCGCGCGTAAAAATATTCTTCTGCATTTCCGGCCGGCGCAAATCCAGGTATCGGTATTTTAACTTGGTTTCCTCAGTGACGGCCACACCGTCCTCAATATAAAATGGTGGCGTTTTAGCTTTGTTCAAAATTGTGATGGTATGAACTTCAACTTCCACGTCCCCGGTTTTCATATCTTTATTGACAGCTTGCGGCTTACGCTTTTTTACCACGCCTTGCACTTCGATGACGTACTCAGAGCGTACCGAATTCGCCACAGCTAAAGCATCCTTGTCAAATTCTTCAGAGAAGACTAATTGCACAATGCCTTCACGGTCACGCAAGTCAATGAAAATCAAACTACCCAGACTGCGACGTTTTTGTACCCAGCCTTTTAGTGTCACTTCTTGATCAACATACTCGGCGGTCACATCACCGGCATAACAGGTTCGTTTACTCATTTTATTTTGCCTCCATTACTTGCGTATAGATTTTGCCAAAGTCGGCCAGCACATCAGCTTGGGGGAATGCTTGCTGATCGCCTGTGGCCATATTTTTGATTTGAACAGTGCCTGCAGCGCGTTCGCTTTCACCAATCGTCAAGACAAGCTTGGCATTTGCTTTGTTGGCAGCCTTAAACTGTCCTTTAGGTTTGCGTCCCATGTAATCCATCTCGCCGGTGAAGCCTTGTTGACGAATGGCGGTCAGCATTTGCAGGGCCTCTTGATCGGCACCTTGGTCAATGGTCACAATGTACGCATCTGGCTGCGCCGTTGGCAATTCGCCTTGCATTAGCAACATCAGGCGCTCAACACCCATGGCAAATCCGATCCCAGGTGTCTCCGGACCGCCCAGTTCTTCGACTAAGCCATTGTATCGACCACCAGCTAAAATCGTTGTATAGCCACCGCCAAACACCTTATCATCGGACATGACTTCAAAAATGGTGTGATTATAATAGTCCAAGCCGCGCACCATCGTGGCATCCACTTCAAACGGAATCCCCAATCCCTGCAATAAGGTTTTCACCCGATCAAAATGTTGCTGTGCCTCCGGTGTCAAATAATCCAAAATAGATGGGGCATTGGCCACAATTTCCTGATCATGCTTGTCTTTGCTATCAAGGATCCGCAACGGGTTTTTAACCAAACGAACCTTGGAGTCTTCAGAAAGCTGATCTTTGAAAGGCGTTAAATAGTCAACCAGCGCTGCGTGGAAGGCTTGGCGGGTTGCTGGATCTCCCAACGAGTTGATCACAAATTTAAGATGCTTGGCGCCTAGGGCCTCCAGCAACTGTTTTGCCAAAGCCAACGTCTCGGCATCCAACACCGGTGAATCACTGCCAAATGCCTCAACCCCGATTTGATGAAATTGGCGTTGCCGACCACTCTGAGGCCGTTCATATCGAAACATCGGACCCAAATAGTAAACCTTATAAGGCTTAGCATGTTCAGGACCATACAGTTTATTTTCTACATAGGCACGAACGACGCCAGCAGTCCCTTCAGGGCGTAAAGCCATCATCCGGTCACCTTTGTCTTTAAAGGTATACATTTCCTTAGTAACAATATCACTAGTGTCCCCCGCGCTACGCGAGAATACATCCACATTTTCAAAAATGGGTGTGCGGATTTCATGATACTGGTATTGGGCAAAAATTTTGCGAGCTACGGCTTCAACTTGCTGCCAGCGTTCGCTTTGGCCTGGTAATATGTCGGCTGTGCCTTTTGGGCGTTGATAATTCATGGATTGCCTCCTGTGGTTTAAGCACTGTGATTTAGTTGGTGAAGTGTGCTGGTTCCGAAACGCGCAAAAGGACGCAGAAACCTGCGTGTAAGGACCTTGAGCAGTAGTGACCAAAGTGCAGGTCACTACTACTCAAGGCCACTTACACTCCGGTTTCTAAGCGCGTCCTTTTGCGCTCTAAAAAAATACACCCCTCGATTGCTCGAAGGGTGCGGACACGGTACCACCTTGTTTTTTTCTTTGCCATAACGGTAGCGTTCCGGAACTTGTTCACCTCAGAAGTGTCTTTTCGATCGTTCCCGGCTTTCACCATCTCCGGGTCGCTTAAAGTGATCTATCCTACTTCTTCACAGGTCTTAGTTATTGCTTAAAGCATACGGTTTGTTGAAAGTTTTGTCAACGCGTTTGGCAAGATTTTCACGGTTCATTTTCAACAAATCTGTTGCTTGTGGATATTGTATAATACTGAGTAAAAAAGATGTTAGTCATGTTCAAGCATAGGCAAGGAGCGTTATAGCAATGGCAAGTAAATCAGTTTTTGTTAAAGTTGATCGCCCGATCGGTTTTTCAGACAAGTCGCATGCGCCTTATCCGATTAATTACGGCTATGTGCCCACGGTTACCGGTGGCGACGGCGAAAAGCAAGATGTCTACATTGTCTCCGATCTGATTAATGAACCCTTGCAATCATTTGAAGGCAAGTTGATTGCTGTTGTTCACCGAGCGGATGATAACGAAGAAAAGTGGGTCGCCACCACTGAAAACGAAACTTTCTCGGCAGCTGAAATTGCCGCGCGCATTCATTTTATGGAGCAATATTTTGACTCGACGGTACGGTTAATCTGATTTCACCAAAATCACTCTCAGGTTTATACCTTTAAGGGTGACTTTTTGATTTAAAATTTGATCAAAATGCGTCCATGGGAATGTTCTTCAACTAGTTGATGCTGCGCTTGTTTGATCTGCTCGACAGGTAAGATTGTCTGGACGTGCGCCTGAAGTGTCCCATCGCTGAGCCAGTTAAGCAACCTTTTATACCCGTTTAACCCAATTGAGCCATTTGCAAACCGAAATGTCTGATCTTGGGTATGTTCAGGAAATGTCGTTGTTGAAAGCGACAGCAGATCAAAATGCCGGGTGGCCGCAATGATTGCCTCGAGTAAATCGAGTCGTCCCACTGTGTCGATCACCTTATTAGCATGTGGCAGATTTGCTAACTGCGTAGTGACATCAGCCGAGTAATCAACTAGGTCATCAACGCCGAGCTTTTTCAGAAAATCAAAGTTTGGTGGTGAAGCCAGTGCCTCAACATGTGCACCGAACATTTTCAAAAGTTGAATCAAATATGTCCCTACGCCCCTAGAGGCACCTGTCACTGGACCAATGATCACCACTTTTTAACGCTTCATACTACTTTGCGCGTACTTCTATGACAATCCAGCAGGCCACAGCAATCAAACTATAAACGGCACCTGTCACCATACCAACAATGCTTGTCGCCAGCGGTAGTGGTCCAGTCAGGCCGCAAACGACTAGGAACAAAATGACAGTCCCTAGCAGTTGGCTCCACTGGCCGGATTTGGTCAACTGACCCAACATGAGACTCACCACCGGTAACATGATGGCCCAGCCAAGTAACGGCCACGCAACGATTCCCTGCCGCAGCAAGGTTGGCAGCAAAAGTAGTAACGAAAAGGTAACACTTAACCATAAAGTGCTGTTGATGGCGCGGCGAGTCGCATGGTTCACGGTACCTTCCCATGCCGATAAACCATTCAAATCATCAGGCCAACCAATTTGACTGAAGAAACTCATGGCCCACAAATACTGAATCGGCAAAATCATCCCGCGCAAGCTGCCAACTGGCACAACCCAAGCAAGAAGCCATAAACCGATCGCCACTAGCCACCACCACTTGTTCTGAGAATGGAAAAGTCGATGTGCCTGTTGGCCAAGCAATTGTTGCCAGCGAAAATTGTCCGTTCTGGCTGAAGAAAATCGATGATCTTTTGGCCTTGGCAACTCGACAGTTAATTTTGATTTGCCTGAGTTCGTTTTTTGGTGTAGTGGCCGGTGCTCCAGACAAAAGGCAGCCAGTAACACCAACACGATGCTCATCAACACCGTCCCGCCGATTGCCAACCATTCTGTTTGTGTTAACGCCAGCGGCTGAAAAATTAGCTGATGTGTGCCCATCCGACTCAAATGATCATTGCCGCCCAGCATCAGCACCGTGTTAAGCGGATGTCCGGCAGAAATGGCGGACTGGCGGATCATGGCCATCAAGAACGCAATACCCGAAAAGTTAAAAAGTTGGCTGTACCAAGTCATGGTAGTCATCATGGCATATAACGTCAGAAGTGCTATCACTAACACGGTGGTGCCGAGTTGTCCTCGCAGTCCCGGCAATGTCTCACTCAAAACCCCTAAGCCGCTAATCAAGAAAATCCCAGGCACCAGACTGAAAAAAGGTGACAAAAATTGACTCAAGCTCAACCCCTGACCAGGATATTGGATCAAAAGCATTAGCCCGCTGCCAAGCATCACCAAGACTAAAATGGTGAACAATAGGCAGCAGCTAACCAGAAATTGACTCGCCAAATAACGGAAACGTCGTAATTTTGTCGTCAACAAATATGTAAGGACACCATTTTCCCGATCAGCATGAATACCTTGGCGCGCGATCACAAGGCTCACAAGTGGAAAGAACAATGACAACACGCAAGCAACACCGATTGGTAACCAAGTGGGATTATTGGCTTGCGCAAAATACTGTGGATCCAATACTAATACCCGAAAATTGCCCTTTGGCCGCGGTGCAAGAATGACAGCAGCAAAAAGTGCTATCACCGCCAAAATACGAAATGAGAATTGTTGGGTGCGTTCCCGATAATCAACCGCAATGAGTCGCATCATCCTTTCCTCACCGCCTGACTTTCAAAGAAATCGAGAGTCGCATCTTCTAAGTTAGGCGCTACCATGACCGCATTCGCCACCGGCGCCTCGTCTGCAATCATGCGAATATGAATACCATCGCTTCTTTCTTGCATGCCACTAATTCGCTCACTTGTCGGCAAGGACGCATTGCGCGGCAGTGTGTATTCCCAAACGTGCCCCGAAGCTTTGTCGAGAAATTGTGCTGGTGTGCCTTGAAAATGCAATTGTCCATCGGTAAGCAATAATAACTGACTGGCAATGGCCTCAACATCTTCAATAATATGGGTCGAAATGATGACAATTCGGGTTTGCGCGAGACTGCTCAATAAATTGCGGACAGCAATTCGTTCAACTGGGTCTAGGCCAACAGTGGGTTCATCAACAATCACCACTTGCGGATCACCTAAAAGACTAGCAGTCAGCCCAACACGCTGACGCATCCCACCTGAGTAATCACCGAGCAAGGTTGAATTGCTGGGATTCAAATGCAGCAGTCCTAACGTTTGGACAATTTGCCGGTCCGCCTCGCGAGGAGCAATGCCCTTAAGCGCCGCAATATAGCGTAAATAGGCCAATGCGGTCACATGTGCATCATAAGGCACCTGCTGTGGCAGATAGCCTAAAACTTGACGCATTTTTTGCGGTTGCCTGACAATGTCAACATCATCCAATAAAATCGTGCCACTGGATGGTTTTGCCAAAGTTGCTAAGAGTTTCAGTAAAGTCGACTTGCCAGCACCATTTGGTCCAATCAAACCAATGACCCCATTGGCTTCAAGTGTCGCGGTTATCCCAGTCAACGCTTGTTTATCCCCAAAGCGTTGACCAACGTTTTTCAAAAATAATGACATGAGACATGCACCTCCTGAAACTAGTTTAAAATTAATAACTTATGGCAACATCAATCATAAGTTGCACTTGGCGTCAGTCTTTAGACTGAAAAAGAATGAGACATAATTCCTTATTGGACTTGTGATTCATTAGATTCTGAATAATCTGGGAAACGTATAGATTAGAATTCTTTGCCAGTTCGGCTCCGCAGCAGTACGCTATCACTAATTTCGCGCCCACTCTACTAAAACAAGGAAGTGTCTTTATGTGGCAAGATAATCGTATCCAAGCAGCCATTGATGGTACCAATCCAATGGTCATGGCTGAGCTACCCGGCGGATTTGCGGTATTTGGTGATGTTCAATTTTTACCCGGTTACTGTGTGCTCCTTCCAAAACAGAATATTATCGATCTCAATCATCTCGAAGAGCCAGCAAGAACTTTATTCTTACAAAGCATGGCTCAGTTAGGCGATGCGGTTTTGGCCGCTTGTCACCCGGTCCGAGTGAACTATGATATTTTAGGTAATACAGATAATTTTTTACATGCCCATGTGTTTCCACGATACAAAACGGAATCCGCGGAGCGACTTGCTAAACCTGTTTGGTTATACACCCCGGATCATTGGCACGATCCAAAATATCAATACAACCCGGCCAAGCATGATGCGATTCGGCAAAAAATCACTCAGTTTCTTTTGGCATAAGCGCCCGATCCGACTGGTAAGGGTTATTCCGAATTGTCTTGTTGTCTAGTCCTTAACGCAACTTAAACGTGATTACGCCACTTTTTCTAATGCGATTTGCTATAATAGGATTAACTATCTTCAGAAAATGGTGGGCTCATGAAGAAAATTGGACAATTAAAAAAATGGCCGCTGGTCGTTCTGGTGGCGCTACTTTTCGGCGTTGGTGTTGCAACAACCAGTGTAATGGCCAACACACAATACATGACTGTCAAGGCAGATACCGTCAACGTGCGGTTAGGTCCTGGTTTGGCATATTCAATTATGGGACAAGTGAAATCCGGTAATGAACTGTCGATTATCGGTGCGAAAAACTCCTGGTATCAAGTCCGACTAGCTGGTAATAAAATCGGCTGGGTTGCCTCTTGGTTGGTGGATCAAAGTGAAGCAGCAACTTCACAGGCCAAAGTGGCAACGGTTGATCAACCGGTTAACGTCCGTGAATATGCCAGTCAAAATGCAAAACAACTAGGTTCGCTAAATGCCGGCGACAGCGTCAAGGTCGTCTATCAAGAAGGCGCTTGGACTCAGATTGCGTACAACACCACGGCTGCATGGATCACCAGCAGCAGCGTTCAGTTAACCGGCCAAACCACCAATTTAGCCCAGCCTGCGCAAACGGCGTTGGCAACCGAGAAAAGTGCGCCGGCGCTGAAGGTAACAACCAATACGATGACCAACCTTCGCAATGCTGCCGGTATCAATGCGCCTTCGGTTGAAAAGCTAGACAAAGGCACCGAACTGACGGTCTCTAAACAACAAGATGATTGGTATGCGGTCACGGCACCAGATGGCAAAACTGGCTACGTTGCGAGCTGGACCGTCAGCGCACCAAATGACGGGCAAACGCAAAAAGCCGCTACAAAACTGTCAGAGGCTACGATTGTCCTTGATCCAGGTCACGGCGGCTCCGACACTGGTGCGATTGCCAATGATGGCACCGACTATGAAAAAACATACACGCTTAAGACGGCCAATTTAGTTGCTAACGCTTTACGCGCGGCTGGTGCCAATGTCATTATGACCCGTACAACGGATACTTTCGTTGATTTAGCACCTCGACCAAATACTGCCAACAATGCTCACGCGGATGCTTTCATCTCTTTCCATTTTGACTCCAGTCCATCCAAGAATTCAGCATCTGGGATCACCACCTATTACTACGACAGCAAAAAAGACCTTGCCTTGGCCAAGTCCGTCAACAGTGCTTTCAGCGGCCTTCCGCTGGAAAACCGCGGTGTCGCCTTTGGCAATTTCGAAGTCCTGCGTGATAATAAACAACCTGCTATTCTGAACGAGATGGGTTACATCAACAACGATAAAGATTTCCGTCAAATCAAAGATCCGAGCTATCAGTCCAAGATTGCTACCGATATTGTAAATGGCCTAAACGCCTACTTTAAGGCAGGCAATCATCAGTGATGAACTAAAAAAGGTCCTGACATTGAGTTTACAACTTCAATGCAGGACCTTTTTTAGAGTCGATAATAACTTTTAAACGCGGAATAATGGCGGGATCTCTTCCAGATGATCCACCTGAAAATCAGCTTGCGGTGCGGCGTTCAAGCCGTCAACGTTAAAGTAGATCGTTTTGACGCCAGCGTTAATGCCAGCGTCAACATCCAATGAGCGATCACCAATCATCGCTGTGACAGCCGGATTTAGCTGAAATCGTTTGAGCAGATACTGAATTGAATCTGGTGCCGGCTTGCGTGGCAAATCTAAATCGGCATCCACGCCACCCAAAAACAAATCAGCAGCATGATCCTTGGCCAATATTTTCCAAGCACTGTGGTCGCGGTGCGTCAACAAAAGATTATTCCCGCCTTGCGACTTGATCGCTCGCAAAACAGCTAAGGCAGTCGGGTAAGGTTTGATATCCTGCAAATAAGCCGCAGCCCGATGGTGGTAATCAGCCTCCAAATCGGTCACACTGCGGCCGATCTGTGCCCCAAATGTCGTCAAAAATTGTTTGATTGAAGTCTCTTTGGTTGTTCGATACAAAGCGGCTAAATCAAAGTGACCACCGTTGTCTGTCACCAAAGCACCTAACGCTTTCATCATCCCCGGGTAGGAATCATACAAGGTCCCGTCAAAATCCCAGATGGCATTGACTAGCATCATTTCGCCTCCGTATCAAATAAAATCGTAACTGGCCCGTCATTTGTCAGGCTCACCTGCATATCGCCACCGAACTCACCAGTTGCAACAGGCACACCTAAAGCTTTGAGTTTGGCATTGAAGGCTTGATACAAACGATCACCTAATGCCGGATCAGCAGCTCCAGTAAAACTCGGCCGATTGCCGCGGTGAGTGTCAGCATACAACGTGAACTGCGAAATCGATAGCACTTGGCCACCTACATCAGCTAAAGCCAAGTTCATTTTGCCGACTGGATCACTGAACACCCGTAGCTTGCTAATTTTTTCCGCCAAATAATCACTGTCGGCTTCCGTATCAGTTGGTCCGACACCGAGTAAAACCACAAACCCGTGGTCAATTGTACCGACTGTATTGCCTTCAATTGTCACTTTTGCTTCAAGACTTCGTTGTACCACTGCGCGCATGAATTCAATCCCCTTTATTTGCTTAGCATGATCAAAAAAGCTGCTTACTCAATACGGTAGCAGATTTCTGACCACCTGTCTTGAGCAAACAGCATTTTTATCGTCAACCAGCCCTAAAATCAGCCATTGGCGCGCTTTACTTCATAAATATCCGGCACATTTTTGACTGCATCCATCAATTTATCCAAATGAGCAAGATTGCGTACCCCCACTGTCACGTGAATGTCAGCCATTTTGTCATGGTCAACCCGGCCGTTAATGTTGTTTAACGCCTTGGTCTGGGCATTTAGAACCTGCAACACATCACTCAGTAAACCGCTGCGATTATAACCGTAGATTTCCAAGTCAGTATCAAAAAGCTGCTTTTGGGCTTCTTCATTCTCCCAGCGGACATCAATCAACCGGCCGGCCATTTCACCGGAACTTTGCACATTCGGGCAATCGGCGCGATGCACGGTGACCCCGCGACCCTTTGTGACATAGCCAACGATCGCGTCACCAGGGACAGGCATGCAACACTTCGCAAGATGCACCAGCAGGTTATCCACGCCTTCGATGACAACGCCATCTTCAGAATGGGTTTGCGGCTGCTGATGTTTGTCGCTTGAAACCGTCGTAACCTTTTGATTCTTGGACAGAATTTCGGCTTCTTTAGCCTTCCGGTCTTTTTCAGCCTTGTCATGCCGGAATTTCTCCGTCAAACGATTGGCGATGACTTTCGGGGTATATTCGCCGTAACCAATTGAACTCATCAATTCGTCAACCGTTTGAAAATTGAGGCGCTGCATCAAGCCTGTCATATTTTCCTTGGTCAAGAAATCTTTTGGCACGTAACCTTCGTCCAAAAGTTCACGTTCCAGCATATCACGGCCTTTTTCAGCATTCTCGCTTTTATCAGCCTGTTTAAAATAGCGCTTGATTTTATTGCGAGCCCGTGAAGTGAAGACCAGCTTGATCCAGTCGCGGCTTGGCGCACTGCCGCTAGCCGTTAACATCTCGACAATATCACCGTTTTTCAAAACATAATTCAGCGGTACGATTTTGCCATTGACCTTAGCACCGACCGTGTGATTACCAACCTCGGTGTGCACAAGGTAGCCAAAATCTAACGGATTACTCCCCTTAGGCAGCTCATAGACATCACCTTTAGGCGTGAAAACGTAAACCCGATCCGTGAAGATATCGCCTTTGACACTTTCCATAAAATCGGCAGCATCGCTGGTTTCATCTTGAAGCTCCAGAATTTCACGGAAAATGTCGAGTTTCTTACCGGTCTTATCGTACTCAACCTTGCTGGTCTGGCCTTCTTTATAAGCCCAATGTGCCGCAACACCATATTCAGCCACATGGTGCATTTCTTCGGTGCGAATCTGAACTTCAAGCGGCTTACCCATCGGTCCAATCACCGTGGTATGAATACTTTGATACAAGTTTGCCTTGGGCATTGCAATATAATCCTTGAATCGCCCAGGCATCGGCTTCCACTTAGTATGAATGGCGCCAAGAACTGCATAACAGTCTTTGATCGTCTCGGTAATCACCCGAATGGCCAACAAGTCATAGAGTTCATCGAACTGCTTATGCTTGTCGCGCATTTTTTTGTAAATTGAATAGATGTGCTTTGGCCGACCGTATATCTCATATTTGATGTGTAAATCAGTCAAGGCCTTTTCGATTTCGTCGATGGCTTCCTGAATATAAGCTTCACGTTCGGTCCGCTTACTATTCATCAAGTGGGCAATGCGATAGTACTGTTGCGGATTGAGATATCGCAACGATAGATCTTCGAGTTCCCATTTGATGGTACTGATCCCTAAACGATCAGCTAAGGGTGCGTAAATCTCCAATGTTTCGTTGGCAATTCGTCGTTGCTTATCAGGCCGCAAATGTTGCAGCGTCCGCATATTGTGCAGCCGATCAGCCAGCTTCACCATAATGACCCGTAGATCCTTGGCCATTGCCAGCAACATTTTTCGATGGTTTTCTGCCAGCTCATCTTTATGGGCAACATAGGTCACTTTGCTTAACTTGGTGACGCCATCCACAATGACGGCAACATCATGACCAAACACTTCTTCAATATCGCCCAAAGTAATATTGGTATCTTCGACGACATCATGCAAATAACCAGATGCGACTGTTGCTGGATCCATTTTTAATTCAGCGAGAATCCCTGCCACCTGAATGGGATGGATAATGTACGGCTCGCCAGATTTGCGAACCTGATCCTTATGAACATATGCGGCAAACTTGTAGGCCTTTTCGACGAATGCCAAGTGTTCAGGGTTCATGTAAGCCTTACACAACTTCATGACATCCGGTTGGGTGAGTTCAACTTCTTCGGCCATTCTATTCCCTCCTGAATTCCACGCCTTCACAGGCACGCGCACGCTGATATTATGAGAAGGGCGATAAGCACCTGCCAAAAGAATCTTAGGCAACACGCTTATCGCCGCTTCGCTACGCTTGCTGTTTCGCGTCAGTGCGCGCTTTTATCTCAACACACCGTTTTCAAAAAGCAGTGTGCGTGACGGTTCACTTTTCTTAGATTACCCTTAAATTATAACGATTCTATGTAAAAATGCTAGTCCTTTGCCATTGCGAGCAGACTGAGCAAAATATAGACCGGCACAAAGAAATAGCCATACCATTGATAACGCAAAAAAACCATGGCGGCAAATAAAACTGGCAGAACGAATAACCACCACCAAGCCAAATGATGCCGATGAATCATCTTACCAATCCACCAAGCACTGAACATATCGATGAGAATAAACAAAACACCGACACGAATCGCTGTGCTGATATGAAATAACGGAAATAGCCACGGTAAAATCAAGGTGATCAGAATGCTCCAACTAATAACACTGTTGCGGGGCACTTTGACCCAATTGAGAATACGACTCATATGAAAATGTTCTCCTTTAATGACACTTATATAGATGTTGCTTGTAATTCTGTTAAAACCGACACGGCACTAAGCAAGTAAAGCGGTGCAGTTTCTGCACGTAAAATGCGCGGCCCTAATCCTGCAGCAATAAACCCCTGCCCCGTTAAAACTGATAATTCTTCTGGTGCAAGGCCGCCTTCTGGACCAAAAACCACACACAACGAAGCAGGCCGAGGCGATAGCGCCGAGATTAAGGCACCATGCTCACCTTGTTTGGCACTTTCCTCATAAGCGACCAATTTCGCCTCGGCAGTCTGCCCTACCTGATTTAGCTTAGCATACATCGTCACATCTGGAACCCGGTTTCGATGACTTTGTTCGGCAGCATTTTTAGCAATTTCCTGTAAACGGGCGATTTTTTTAACAACCCGTTCCGCCGGCCACCGTGCCGTTCCCCACTGGGCATTGAAAAAACCGATTTTGTCGGCACCCAGCTCAGTAGCTTTTTGAACGATCCATTCTGATTTGTCCCCTTTGCTGACACCACAGACAACTTCCACAGCCAGTGGCAGTTCAACTTTTTTAGTTATGTCTTCATCAATCGCGACCTGTAGCGGCGACGACTGCTGAATGATTGCCAAATATGCGTGGTGCATGGGGTCAACGAGTTCGAACCGATCACCAATATCCTGACGCAGCACTTTGATCGCATGTTTGGCAATGGTCGCATCTAACTGAACAACGTCACCGGTTTTAAGTTTTTGATCGGTAAAATACCGCTGCATCTGATGTCCTCCTCATAAACGAATCGCAAGCACTAGCGCAAAAAGCTGCACATTAGAACCTTGATCAGAATCGTCAAAGCACGGCCATTCCGGCCAAGAACGCTCATTGCTTTGATTGCTAACCGTGCCACCTCACGCTGTTTCTTTAATCACTGCGTCTAATGCGACCCAACCACCGGCTTCGCGCCGCTGAGCAATTGAAAAGCCATTATCTTCTAAAGTCCGAATAATTAACGTCGCCTTGTCGGCAATAATGCCAGCAAGCAAGAAGTGCCCATGAGCTTTTAATCGTGGTCGCACTTGCGGAATCAGCGGCACCAGCACTTCGGCTAAAATGTTGGCAACAATCAAATCGGCTGACAAGGTAATGCCCTTCAACAAGTCATTCGCGGTGACAGTAATGTGGCTAACCGGATTTAGCTTGATATTAGCCTCAGCATTTCTAACGGCAATTTCGTCCACATCGGTCGCCAAAATGTCACCGACACCAAGCCGTTCAGCCGCAATCGCTAAAATACCTGAGCCAGTGCCGACATCAATCATGGTTTCACCACCGCGGATCACGGACTCCAATAACGAAAGCATCAGCTGGGTCGTCGGGTGTGTGCCGGTGCCAAAGGCCATACCGGGATCAAGTGTCAACTGCAATTCGCCTGCTTGTTGCGGCGTATAATGCTCCCACTTGGGTACGATGGTCAAAAATCGCGAAACGCGTAAGGGATGGTAATACTGTTTCCAGACATTTGCCCAATCCGCCTGCCTGACATCTGCCAAGGTGACGGTTGCAGCACCGGGATCCAGGCCGAATTGAGCAAGCCCGCGGACCCGCGTTGCAATATGATCGCGTTGTTCAACAAGTGATGTTGCTGGATCAAAATACCCAATCACTTGTGCTCCGGAGGCCAAATGCGGCACCGTTTTCGGGTCAAACCAGGTACCGTGAGCATCCACGGTTTCTTTTTTGAAATCAGCGGCGTCTTTGATTTGAATCCCAACCGCCCCTGCCTCCATTAAAATATTGCTGACCGCCTCAATGGCTTCAGTGGTGGTTGTGACCGTTAACGCTGTCCAATCATTCATGGTTGCCTCCTTTAAACGTGTTCTTTGATGCAAAAACTGCTACTGTCCAGATACCGGCTTGAAAAGTCAGCCGACCGGTCCTTGCAGCCAATATTCTTTCTTCTTTGGCAGGCTGACTAGTACTTGGGATAGGGTAAAAAGACGCGGTTATCCTCCTCCGGCTGTTCCGCCAGAATCCGTTCAAATGCCGCATCGTCAAAATTCAAGACGAAAGTATCATCGTCAGACGTGCCATCGACAAAATCCATGAGGTCACTTTCGCTATCGTCTAAGAAATCCTGCAGATAGATAAACAAAGCATCCACTGTGGCTTTATCAATGCCCTTCTTTCCATTAAACCCGAAAACAGCTAAATAATCATCTGCATAGTCTTCACCGTGCAGCCGGGTTTCATCATAAAATAAAATGGCATCTTGATATTCAACTGGCCCATTGTCAACGGTCTCACCAGATTGATCTTCAACCTCGATACCAGACTCGCTTTGTACTGTCATCGTGATTTCAAGTTCAATCACATGGGCATCTTTATCCCAGTTTAGACTTAAATCACCATCGAAATCCAGCGCATCCATTTTGTCACCAATTGCATCTAACATATTGATTTGGCTCATGATTGCCATCCTCTCGTTTTTAAATCCTGATCTCGCCGAGCTGTGCCTGATACAAACGGATTCCCCTGCACGGAAAAACGCAAAGGTGCGCTTGTCCAAGGTTCTTTGTTTGGAATGCCAATGCGCGGTCCTATTGTGATGTGACGCGGCTGAAATGTTGTCGCCGTCAGCTGCAAGCCGCCAGCGTTTAATCGACTGCCGTCAAGCGCACGGTCAATTGCCAATGCCTGACAAAGCTTGCCCGGGCCATTGGTCAACCCAACGCCTTCTTGGTGCCGACGTTGCTGCATTTTCGCCATACCAGCTTGCGGCTCCAGCGCCCGAATCAAGATACACTCCGGCACCTCCGCAGTTCGCGTCACAATATTCAATAAGCAGTACTGGCGCATTTGATAAACATAAACGTTGCCCGCCGGTAAATACAGACTGTGATTACGCGGTGTTTTTCGACCGCCAAACGCATGCGCGGCTTTATCCTCTACACCTAAATACGCCTCAGTCTCAACAATCAAACCACTGCAGCCAGCCAGACTCAGTTGCATCCCTAGCAATTGCTGCGCAGATTGAATTGTTGGCTGGGTTACTAACCATGGTATCATCATGCTTAACATCTTAGCCTAGCTGCGCGCGAAATCAAAGAGGCAGCACAGCTTTGCCTAAAAATCTTTGCCGGGTATAATGGTATCAAGTTAGAAAGGAAGCTGAACATGGCAGAAAACTTGGCATTGCGCGCATTAATCAGCCAACAGACAGATGCACTCGTCTCTGAACTCTATACCGACGACAAGGTCAATGCACGACTGCAGACGTGGTTAGCAAAAGTACCTGATCCTGGTGTAGCCGATACCTACAGTTACCTACTGTCGGAATCTCGCGATTTCTCTGAGGAACTTCTCTATCGCATTCTGACAAAGCTTGTCGAGGATGGTTCGCTCAAACTCAAGGAGCAAGCTTAGTAAAAAATAAAAAGAACGAAGCAGTCAGCTCATAATGAGCCTGCTTCGTTCTTTTTTGCCAGTTCCCGTTTACTCAAGCTTAGAAAGCACTGAGGCAGGGATCGCATTTTTATTCACAACTTCTGGGCCTTTGATAACCCGTTTCTCGGAAACAGTTGCTTTCACATAAGAGCCAGGCTGTAGTTCAGTTGGATTTGCAGATTCGCCAGACTCATATCCAACTTCGCGTTTTTGACCATCCTTTGTCACCCAAGTGAACTCATAATCATAATAGTAATACTGTTTACCATTAACTTTATAAGGGGAGCCATCATTATTTTTGGACGCATGCTTGGTTCCTTGTGTCACCTTTGCATAGGATTCAACGCCATTATAGGTGCTGTTCCAATACTGATAGCCGAAAAAGCCCAAGACAATGACGACCAATAAGAACACAACGCCGAATGCTTTTTTCATATTTGTTTCACTCCTTCTCGATAAAAATAGTATGCCAAAATCGTGACCTGGATTCAACACTTTCAACGGCTTTTACGGCTTTCTTAACGCGTGACAAAAGTGTAAGAAATGTAAGCTTGATGCGGGTTAAAGCCATTCTGTAATGCTAATGCTTTATCCATCAGCATTGCATATCATGAGATTTTTAAAAACAAAATGGAACTAACTGAATAATTAATTTTATTACTAATATTATTTAATGCGTATGTCACTGGTATGTAAGAAGACAACTTATCCACGAGGGACATCGTTCACTTCTCTTATTGATACCTTGCGAAAATGTGATGGTTGCTTAAATACAATTTCTATATCATCTCATCGAATTCCTTGACGGCTTATTGACCAAAAAAGTGTTGGCAGTCTTTAACAAATCAAGGCTGAACCAACACTTTTGTAATAGGTGTTCCCACCCCAAACCAGATTTAATGTCGCTTAGGTTGCCGCGAATCATCTTTTCGCGGCTTGCGCTTCAGGCGGCTGAAAACTGACTGTACGGCCTTAAACCGTTGCGGATCACGGCGAGCATCCTGCACGAATTGACTAAAATCATGATCGCCGATGCCAATCTCAGGCGGTTCTTCTTTTTTATGCTTTAACCAGGCCATCACGACACCTCCGAATTATTATGGACACGACGAGATCGTTTGGCGCCTGACAAAATTAAGAACATGGCAACAGCCAAACCAATGACTGCAAAGACACTGTAGTTCGGAATCAGAATGAAGGCAATAAAGGCACACAAGCCTATCAGATTGCCTATTAAAAGCAGCCGTTGATTCTGACTCGCAAAATACGACAGCAAATGTAAGACGATCCCAGGCAACGTCAGCCACCACAAATGATTGGCCCACTGCATCAGTGTTGATCCAACACCCGTCAATGAGAAGCCGTTTGGCAATGTCGCCATGATGGCAGCAACTAGCATTACCAAGGCAAAGGCACCATATAAGAGGTCATACAGTGCCGGTACTTTCTTAATGGAAATTTTCAAGTGTCGACCTTCCCTTGTTTAGCGATAATCGTATTATACAAGGTTAAACGTGGCAATGCACGGAAGATGAAAACGACTTAATTAAAATAATAGTGTTTCGCGAACGGTTGGCTATTAAAAATATTGCTTTTGGTTTTGCTTGAAAAATCTTTGTTCTGTGGTTTCGAGTCCAGACGCACACTCAGCGAAAAGCGTGTTGAAGATATAAGAACAGCCCTACCCGACTGAGATCAATTAACGCGATCGACTTCCTTTAAAAAATCGTCATATGCTTTATTAACACAGTAACAAATCGTCTAAGTAAAAAAGACACTGGGTGAGAAAGATGCTCGTCGATCGGCGTCATCTTATTATATAGAAGGCCAAAAGCAAGAAAAAAATGCCACATTAGGTTTATAACCAAATGTGACACTTCATTGCAATTAAAGAAGGAGAGTACAGGATTTGAACCTGCGCGCCGGTATTAGCCGGTTCGACGGATTTCGAGTCCGTTGCATTACCACTCTGCCAACTCTCCAAAACACAAGAACTAGTATAACAAAATAGATCATCTTTGGGAAGCACTCCGTCTGAAATATGAATGTTTCGTCACAGTCAACGTGCTGCCATCTAAAGAAGCCACAAATTGCATCTTAAAGATGTAACTTATGGCTTCCTTCATGTCTATGTCTTTTGAGCAACAAATCTCAACGAGCACACTTCTTTTCACTAACCCGCCGTCACCAATTTCATCCGCCACAACTCCCAAACCGTTAAACGGCGCAGGGGTTTGGCGGTTTTTTGTGCGTTCTGACTAATTTGCGTCCACCAATCTTTGTCCGTGATCAAACGTTGAATGAGGCCAGCGAGTTCGAATGTGTCCTGATTGGCTTTTAAGATACCCAGTTCGCCTTTGTCAGCACCGCCAAGCGGATCGCCTGTGAAGGTGATAATCGGTGTGCCGTGTGCCAAGGCCGTTAGTACGTTATCATCCTTCAGATTGGCGATGTCTGGCACGATGAAGGCTGCTGACTGCTCAAGTGCCGAGGTTTCTTGGATTACTTCGTCTTGAATGCGAATGAGCTGATTCAGTCCTAACTGATTCACCTGTTGCTGAAGCTGCTGTTTAAGCGGTGAATCTGGGCGCTGGAAGAAAAAAGTGAGTTTCACTTGCTCGGCTTTGACCCGGACTAAAGACAGCGCGCCAATAAGCTGTTCAAAATTCGGAGCATGTTGATCGTCAATGATCAATGCCAACTGCCCCGCTTGGCGGTCATCCCATTCAGGTGCGGTTGCCGGTTGATCGACCGAATCATCCCCTGCTGCAATTGGCAAGAGTTGAATGCCGACATCAGCCAAGAGTGTCGCGTAATCGGCTTTTGGATCAATCACAATTTGGACAATTTTTGAGCGTAAATCGGGCTGTTCAAGCACCTGCTTAACCGCCTGCGCATCATGCTCATTGCGCACAACAGGCGTTAAACGGGTGATGGCAGTAAGCTTCACCAGTTCATCGAGGCTCGTTGCAGGATGATCGACAATGACCTCACCTGGCGTATTTTGCACGGTCCGGCCTAGCGCAAATGTTGCAAACGCCATCCAGTTAGCGAATTCCGCGGTCTGACCAGCGCGATCTAAGTAAGAAATCTTATGAATTGTGCCTTGCTGGTCATAATCAATCGTCAACAAAGACGATCCATCAATTTGAAAATAGACGGTTAACCGTAAGTTACCATCAGCGCGAAAATAATGTGTACTGATTTTGTTGCCAGTGAGGTCGTATTCCTCAGTACGTAACCGATCGCCGTGCTCACTGAAATATGAGATCGTCCGAATTTGATGCAACACGGCCTGCCCACCAGTGGTTGCCGTGAAATACCTAATTTTCATGACCAACTGCTCACCGTCAAAAAAAGCAGTCTCTTCCCCATTTTGTCGCGCCTGATACTGCGTAAAAGTTTGAATATCACCTGTTGTATAAGGCACCCGAACCGTCGCATTGGTATGTGGCACGATAGCTGTGAAAACGGACTGAATCTGATTCGCAGCCACTTGCGCCAAGTCTTTTTGCTGAGACAAGTCAGGCTGATCGTCTAACACCAAAATTTTTGCATCCTGTTGATTATCGCTAAACAGCGTGAGGCGCTTTAATTGTTCAACCCCAACAGGATCATTCACGTCAAATTGATTCGTTACAAAATAAAACAAGGCAGATTCCTCCTTCATCGCACAAGCCAAGATGATGATTCCGCTGAAAAGGTCGCCATCCCCGCCAGTGTTATGATTAGCACCTAATGGCAAACTCTGACCAACAAGGCGCCTATTTAGATTCAATTTTGGATATTTTAAAAGGCCACGTTCTCGCCCGGCAAACATTTTACTTTCAGCACTAATCGCACGCTAAGCGAGTTCATGATCGATTGAAACCGGTCATCGAAAATGATGTTCATTAATAATTTAAAAATAACAGAATGGCGGCCATGATGCGAGTATCTTGGCTCGACAATATATTTTGCCGTTAAATAACTCATTTTATATAAAAATAATCAAAAGAATATGACACTCATTTAAATTTCGCTGTGAAAATGTTTTAACGGTATGTCCTTCTTAATTTCATGCCATTAATCATCATTGATGATGTCGGAAACTTCTAATGTCTTCAGATCATATAAAGCTACTTGTAACGGTATCAGCTAAATCTTTTTGCCAACGAAATCCTACCAAAAAGCTAGGTCGTTTCGATACTGATTTCTTTTTCATTGCCAACCATCACGTTATAATTAGCCTACAAATATTAATTCTTTGGAGGGAATTTAAGTGATACGATATGGGACAATTGGAACCAATAAAATCACAAACGAATTCATCGAAGCAGCCACCATTTCCCGAAAGTGGGAACTCACAGCGGTTTATGCTGACGATGCCAAGGACGCACAAGCATTTGCGGACCAGCAGTCCGCTTCCACCGCTTTTTCTGACCTGAATACTTTTTTGCAAAGCGACGGTCTTGAGGCAGTTTTCATCGCCTCGTCGCCAATCAGGCATTTTGAGCAAATTAAGCGAGCCATTCAGGCAGATAAACATGTGATTGTGCAGCCGCCTGCCGTCACGAATCCTACTGAGTTTGCGGCTATTGAACAGCTACTTGCCGATCACCCTGACGTTCGGTTCTTTGAAGCAGTCTATCCGCTGCATATGCCGAATTTTGAAAATGTTGCGGCCACACTGGCGACCATGCCAGCCATTCAAGGTGCTACCTTCGTTGCCATGCGTGATCTTCCCGGTTATGATCAAGTCCTTGCCGGTCAACAACCGGATGGCTTCACGCTTGCATCAGCTGGGGGCGCGCTGCAAATTGTTGGCCTTTACCCGTTATATGCCGCCTTGCGACTATTTGGCCGACCAAAGAAAGGGAGTTATTTTGCCACCGCCATTCAGACTGGGGTTGATGGTTTAGGCGCCATTTTTCTGGAATATCCCAAGTTTGATGTTACCCTCAACATCGGCATCACCACCGATTCATTCATGCCGTCAGAAATTTACGGCCTTCATGAAAAAATCGTGATCGACAACATCACTGAATTAAAACTCATCAATCATTACGATGTCGACAAGCAAAATAATCTCCTCAATACCATCACTTACGCCAATCGCCTAACTGGGGAAGCACTGGCAATCGGTAATGTCCTCGAAAATCTCAACGATCCTGAACAACAAAAACAATATGCCAGTTGGTTGCAACTTGCGCGAGACGTGCACACGACACTGTTCCACTTACGGTCAATGGTCGGGATTAAGTTTCCAACTGATCGTTAAACTGCCGAAGATTACCCACTCATGATCGCGATCATCATCAAAAATGGCTTCTAGAGGCAAACTGCCTGTAGAAGCCATTTTTGCGACGAAAAACAACTCACCACCATCTTCATTTGACGGTGATTGAAACCAACTTGCGCAAAAAACGAATTACCCCTTCGTTTTCACCCGCTGATCGCCAATCCCCTCAGTAATCTCATCAATGTGGGGCAACTTTTTCTTCTTCGCATCATCCAAAAGTGCTTGCCATGCCTGCCAAACATTTTCTTCTGAATAACGATCTGACAATTCATACGAACGTGTTGACATTTGCTGTAATTCATCGGGATGGGTAAATAACTCAACGAATTTTGCTGCCATGGCTTTGATACCTTCGAATGGCACAACGAAACCATTTTCGCCGTCAACGATCAGTTCATTTGGCCCATAATTAACATCGTAGGTAACGCCAACCATGCCATTACTGATCGCTTCCATCAATGACAAATTAAAGCCTTCCATGACCGATGCCAACGCATAGACTTGTGCTTCACGCTGAACGGCACCAACATCTTTCACATAATCGTGTAGCTTAACGTCGTCTTCCAGATGATACTTCTTGATCGCTGCATTGATTTTCGTCATTGCTTCATCATTGTCACGATGGTCAACGTAACCATAGACATCAAGTGAAATGTTAGGGACATCTTTTTTAGCAATCCCAATCGCTTCAATGATATGATCAATTCGTTTTTCCGGCGCAACACGTGCTGTGACCAACACCTTGGCTGGCTGACGATCTGCCATTGCAACGCGCGGTCGGGCAAATTGTTCATCAGGAATAACGCCAACGGGGATCGTGAATAACTTACTTTCTGGATGGAAGCGTTCGCGGACATCGTGAGTCTGTTTTTCGGTAGCTGAAACCACCGCATCATAATCATTTGCATGGATCAAACTGTACTCATAGAAGTTATTCATAACCGAATGCATTGGGTCTTGCGCATCCCCAGCATGAGAATTATGCAGATGCATAACGGTATAGGCTGGGCGCGCAAGGTTAACCAGTTGCCAATCGCCGAGATGCGATCGATCGATGATGAAAATGTTTGGCCGCTTGTCATCCCAATATTGTTCATTCAACCGGTTATAAAAATGCAAGGTCAGTTCGTCAATATCAGAAAAGACGTAAACAGCACCATTATCTTCCGTCAGCCGCCAGCCCGTTTTTGTGAAAACGTGATTAGCATCGTATTTGTTAAAGGTTTCAAGGACTGGCCGACCATCCACCTTATGCCACACTTCAGTCCCAATTTTGTTGTCTGGCGTATACCACTGGGACAAAGACATGAAACCGCGAAAATCGTAGAAATCAACCCGGAAAAGATTTCCGAACGCGTCAAACTGTTCAATGGAGCTGACACGCTCAGTTGGATCATCGCTAAAATAGTTCACCCGCGCGACAAATTGGTTCCCACGAAGCACCAAATACCGGAACTGATTCGGCTCTTTTTGGTAGCTCAGATTATCTAAACCGAAGTCAATGTCCTCAGCGTGCAAGATTTTCGTTGGCACATCTTCTGCGTCTTGGAAATAATCAAACATACCGAGAATTTCGCTGTCGGCAACGTCATTATGATTCAGGTATTCATGCAAGCGCGGATTCCATTCACGGAAAATCATTTTGAACGGTTCGCCATGGTCCCTGAACAGTCCAGCCCGTTTTAACTGGGCATGTTCAATCCCTGAATTGCTTTGGTTAAAACTCGAATTAATAAAGAATATCATTGGTCAGGACTCCTATCTAAGAAAAAGATTCGGGACGGTTGCCAGTTGATCTTGCCACTGCTGCCAAGCTGCTTTAGCATCAAATGTCTGTGACTTTTGATAAGTTGTGTTAACCATATCCGCCCACTTTGCATTTGGTGTTGCATCTGTCAGCAGCCTTACAAGATGATCAGCGGCTGCTTTGCTTTCGCTCAAAGGTGCCAAGTAGCCACTGACATCCTTTTCAACCAACAGATTCAAGCCATATTTGACATTGTAGGCAATCACTGGGACGCCGTAGCTCATGGCCTGCAAAATATTCATCCCAAAAGCTTCTGAAGACGAAACGCTGAGTAACGCCGCTGCCGTGCCAAGTTCTTTGGCCAATTCCTCGTCCGTCTGATAACCGTGATACTGGATAGCTGTATCAACACCCAGTTCCTTGCTATACGCAATCATGCCATTCTCGACGTCCTGATCTGAGACATACCCATAAAAATCAAGATGCAAATCTGGCAACTGCTTCTTTGCTTTGGCAAAAATTTTGATAGCCTCTTGCGGTTCTTTTTCTGGTGAAATGCGACCAAGATAAACAATTTTGTTGCGATCCCGTTTTTTGATCGGCACTAAATCGTGTGCATCGGCAAAAGTGTCAGGTACAACGACGACTTCCTTAAAGTGGAAGAACTTGTCTATTTCGGCCTTTTGTTCTTCAGTCGCTACCATCACGCCGTCAAAGTCATTGATGTGTGTGGCAAACAGCGGCTTCAGGTAGTCAACATAATGCTTGGACCCGCCAACTCGTTCTGGGTTGTGCGTGTGAACACTATGCAGATATTGCCATTTGGCGGTTGCCTCAGTGACAGCGGCCACTTCATTGATAAGCGAAGGCCGATCGTTAATCAAGACACTTGGTTCGGCTGCTGCGATTTCATTCATGAAGAAAATGAACAATTCACTTTCTGAGTTAAACCGCCAAGCACGGCCTTTGTAATTTAACAGTTGATACATGGTATTCATCAATGTCCCATTGACATTCATTCTGACAATTTCGAGCTTCGGTTCGCCTGCAGGGTTATAAAAAACTTGCGGTCCGATCTGGCCATCAGGATGAAAATATTGCGTTGACGACTTAAAACCGCGCCGATCCCAGACATCCTTAGCGACCGTAGCATTCATGTCATTGTAATACTCCAGCGAGCCAACCAAACCGACAGTAGCTGGTGCAACTAAGGCTTTTCCAACAACCTTCCCATGATGAAGAATTTGCGATTCATTCGCGTCAATACCCACAATATGGTAATCGAATTTATCAATGACTTCCGTATAGCGAATATCGATGTCTTGCGGCACCACCGCCACAGCCTCTTGAAAATAATTGTACATATTCAAGACATCAGCCTGTTCCAAGCCAACCCGTTTCAAGTCGTCAATCAATAATGGATTATAATTCCGAGTCAAAACTTTTGCCGGCACACCGTTACGCTTGAACAACGTCAATCGCTTAGCAGCAGAAAACTCAGTTCCTGAGTTCATTGAAAAAATGTTTTCATTTACAAAATAGTTCAATTAAAATCCCCCATTTCTCATTGCGTTTACCTCAAACCGTCAATTGTTTATGCTTCTGGAAAATCGCTTTCAAAAACAGGCACATCACTCGATGGCAACACGTCCAGCCTATTTAAGGCAACGCCACTGTCTGCCAACGCCTTGGCAGTTGGGACAGCTACAGCTGGTTGGGAACTGACCGAGGTGGCCGCCTGATTGCCGCGTTCAGCACGTAGCTTGGTTAATTCAGCTTCTAACTGCTGCTGCGCCTGCTTCGCTGCCGCCAAATCTTCCTGGGCGTGCTTAAGATCGGTTTCGGCAATCTGTTCTGCCACAATTTGCTTACTCAACTCGTTTTGGAGATCAGACTTGGCATTAAGCGCCTTGTCTCGATCAGACTGGGCTGTTTCTAACTGGTTTGCTAAATCAGTCTTGGCCGCTTCCAATTGCTTTGTCAGATCAGCTTTTGTAGTTGTTAGTTGTTGTGTCAAATTGGCAACTTGATCCTGCAGTGTCTGCTCCTTTTCCAGCAAAGCCTCATTTTGTGAACGAAGCGTTTTGGCCTCTTCAGCGGCTTGCCGATTGCTTTCAAAGTCAGCAAGTGTTGCTTGATGCTTAGCCATCAAATCTTTGATGTAAACGGTCGTCTTCGAACGATAAGTGTGCCACTGCTCTATTTGCGTGGTCAGCTGTTCGTTTATCTTCTGTAAAACTGCAATTTGCGTAATGAGAATGCTATTTTGTTTCAACGCTTCATGATATTGATCACCAGTTGATTTGATCGTCGATTGGTTATCCAACTGCGGTGCGGCTTCTTGTAAAACAACCGCGGGGGCCTCAGATTGTTGCTGCGTGGCGCTGGCCCCAGCCGCCTTTACTTGATGGTGAGTAACGACCTCTGCCTGACTGGCGGTAGCAGCATCCGTATTATCCACACTCTTTACAATCGGATCAGGCACTTGTTTTCCCGCGTCATCTGCATGGTGTTCAGCCTGATCAGGTTGGATGGGGGCAGCAGCATCTTGCGGTTGACTGACAGTCGCTTTTGAAGGAACTGCCTGATCGTTCGGCGCCGCTGCTTCTGATTCATTTTGCACATAAACCGTCAATTGATCATCTGCGAAGCTTAACTCTGTGCCTCCCGTAATATTCATTGACCAAGTATCACTTTTACTTTCAGTTGGTTTTAAAATTTCATTAGCAAGCGAGGCAACACTACTCAACTGATCAAGTTGTTGCGTTGACGCGGCACTACCAGGTGCAAGTGCCTTTGCCAACTGATCAACACCATCTGCCGGGCTAAAAGCTTGCTTGCCACCACCCAATTTTTGCCGCTGCTCACTTGAACTAGACTGCTTGGCTAGCGAATCGAGCAGATTAGCCGTCTCCGAACGTGACTTCTTACTAAAAAATCCCATGCTTGCCTCCTTGGTAAGTTCATCAATCGACATGGACGTTTTTTAACGGCCACCAGGCGATTAATAAAGCTCTGTGCAATTTATCGACATAAAAATACAATTTATTGATATTATTGTATAATCCCCCATAAAAAGCTTGATTATGCCATAACATAATCTTACATGAATGTGGGGTGATTACGCTAATGATAAGCTGGGTTTTGCGTTATTTTCTACTTTTGGATCCGCATGTCCCACCTGTGACCAATTTAAATACGATCGCAAGGTTGCAAGTGTTGCCGCATTAACGTATACAAACGTGATATTCGGAAGCGGCACGCTCACCGGATTCGTCATCGCATTAGCCATCGACTTCGCTTTCAAATAAAGCAAGAAGTCCGTATAAATCGGTGCTTCAAAGGCATAATAATCTGTAAACTCAGCCGTCCCAGCTGACGATCGATAGAAACTCAATCCCATTGTTGGCCCGCCATAAAGCAAATTGGCGCGATGCCCATAATGGCCATCTCCTAATGGTTCCGGATTGTCAGTCTCATCGTACCAAGCCATCACCATGTAATAAGCAATTTCTTGGTTAGAGTGCATTTGGTCGGTGATACCGGCATTAGTTCCGATATTCTCGGTGGCACTGCTGACAGTCTCATGATTGAAACTATCAACAATCGCCCGCGCCCGCTGCTGTGCCCGCGCCGTATCGCTGGCTGAAATCGTCAAGGTTGTTTGGCCATTTAACGTCCGAAGTTCATTGACATATTGAAGAAAATATTTCGAAATTTCATTTTCATCAGGTTTAAAATTCGGATCATCTGGCAAGTAAACCGTTTTGGTGCTGGGGTAGTTGGTGGTGGAGGGAAAAAAGGAAGCTAGATGACTTTCTTTGTATCCACCTTGACTTAGATCGCCACTCTCCAGTGGAAGTGTATTAACAACTGTCACTTTGGCCATATTCGCAACGAGTGTTTTTAACTTTGTATCAGTAAAACTAAAACGGATAAAATAATTACCTACAACTGTTGGATTGACCGTTCCGTCTATTGAAATCTTATCAGGGTTAACTGATTCCCCATCGCTATTAGTCGCACTAATAAAGTTATTATTTGGCATCCAAGAAGACTTTGTGAGTAAAAAAGTATCTTTTGTCTTAATTGATGCTAAAGCACCCACTGGGACACTGGGTAAAATATTTTCTCCGGCTTGTTTATAATGAACTGGATCATTATTGTCTGTGACCGTAATTGAGGAGAATTGGGTAACATCTTTTCCGCCTGAAACATCTTTGAACCCATACTGAATAAAATATGTTCCAACTACTGCCGAATTGACAGTGCCAACAGTTTGAATATCATCTAAACCAACCTCTTGTCCCAGCGTATTTCTGGCGCTTATTAGATTCTCTGCTGGGGACCATGACGAGTTTCGGCTTATTGTGACCCCGGCTGTCTGAATCTTAGGTGTCTGTACCTGATTCGTTTCAGAAACAGATACAATATTCTCTTTTTTCTGGTCGCTTTCTCCAGAGTCGTTCAATTCTTTTTTTGCTTTGTCCGTCACATCTGTCTGACTGACCTCTGATGATTGCTGCTTCTCTAGCGCTATTTTCCCTTCTTCGGAAACACGCCTAGCTGGGGCAGAGCTAATTGCCGATGCAGTAGAGTTCGTTGTGTTGATGGAGGAGGGACCACTCGGATACATCTGATTCGCTGAAGATTGATTAGTGGTTGCATCACCGGCAATCACCCCATCGCCATTTGAAGATGCATTTACAGAATGTCCAATATTGAGGGCTATCAAGCTAGCGAACACTAAGATAAGTCCCGATGTATCTAAACACCTTCTTTGAACTTTAGTTAATTCAACAATTGGAAGATTTCCCTTCAACTTTGTTTTATTTTGACGCTGCCTTTTCCCCATTTACATCCCTCCATCCAGTCAAGAGCCCTTAAAATAGTTACCATAACGAATCAACAACTAATTTGACTCCGTTATGTAGAAAAGAAGTCAATTCAATTGATGAATTGACTTCTTTAATTCCTGAAAAACCAACAATTACGAAAGAACCGTGACAGATGTTTTTTCTTCAATATGTTGATTAGAAACAGGATCAGTAAAATCAATTGTGATCTGATAAACACCCGGGCGCGTGAGATTAACTTCACCAGACAATCCAAAAAGCTCTAATGGCACTGGATTGCCCAAAGAATCGTTTGCATTAACAAGCAACTTTTCAGGTTGAAAACTTTCTTTATTTTTCAACACTAATGGCCTTAATTCAATTTTTGCCTTCATGGTTGTCTACCTCGTAACGGTAACATAAACGTCATTCGTAACAATCTCGTTTTTATTAGCTGCATTGGTGAAGTAATACCTCAGAATGTAGGTGCCCGGAATAGAAACTGTAACAGCGCCATCAACTGACATTTGATCAAGGGCTACTGCATTTCCATCACCATCAGTTGCGCTAACAAAGGCGTCGGCTGGATCAAAATGGGATTTTGCTTGGATGACAACGTTTTTCGTAACTAGCTTACCTGCTTTTGAAGAAATCTGTGAAATTGTGCCAATCAAATCTGAAATACCCGGCAATTGAGAGATTCCCTTCAGAACGCCGCCAGCATCAGGTAAGTTGACTTGAATACCAACCAGTTGTAACAACCAGCCAGCGACACCACCAATAACACCGCCGATCGCAGCCCCTATTGGCGAACCAATTAAACTAGCAATCGTGTCTGTAAGAGGTGTGAACCAGCCGAGTAGGAAGAATTCCAGAGGGTTAACAATAGGACCAAGACCAATGAAACCAGCCGCAACAGCAATGACAACGGCAATCCCTTCAACGATCATCCCTAAGGTATAAGAAATCGCCCAGTTAGCAATCGTGTGGCCAACCAAACCGCCAATTGTTGCGCCTAATGCCACACCACTGACAACATTATCAACCTTACCATCTTTGGACAGGCCAGCCGCCATAGTAGCGCCGTAGTATGCTCCAATTGAGGAACCCACAAGACCGCTTAACCAACCAACAATACCGCCCGTCCAACCAAGTTCAGCCAAGTTACCACCATTGGTAATCCAACCGACAATAGGAATGATACCGACAATCGAGTTCAGGACAGTTGCTGGAACACCAGCAACTATCCATGTTGCGAACCCGCCAATTGCGGTTGTAATTGTGCCGTAGAATGCACTGCCAAGCGTGCCACCAATGACAGATTCAATCAGTTCCCCAACCTGGCCAAGTCCAGTCAAATTCGGTACCAACTTAACCGGGTTGATATTAGAAGCCAACCAACTAATTGCGTTCCACGCAAAACTGGTAATACTGCTAAGAATCCCTGTTATGCTAAATCCTGAATCGGCTTTAACAAGCGATTGTGCAGTAACGCTAATAGTTGATTGCAACTGTTTAGCAACACTATCTTGTGCTTCAGTAATTGCGGTCTGCATCGCCTTGTAAGAATTGGTAGACTCATACTTTTGCATGTCTTGAATAAACGCTGAGCCCAATGAAGTAGCAAAGAATGAAGCTGTCAAAGACTGAGCTAGACTTTCATTTGAGGAAGCGACTGCCGAAGACATTGCCTTGTTGTAGGCAGCAAATTCAGGAATAGCAGCATATGACGAGATGGCAGCAATCATTTGTTGACCGTCAGCAGTTTTTGCAAATGCAGAAACTGCTGCAGCACTGGCCAGAGATCCTTTATCAGCTACCAATGATGCTTGCGTCATAAATGCTTTTCCAGCAGCTGTAGCCATGAACGAAGATGTCGCACTAGCATCAGCGACAGAAGCAGCTGCTGTACTTGATGATAACGACCCAATCATTGATTGAAAGGCTGGATCATTGGCAGTTGATGATTGAATTGCTGCTAAAGAGTTCATTGCTTGGCCTTCCGCTGTCGCATTGAATGAAGCCACTAACGACTTTTGAAGTGCCACGTCAGAAGCAGCAGTTGCAGCAGATAGTTGTGTCTGGAAGGCAAGTACCTTTGGATCGTTGCTAAGTGAAACAGCAGCACTAAAGAAGTTAACGCCAGAATTGATTTTATCTGCAGCTTCACTCAAAGTAATTCGACCTTGATCTGTTTTGGCAAAAGAGGCAAGTGAAGCAGAAACGCTTGTCAAATTCAGTGAATCTAAAGCAACCGGTTTTGTTACTACTTCAGTTGCACTTGAGTTGTTCTTTAAAGTAGCAAGACTAGATGTAGATGCTTGTCCCGCAGAAGATACCACAGGGGGTTGAACTTCTCTATCGCTAACATTAACTCTAACTGTTTTTCCTATTTTTTCCTTCGTATAAGGGTCAATGTACTCGTATCGAAGGAAGTATGAGCCAGCGTAAGCAGTGGTAACAGTTCCCGTCAAACTTATGTCTTCAGGATTCAATGGATTACCTTTACTGTCTGTGCCACCAATAAGAGCAATGCTTGGGTCAAAACTGCTTTTTGTTTGGACTTGCACGTCGCGCGTCTCTAAAGTTTGCTTGTCCTTCGTTACAGTCGCTTGGATTGCATTGACAGAAGGTGCTACAAGACTGGCTGCAGGGGCAACACTTGCTGTTACAACTGAAGAAGCTTCGGATGACTGAGCTGAATTTGTCTGCGTTAACGCAGCCGTTGACTGAGCGATGGCATTGGGTGCTACAAATTGTTGAGCAGCTACTGCTGAGATTTGTGGTGCAATCAAAGCTTGAGAAGCTGGTCGAGTACTAGGCTGAGTATTGACTGCCGACTGGCTCGACTGAGAATCCTTTGCCTGTTGTGCTTCGGCCGATTCCTTATTAGTCGGCGCTTGATCAATGGACGCAGCAATCTTAATAGTTTCCGGTGTCACCTCGTCAGCTTTAACTGTTTTACCAGAATCCAGCGCTCCCGCACCAATCACTGTCACAATCAGTGATGAGGCAAAGAGCCATTTTTTCCCCTTTTTCCAGGATCGAAAGTTAGCGCGCTTAACCTTAATTTTTTCAGTATCAGCAAACGCGATGTTTTGGCTTTTTTTCAAATTAATCCACCCCTTTTTCCTTTATCACAACTTAATCATTCGTTGTAACACCGTTAAAAACATTGCTTGCTTTAAACAAGTCATTGTTTTTGAGTGTTGTGGCATTCTACTGAGTTCTTTTTAAAATTACTTTTTGGTTCGAAATTCCATGGTTTATTAACGGTGATTGGCGAAGAAATAATGACTGGCAACACCCTAAGGTGCCGCACGGGGTAAGTTTTGTTTCCCTACCATATGGATCACCCTCACTTTCAATATTGTTACAATTTAGTTTTCATGGCGCCGTTTTGCACCCATTAGTGCCAAAGCACCCATCAATGCAACACCGGCTAGTGCTAGAGCACCAGCCGCATCGGTTTCACCAGTTTGCGGTAACGTGTGATCGTTGCCGTTTGCTGTGCCTGAACCCGTGATGTCGGCTGTATTTGTCTTGGCACCGGCACCAGTTTCATTTGCAACGGTGTGAACTGTGCCTGCATTGTCGCCATTCTGGTTATTGTTGCCCGTGTTGTTACCGGTTTGTGAACCATTGTTATCTGTGGTTCCTTTACCGCCTGTGCCCTGCTGTCCACCTTGACCAGTGCCTTGATTGCCATGATCAGTCGTTCCATGGTCTCCCGTTGGGTTCGACTTACCACTGGTAATCTGTGCGGCAAGATCACGATCAGCTTGTGCACGGGTTGCTGCGCTTTTTGCTGTATCAGCTGCAGCTGTTGCAGAGGCTGCATACTGAGCAGCAAATGATAATGCTTGTGCCGCCTTATTTGGATCCACATAATCGTGGGCCAATTCTTGTGCGGCTTTTGCATAGGCCGCGTATGAAGCAGCGTCTTTAGCAGCATTAGCTGCAACAAGTGCTGCACTGGCAGCATCTGACTTCAGATAAGCAAGTGAGGTGTTGTTTGGATTTGCTTGTGCAATGTTAGCTGTTTCGCTAGCAGCTTTGGCTGCGATGGAAGCAGCCAAATTGGCGGCGTTAACAGCACTATTTGCTGCACTTGTATAATCACTCTGAGCCGGATGGTTAACAGTTTCGGAACCAGCTGCGTGTGAGGATGCAAGACTCTTAGCAGTATCAGCAGCGGAGCTTGC